>CALAZI010000111.1 GCA_937895955.1 uncultured Alphaproteobacteria bacterium | reverse complement strand
ATCTCTACGACCCGTGACGGCGGGTATCGCTCCGCTCAACCCGCCCTACTTGCTGGCAGTGGTGGTCCTCATGTAGAATTGAAAGATTCAAATGGCCAACGGGTGAACCCCGCAGGCGACCCTGTGACGCGAAAGAGCCCTGAAAATCACACCCCGATAATAGATGACAGACAATGAAGTATTTTGAATGGGTAAAAGCGCTCTCAGATATCTACCTGGAAGATTCTTACGTGCTGGAAATACGAGAGCGCCCCTCAGAAATACAGTTCGAAATGGAGTTCGTGCTGCGGGAAAGCCATCCCTTCTACGCTAAGCCCAAAAGCGGTGAGAGGTATTGCTACCGCCGTGGAATATTGCGGCTAAACAATTGCACCGATGTGCAATTCTACAGGTCGTCAACCGTCAGTTTCGACGCTAATAATGAAATCGATCTCGGCAACATCGACGTTTTTGATCGAGATGGTGATCAAATCCTCATGTCAGGAGACTGGGGCAAGCTTTCGTTGAAGTCGAACGAAGTGCTGGTGTTCATTGCGTCGTGAGTGGTGCTGATTTTGTTGGATCGCAAGATGAAAGGACTGGTGCATGCTGCCCCGTAAGTCCTTGTCTGCACGTCGATTCAGCAAGTAGGGCGGGTTGAGCGGAGCGATACCCGCCGCTCTTGATCTCGGCGGAGGGTCGAAGAATAAATTCGCGATGCCGAATCGCCGCCGACTTTACGTACCGGGCGCGACCTTCGCGGCTATTCGCGGCTCAATCTTTCACGGTGAATTTGCGCGACCGGCGGCGGCGACTGTTGACGGATCAGCAATGGCGCTTCGCGCCGTAGGGCGGGTTGGCGCGGCGGGCGCGGGCCCGCCGTCTTCGCTCGTGCGTGACTGCGGCGTGGTTTCGGCATAGGCTCGCGACATGCGCCGGCTCGCCGCTTTTATCCTCCTTATCCTGACGATGGCGTGCCTCGCTGCGCCGGCTTCGGCGTCTTACGCCTATGACGGCAATTTCAAGCGCGTCAAAATGGTCGAGGCGGGAGAGACGGTCTATTCCTTCTACTCGAAGACCGGCGGTCTCATCTATCGCCACAACGCCAGCGACCCGACCAAGGATGACGACTATATTCGCGTCGGCGGGCTGAACGTCGCGCGGGTTTCCGGCTCTGGCGCAAGCTACGCGGAAACCTTCCTCCTGACCGATCATCTGGGCTCGGCGACCGGCGGGGCGAACGCCGCGGGCGTCGTCCAATGGCGCGAGCGCTATCGCCCCTTCGGCGACATCAAGGACGAGCCGGCGGCGAACATCAACAACACCGGCTTCACCGGCCATGTGCTCGATCTCCGATCCGGCCTCGTCTACATGCAGGCGCGCTATTACCATCCGGTCACCGGCCGCTTCTACTCAACCGACCCCATCGGCTACGAAGACCAGCTCAACCTCTACGCCTATGTCCACAACGATCCGGTGAATAAGACGGATCCGAATGGCGAACAGGCAGCCGACTTCATCATGGACCAGCGTAACGCCGCGCTTGCGAGCTTCGCCAAAGACAATCCGGCGGTCGCTATTCCCGCCGCCGCATTTGTCGCCGGCGCAGCTGCGATACAGCTGGGCGGACTCGCACTGGCAAATCCCGTTGCCGCAACAGAATTCGCCGTCGGCGCCGGCGAGTTCACGATGGGTGACGCGGCTGGCGCGGGACTTGGGCTTGGTGGGCTCGCCGCAGCGGCTGACAATTTAGCCGGCGGTCTCGCTAGGGGTGCCGGCGATGTCCCTGCTTCGACGCCAACAGGTAGTCGCGGTTCGCCTATGGACGTTGCACCTGGAACGAACGCTGCGGGATCAGTCGGAGGCCGTGAATTCAGCGGCCATGCATTCGACCAGATGCAAGGCAGAGGCATCCCACCTTCCGCTGTTGAGAACGCGATTGCGACCGGTTCGTCTTCTCTCGGAAGCAGCCCGGGGACGACCGTTTTCAACGACACTACAAATGGAGTATCGGCAGTTGTGAACGATCAAGGGCGGGTGGTCACTGCGATAACCACGCCTCGCGAGCTCGACCGGTGAATCGCATGACGGATCGAAGAATATTGAACCAAGCGCTTCGCGCAATTCGGGAATATCACGGAGGGAAAATTGGCCTTCAAGCGGTAGTCAACGCAGTTGACCTAGTCCGATCGGAAATTCGGCCACATTTAAAAAACATTGAGGAAGTTTACCTAAATCTGGAGACCATTAATGCCGTGCGACTTGACGAACGGCGACCAGTTAATGAGGGCGAGCGCGAAGAGATTGATCGCTTACTGTTGCGCCTCGAAAGTGAAGTAGGCCCGGTGCTTGCTGCGGCTGAGAAGGCTGTGGGTTCAGAAGAGGAGTGACAACGGCAAGATGAAAGCGATGGTGCATCGCGGGTCTGCACGTCAGGTTTTATGCGGGTTTTGATGGCGCCACCCATGTGCAAGGTGGCGCCATTTGGTGCATGCGTGTGCATCGAGGATTTACGCCGATAAGGGGCGTGTGCTGAGGGCCTGAGACCGTTGAAGCGGTAGAGCGCGCCGCCTCTTGTTCAGCAATGGCGCTTCGCGCCGTAGGGCGGGTTGGCGCGGTGCGCGCCGCCGATTTGCTCAGGCCGTTCGGGATCGGACGCGGCCGGCAAAGCGCTTCCCTAATTCTTTGAAACTATTGTCGTTTGATGGTGCCCCAGGGGCGGAGTCGGGAATGCTGATTAAGCAATTGATTTCAAAAGAATAAATCCAAATCTGCTGGATCGCTACCAACGATTGTACCAGTTGGCTGCATGGCTGAGGCTAAGTCCTAAGGCGGTCAGGTCTTGAATTGCTTGGCGATGTATTTGGAACTTCGGCCGAGAGGTGTCGCCAAATGAAGCTTCAATCCGCTTTGCATTTGGTCGCAGATCTGAGGATACGCCGGGGCGGCGAGAAGTTTACGCCGGTCCTCGGAATCGAGTTCCGACCTGAAGCAGTTGGAGGCTAATATGACAGGAGACGCGCGGCGAATATCGCTTTGAAACCGTGGTTCTGAACAAAAAAAAGGTGTCCGAGAGGATATGAGTCAGTCGACGACGACAATCGATCTTGCGGGCGAACCGCGCTTCAGGATTGGCGCTGTTCCAGTCGATCCTGCTGCGTGTCAGATTGGCGAAAAAGATGCCGAAGTCCGGGTCGAGCCGCGGGTCATGCAAGTGCTGCTCGCGCTTTGGAAAGCGAAGGGTGAAGCGCTTTCTCGCGATGATCTTATCGAGATGTGTTGGTCGGGCCGCGCCGTTTCTGACGACGCCATTCACCGCTGCATCGCTGCGTTGAGGAAAGCCGCAAGCGCCTTTACGCCGCCGCCTTACTCTATCGAGACGCTGCCGCGTGTCGGCTACCGCCTTGTTGAGGCGGAGCAATACAGTGAGACATCACACGCGGCTCCAGATGGCGGAGCTTCGCTCGAGACGAACAACCGCTTAGTTCGTCGCCTGGGGCTTGCAGCGGCAATTACATTGATGGCTGCATCTGGTTTCTGGCTGATTACCAGACCGGCGCCAAATCCGCGAAATTTTGTTTCGTCATCAGAGGAACAGAGAATATCGATCGGCGTGGCGCCCTTCGTGAATCATTCACCGAATGGGGATTACGAGTTTTTTGTCGATGGTCTGACCGACGAGCTGATAATCCGTCTCGGGGCGATTGAAGGCGTTGACGCGCCGGGGCGCGCATCATCATTTCAGATTAAAGGGAAGTCGCTCTCGGCGCAGGAAATCGCGACGGCGCTAGATGTTCAATATGTGCTGGAAGGCGCAGTATTGAGAGAGGGCGACGCTATGCGCATCACCGCTCAACTGACAGATGGCGCAACAGGTTATCAGGTATGGTCAGAAGTATTCGACCGGAGGACCGAATCTCTGCTGGAACTTCAGTCTGAAATCGCGCGTGATGTCATGCTGTCCATCCCTGCATTCGCAGGGCGCGCCGCGCCGGTGGAAGCTCAAACCGTTGTTGATCCCCGCGCGCATGAACTGTTTCTGATCGGCGTAGGGCATTTGCAGGCGCGGTATTTCGATGGAGGATGGCCGGAAGCCCGCAATGCGTTCGAGGCGGCTGTCCGCCTTGATCCGGATTATGCGGCGGCAAGCGCCTATCTTGCAATCGCGATTGCTGAGTTGCGTCCGTCGAATGCCGAACAACGAGCAAAGGAGGCGCTGGCGGTCGCCGTTGAGAATGCGCCCGGCAGCGCGCCTGTTCTCTTTGCGCAAGGGTGGATTGAGGCGGCGTTCGGCCTGAGTGATGAAGGTCCTGACGCTTCCGCGGCCCGGGAGTTCTTTGACCGGTCGCTAGCGCTCGATCCGACAAACAGCGAGGCGCTGCGCGCCCGCGCCCGTCTCGAAACTGATCCCGACCGCAAATTGAGCCTCTTACGCAATCTCACTGAGCAGGATCCGTTATTCTACGCGGCTCGCCTCGATCTGGCGACCGAGCTCGCCAATCGCGGCTATGTCGAGGAGGCATTTGAACAGTTCGACAAATTGTTGCTTCTTGAGCCTGCGCGCGGCATTCGCGGCGCCATCGAGCTTGCGCGCGCCGGTTCGGATCTCGACAAGCTCGGCCGTTATGCCTTCGGCGCAATCGGCGAAGACATTGCCACAAGACCGGACCGGTTGCTGATCGCCGGCTTGCTTGCCGATTTCGGTGCGGTCGAAGAGGCGCGATTTCTATATGCGCATCCGGCGCCCGATCCGCTGCTTTTTCTGCCGAAACGTCAGGAGGTGTATTTGGGCTGGCTCGACGGGGACTCAGTTGGCGCCTTCTCGCAAATGGCCGGTGTCGATTATTCTCGTGTGGAAGGTTCCAGCGTATTTGGCGCCGGCGTCGCTTTGTTTGCCAGCGAACCGGAAGCAGCCCTTCGGCTCGTGATCGAGGCCTACCCCGATATTGCAGCCTGGAGCGACGATCGCCTTGCGGCGGTGAAATCACTGCCGGAGGTCATCGGCGCCCACATTTACGGCATGGCGCTGCGTCAAACGGGCGAGCAGGAGAATTCCCGCCGCGTGCTAATGGCGCTCGTCCCGGCTGTTAATCGGCTGTACCCGGGTGAAACTGCCGCCCAGCGTCGCTATCTGGGTCTCGCCATACTGTTCGCGCAGGCAGGAGAAACCAATCGCGCGATTGAGGAACTTCGAAAGGCGCGCGCCGCAGGCTGGCGCTTCCCGAGGACCTACACCTGGGTCAACTATGCGCCGGCGCCCGCGATCGATGCCGAGAACGGTTTTCTCGCGCCATTGCGGGATGAGCCCGAATTCCGGTCGATGATGGAAGATATCCGAACCGAGAACCGCGCCGCGCTCGTTCGGTTTGAACGGGAATACGGCTTCATTGGCCGCCTGCGGGCGATGATGGCATCGACCACGACCGGCGCCCCGGAGGCCCGACAATAGACGTGAGCGTCGGCTGACGTGGCGGAATTTCGCCATCCTCGGCCAAAAATCGGCGATTCATCGGTCAATGATCATGCCTTACTCCTAGCGACCGGAGGCGCGATCCGTCTGCAATGTCCGCCAACGCGGAGAGTGTGCAATGCGGATCATCAAAACGGTCCTATTAACTTTCATTCTAACAAGCTGGGCGCACGGTGGCGTCTACGCACAGGTCGAAGACGGGCCGATCGGGCAGGTCGGGCAAGAGCTGGTGAGCGGCGAGCCAATCAATCCTATCGTGCGCGAGAACCTCGGCCTCGTGACCCTCGACAGCGGCTGCAGCGGCTCGTTGATCAACAACCAATGGGTGCTGACGGCCGCTCACTGCATCGACAGCGCCGATCCTGCCGCGCCGGGCGGATTCCGCAACATGGACTGGCGCAGCCTCAACATCACCGCAAGCTGGGGCGCCGGCGAAATGATCCGCGCGGCTCAGATCGTTAGCTTCAGGCCGATGGATATCGCGATTGTCCGTCTGGCGTCTCCTATGACAGCCCACGGCAAAACGACCGGCTTCGAACAGAATTTCTGCTGCTCCGATCCTTATCCGGAATGGGATCTCCTCGCGCTAGAGCTCTATGGTCGCGGAATCCACAAATTCGCCGTTGGCGCGACACCGTCACAAAGCGATGGCCAGTTTCGATTCGGCAGGGCGCAAATGAGCCGGACCGATCCCGACCTTTACTGGTTTGGGTCATCGGACGCGGGAAAGTTAGCGGGAGGAGACAGCGGCGGACCGTCCTTCATGGTAAGCCGGACAGGGCGGCACCTCGTTGGCGTCCATTCAAAATGCCGCTTGACCTGCGTCGAGGGTCAGGCGTGCGGCGATTGGCGTGGCCCTGGGTCCCAGCCCGCCGGATATTCCCCCTGGCGGTGGGTTAGCGATGCGCCTGAATGCGCCGACGCGCCAGTCGAGCCGGTGCTATCGCAAATCCGCGAACTCGCGGCGCTTCCGCCGCCGGTAAAGCCGGTGCAAAGCGAAATCGAGAAGGGCGGTTTTGGAAAGGGAGCGCCCGGCGAATTTCCGGACGACGTCATTTACGCGCGGCGCAACGACGGTCATTTGTTCCGCTACGTCCTGAAAAATACCACAGCGCCCGGCGGCCCGTTCATGGCGGCTGCAGTCGCCAAAGACAACGACGATGACGGATCGTTCGCGTCGCAAGCCAAAACGCGGGCGCGCGTCGTAAATATGTGGCGGGGCCCGACCGATGAAACCGCCGGTGTTGATTGGGGATGCGCGCGCGCATTCTCGGCCGGGTTTGGCATATATTGCGTGCGCCAGGACGGACGTCTCGACTGGACGCGATTTAGCGCGACCGGCGGCCTCGCGGAGGGGCCCAAGACTGTCGCTAGCGGCTGGAACGATTACGAACACGTTTTCGGCGGCGGCGATGACGTCATTTATGCGATTAATCGGAAGGGTGAATTGCTCTGGTTCAAGCATGATGACGCGTTGCATGGAACGCCGGCATGGAAAGGCCCGACCGTCGTCGGTTCGGGTTGGTCTGGCTTTCGAAAAGTGTTTTCTGCAGGCGGCGGCGAGATATTCGCCATTCGCAACGACGGCTTACTCTTCCAATGGCGCCACAGCGGGCACGCAGATGGTTCATCGCTCTGGGATAGTTTCCCTACCGGCCAGTATCGCCAAGTCGGCGAAGGCTGGGGACACTTCACGAAAGTCTTCGCATCCAAGAAAAACATAATTTACGCCGTCGATCCCGCAGGAAAACTCTACTGGTATCGCCTTTCAACAATCGGCGTTGGAGAGCCTGTCGTAAGCATGAGCCGTGTAGGGTCAGTCAAATGGGAAGGGCCCGTCCAGATCGGCGAAGGATGGGGGAACTTCGTAGATGTTTTCACAACCCTCCCGACAAACGGAGCCGTCGGAGGCGTCAGATGAAAAAGTTGTTGATATTCTGTGCCGCGCTTTCGCTGGCGTCCTGCGGTGACGATAGCGCTTCGAATTCTGCTTCCGCACAAGTCAACAATGCTGCGCCCGCGGCAACGCCAGCTGACGAGGTTGACGCTGCATTCGAAGAGCCGGCATGCGACGATGCAGAAGTGGTTGAATTCGTCATCGACGCCTTTAACGCGGCGCAGGACTTCGAGACACGCTCCGGCGTTTCGCTCACCGCGCTGACCGAAATTCGGGAGATCGGCGCGACGAAACTCAAAGACGGGGAATGGCGGCAGATCCGCGCATGCGGATCGCGCGCAATTCTTTCAAGCGGCGCGACCATTGCGGGATGGCATCAGATCAGGCTGCCTCTCGTTGAGGATTCGATCGGCTATCGCGTGAAACTTTGCTTTGAACAATATGATCCTGTGAGCGGCGGTGATTGCGCGGCCTTCGATAGAAAGCCCGAGTGAGGCGCGGATGCTGGCATTTCCACTATTGGCTGCGGCCATGGCGTCGAGCGCTCCGGCGATTCCCGTGTGCGAAGGGTTGACGATCGTCACAGCCGTCGTTCAGGAAAGCGGTGATTACGAATCGATCAAGCGGATCACCAGCGTCACGGAAGAAGATGTGACGCTGCATTATTCAAATGAACGTCTTGTCTCGGATTTTCTGTCGAGCGATCCGCCAAAACTCGTCCGCTACGAAATGGATAGGACGGTCGCCAAAGCGGATCTGGAATCGGCGACGCTTTACTTGCAGCAATATGATCCGCTATTGCCGGTCTCTGCGCCTAGCGCCACTGCAATATCAATATCGAGCGACGTTTTTCGCCGACTGAAGCGTGGCGCGTCGGCGGAACTTGGAATCTTTCTACCGTTCACTGAGCGACCGTCGCTGGACAGAGATGATCACCCGAACTTGTGGGACAATGCGCTGGTCGCTCCATTGACCAAAATCTCAGACGGCGCGACCAGCTTTTCCGTCCTTGTGGATTCTCGCCAAGTGACCTTGCCGGCGATCGAGGTCGGCGGCGATTATTTTGGCGATCGGACGCGCCTTGTCATTCTTGACGACGAGAAGAACCCGCTGGTCCTGCAATACCGATTTGGCGTCGGCAGCGTCAGTGTCAGTCCCGAAGTTGCAAAAATGCTGGGGATTTCCGAGCAGGCGCCTGCGGACCGCGAGCGCTTTGACGTCATCAAGATTGAAACAAATTGCGCCGGCAGGGCCGAGTCGAAGCAGCAGCCGGCGTCGGGGGCTGGCGACTTGCCTGCGATGGAAGGATCTTTGCCAGAACCAGACCTCGACGGAGAGGCCTCGCTTGCGAGGCAACTGGCGGAGGTTCTCGAGGCCGAGATCGAGAAAGACGGCGCGGTCGACCTGCACGCGGTCTATTTCTCCTTCGGCAGCGCCCGCTTGCGCCGTGAGTCAGATGTGACGCTCACGGCGGTCGCTGAAATGCTGAAACGAAACCCCGACTGGCGGATTTCAATCGTTGGGCACACCGATAATGTCGGCGGCGACGTCGCAAACCTCAAACTGTCGAGAGCCCGCGCATTCGCAGTTCAGCAATCTCTCGTCAGTCGATGGAACGTTGCAGCGTCGAGAATGACCTCCGACGGCTTTGGTGAAGGCGCCCCGGTCGCCGATAACGCGTCGCCCGCAGGGCGCGCGCGAAACCGACGTGTTGAAATCGTGAAGCAATGAGGTCTGTCGTGCGAACACCGGCTCTGGCTATCGCCATATTTGTTGCGCTCGCAACGGGTCCCGCCCTTGCGGATGAGCCCATCCGCGTGTGCGCCAGGGCGGACGGCGCAATGCGGTTGATGCCCAATCCTCCCGGCTTTCCGCAAATCCCGGCGATCGCATGCAAGACCGGTGAGCGGGAATACAAGTTTGCGTCTTGGGAAGCTGACATCGACGAGGCCCCCGGTGAGGACCCGGATGTCGCTGCACTCCGCGGCAGGGTTGAGACGTTGGAACGGCGCATCGGCAAGCTCGACTCGGAATTGGCGCAAACGCGGAACATCGCCCAGACGGAACGAAACCGACTTCATGCGCGTATCGCCGAACTCGAAGGAAAGTCCGCCGGTACTTCGAAGGCCCCAACATCGATGGCGTCAAGAGTGCGTGCGCCTTTTGACGTCGTCGGCAAGGATGGAAAAGTCATTTTGCGCGTTACGGACAGCGTGGCTCGTGCGAGTAGCGGCGGCGCGCGCGTGACAATCGCCTCGAGCACCACCTCGGGCTTCGGCGTGCGCATCTATAACGGCTCGGACCAACTCGTCGGCGGCCTCGTGGAGGCATCGGGCGGCGGCGGTGTCCTGGCGGTCATGGACGCCGCGGGCCAGCTCGCCGGCAACATGAACGGCGCGGCGCGGAATGTTTCCGTTTTTGGTCCCGCCGGCGATGCGCTCGCTGGCATGGTCGCAGAGCAACGCGGCGGAACAGTCGCTGTCTATAATGGCGGCAAGCCCATCGCCTATCTGACGCAATCATCGTCGGGCGTCGGCGGCAATGTCACGACGCTCCAGAACAATGGCGGTCAGGCATTTTCAGCTGGCGCCACCACGAACGGCGGCGGGGAGGCGTGCGTCAACCGCATGACGTCGAGCGGTGCGCGCGGCGCCTGCCTCGGCATCGCGCTGCCGGGAGGAATGAGCCAATGAGCATTTCGTTGATCGCCGCAGCGCTTCTAGCATCACTAACGGGAGCGACTGGGCCTGAAAAGTCGCCAGATGCCTGCGCATCCTTTGTCGCTCCCGCCAAGGGAATCCTCCCGCGTCCGCCCGGCGCTGAAATCTACAAGCGTGTCGGCAACGCCTATGTCACGGCTTCGACTTATTCCGACGAGGGAACCGTCACTGTTGAACTGAAGCCGCCCGGCGCCGCGATGATTGTTGAGCGCGCGGCGTTTCGGACGCGGTATTCGAGGCCAAAGAGGTTTCTGTTCGAATTCCGCCGAGAGGGCGCGGACGAGTCCTTCGTAGTCTGGTCGCCGGAAGCGCGGTTCAATACCTGGTGGTCGGCGACAGGCGTTCATGAAGAGTATCGTGAAGGCGAGGGCGCGCACGCCTTCGGCGTATCAGCGGCGCCGACAATGAATGCAGTGCTCGTGATCGCGCCGATGCTGTTCTGGGATAGCGGTCTTGAGGGACCAGTGCGCTCAATGAGGGAGCCAAGCCTTCTCGGCCACGAAGTGATCGACGGCCAGTGCCATTACCGGATCGGCGCCCGCATCCGGCTTAATCATTGGGGGGATGCGGATCGCATGACGACGCTCTGGGTCGGCACAAAGGACTTTCTGGTCAGGAAGATCGTCGAGGATACGCCGTCGAATGCGGCAGGGGGGCAGATCGAACGCACAACGATTACGATGAAGCCGCTTGTCGGAGCCGCTATCCCGGCGAGCAAGTTCGCTTTTAGTCCCAATTAGGAGAAGCCGTCATGCAAAAAAAATTCAATGGACTTTTTGGCGCGGCGCTCGGGACGATGATCTCTGTCATTGTGAACGCGACCGCAAACGCGAGCGATTATGTGGACCCGAATCTTATCGGAGGAGAAGGCGGGGCATACGCCTTGCTGGAATGTCCGGCCGGCATGCGCATCGCCGGCGTCAGCGGGCGGCGGGGCGAGCTATGCTGAAACCTATCTTCTAACGGATCATCTCGGCTCAGCGACCGGCGGAGCTGACGACACCGGAATTGTCACCTGGCGCGAGAGCTATCGCCCCTTCGGCGGCGTCATGAATGGGCCGGCGGAAAACAAGAACAACACGGGGTTCACCGGCCATATCTTTGATGAGCACTCAGGCCTCATCTACATGCAGGCGCGCTACTACAGCGCGGTCATAGGCCGGTTCGTCTCGACCGACCCCATCGGCTACGAAGACCAGCTCAATCTATACGCCTATGTCCACAATGATCCCGTGAACGCAATTGACCCGACAGGATTGCAGGCGGTTGACGATGAAGAAGGGCCAGAAGCCCCGGTTCCAAATTCAGGCTCGAAAGTGGGGGGCACGGCTCAAATTGGCAGCTTCAAAGGCGACGGTGCGAGTGGTGACTACATAGGATCGCTAGCAATCCCCACTTCAGGAAGAGGCACTGACCCGACCCCTTTGAACGCAGCCGCCTTAACCTAGTACAACTTGCTGCATCGAAGGAGGAAAGGATGTCGGGAAAGCGCTATTCCCCGGAGGAGATCATATCGAAGCTGCGCGAGGCCGAAGTTTATCTGGCCGAAGGCGTGAAGGTCGGCGAGGTGATCCGTCGGCTCGGCGTAAACAGGATCACGTACTACCGCTGGCGTCAGGAATTCGGCGGGATGAAGATCGATCAGGCGAAGCGCCTGAAGGATCTTGAGAAAGAGAACGCCCGGCTGAAGCGTCTTCTGGCGGACGCCGAACTCGACAAGGCGATCTTGAAAGAGGCCGCCTCGGGAAACTGGTAGGGCCCTCGCGCAAGCGTGAGTTCATCGACCATGCCTGCGGCCGGCTCGGCGTATCGGAGCGCCGGGCCTGCCGTGTTCTGGAGCAACATCGATCTTCGCAGTGGCGAAAGCCGAAGCGCCGCGACGATGAGGACGCGCTGACCTTTGCGATCATCGAGCTGGCGACCCGGTACGGGCGCTACGGCTACAAGCGGATCGCGAAGCTGCTCAAGAACGCTGGCTGGCATGTGAACCACAAGCGCGTTGCTCGGATCTGGCGGCGCGAGGGCCTGAAAGTGCCGGTGAGACAACCAAAACGCAGCCGTCTGTGGCTGAATGACGGCTCCTGCGTTCGCCTCCGGCCGCAGCACCTGAACCATGTCTGGGCTTACGACTTCGTTCAGGATCGAACGCGCGACAATCGCAAGTTCCGCATGCTCACCGTTATCGACGAGTTCACGCGTGAATGTCTCGCGATCAAGGTCGGACGACGCCTCAACAGCCAGGACGTCCTTGAAGTTCTCGGCGATCTGATGGTCACTCGCGGAATCCCCGATCATATACGCAGCGATAATGGCAGCGAGTTCCGGGCCAAGGCCGTCAGGCAATGGCTCGGACGCATCGGCGCGAAGACGCTTTACATCGAACCCGGCAGCCCTTGGGAGAACGGATACAACGAATCCTTCAACGGAAAACAGCGCGATGAATGCCTGAACGTCGAACTGTTCAACAACCTGATGGAGGCGAAAATCGTCATTGAACGCTGGCGTCGTCACTTCAACACCGTGCGTCCGCACTCATCATTGGGCTACAGGCCGCCAGCTCCTGTCGCCATTCTCCCGGCCGATCCGGCCTTCGCTCCGCAATGGCTACAGCCGGATCGGCATTCCATCGGAACCAATCTCGTGGTTACATAAAAACTGGCTGCGCAATCGGGGTTTCGTCAGACTTAGCGCCGCTATTCGCTTAAATTTGCAGAATTCCAAAATGCTCTCTACGAATATAAATGCCTACCGATCAATCTTCTGCGATGAAGGCAACACAATCGAGAATTGAAAGTCGCGACATTCAGATCGTGATGCCGCAGGTGGAGGCCAAATATTCGAAATTATTTGGCGTTACGAATTCCGGTCGATTGAGTTTCTTGAGTTCACAAGTGTTGCCAATTGCCGCATTCGCTAGCAATCGGGTCCCAAAACGCACCCAAGCCTAATTCGGAAAAATGGTGTCCGGAGATCCGACGATCTAATCGATTGAAACTATTATTATTTGATGGTGCCCAGGGGCGGAATTGAACCACCGACACGCGGATTTTCAGTCCGCT
>CALAZI010000110.1 GCA_937895955.1 uncultured Alphaproteobacteria bacterium | reverse complement strand
GAACGCCGAACGCAGAAAACCGATTGCGCATTCGATTGATATTGGCGTCAAGCGTGGTCTCGTCGAGCAGCAGCGCCGGCGTTTGAAGATCGGCGAGCGAGGCGACGGGCATCAGTTTTTCAACGCGACGTCGAACTTCGCTTCCGTCTGCGCCTTGACCTCGTCGAGCGTGACGCCGTCGGCGAGTTCGATGAGTTTCATGCCCTTGCCGCGCTCGATCCCGAAAACACCGAGATTGGTGATCACCATGTCGACGACTTGTTTGCCGGTGAGCGGCAACGCGCATTCATGAAGAAGTTTCGGCTCGCCCGATTTCGAAGCGTGATCCATCACGACGACGACGCGCTTGACGCCGGCGACGAGATCCATCGCGCCGCCCATGCCCTTCACCATCTTGCCGGGGATCATCCAGTTGGCGAGATCGCCTTTTTCGGAAACTTCCATCGCGCCCAAAATCGACAGGTCGATATGGCCGCCGCGGATCATGCCGAACGAGTCGGCCGAGGAAAAATACGACGTGCGGCGCAGTTCCGTGATCGTCTGCTTGCCGGCGTTGATGAGGTCGGCGTCGACTTCGTCGTCATAGGGAAACGGCCCCATGCCGAGCATGCCGTTTTCCGATTGCAGCGTCACGTCGACGCCTTCAGGGATGTAATTCGCGACCAGCGTCGGAATGCCGATGCCGAGATTGACGTAGAAGCCGTCCTTCAATTCCTTCGCGGCGCGCGCCGCCATTTGATTGCGATCCCAGGGCATTACGCGGTCTCCCTCTGGCGGACGGTTCTTTGTTCGATGCGCTTTTCGTGTTTTCCCTTGATGAGGCGCTGCACGAAGATGCCGGGCGTATGGATGCAATCGGGATCGAGGCTTCCAAGTTCGACGATTTCCTCGACCTCGGCGACGGTGACCTTGCCGGCCGTCGCCATCATCGGGTTAAAATTGCGCGCCGTCTTGCGATAGATGAGATTGCCCTGACTGTCGCCCTTCCACGCCTTGACGATCGAAAGATCGGCGACGAGGCCCATTTCCATAATGTAGGTCTCGCCGTTGAAGGTCTTGTGCTCCTTCCCTTCGGCGATCAGCGTGCCGACGCCGGTCTTGGTGTAGAAGGCCGGAATGCCGGCGCCGCCGGCGCGGCAGCGTTCGGCGAGCGTTCCTTGCGGATTGAACTCAAGCTCAAGCTCGCCCGACAGATACTGGCGCTCAAACTCCTTGTTCTCGCCGACGTAAGAACTGATCATTTTCTTCACCTGACGGGTGTTGAGGAGCATGCCCAATCCAAAGCCGTCGACGCCGGCGTTGTTTGAAATGACGGTGAGGTTTTTGACGCCCGAATCGCGGATCGCGAGGATGAGGTTTTCCGGAATGCCGCAAAGGCCGAAACCGCCGGCCATGATCGTCATGCCGTCAAACAAGAGGCCGTCGAGGGCCGATCGCGCGTCCTTTTGAATCTTTTCCATGGCTGCTCCCTTCGCGGGCCGGTAGTTAGCCCAACGCCCGCGAAAGGTCCACTTGGCAGGACGGCTTAGGCGGCTTTGGACCGCGCTTCGCGTGCGGCGACGATGGAGACGGGTCTCTCCGGGTCTTTCGCGCCGGGCTTGAGGCGCAAACCTTTGGCGAGGAGGCGCAGCGCCTCCCAATGGATCGCGGCGATCACCTTGATCGTCATTAGCGGGTAGCGAAAAAACGCCGCAAGGAGCGCCTTGTCGGTCATCGCTTCGCGCACGCCGGAGAGCCCCGCAACGAATATCGGCCCGTCCGCATCGGTCTGCCGGATGAAAACGGACAGCTCATCGCCCGGCGGCGTCAGGGTGAAATGATAGCGCTGGTCCATATCCATGAAGGGCGAGACGTGAAACGCCTTGTCGGCGGAATGGCGGATGCGCGCGCCCTCCTCTTCGACGCCGATGAGATAGGAATGCATCCCGCCGAAGGTGTTGCGCACTTCGTAGAGGACCGCCTCAAGCCGGTCCTCCGCGTCGCGGCAATAATAGACGCAGAGCGGATTGAAGACGTAGCCGAGAATGCGCGGATAACACAGGAGCTCGATCCGGCCGTCGCCGCGATAGCCTGCGCCCCAAAGGACGGCGCGGATGCGCGCGGGCAATGGCGCGTCATCGTCGCCCGCATGGTCGCGATCAAACGCCGAAAAGAGATTGAAACGATTATGTGAGAAAAATTTGAGCCGCTTCGAAACGGCGTCAAGGCGATCGATGTCGATCAGCATCGAAAAGACGCGATAGGAAAAGCGATGGCCGACGGGCCGCAATCGCTGATGCGTCACCTTGCCGTGATATAAGAGCGCGTCCTGTTTCATTCGGCGGCGATCGGCAAAGCCGGCGCCGGCGCGCCGCGCGAGATCCGCCCGGATTCATTCTCGACAGTCCAGGGCCGACGGACAGCGCCCAGATCCTCGGCGACGGCGAGCCCCGCCTGCAGGCCGTCTTCATGGAAGCCGGCGCCGAAATAGGCGCCGCAAAACCAGACGCCCCCGACGCCTTGCAACGACCAGAGTTCTTTCTGCGCCTTCATCGCCCCGACATCGAATATCGGGTGGGCGTAGTTGAATTCGGCGACGATCGTCTCATCGCGCGGTTCGACATGCGGATTGAGCGTGACGAAGATGTCGCGTTTGCAATTGAGGTTTTGCAGGAGATTCATCCAATAGGAGACGGCGGGCGCGCCCTCTCCGCCGAGATAATTCCAGCTCGCCCAAGCCCTGCGACGCTGCGGCATCAATCGAGCGTCGCTGTGCAGGACCGCGCGATTGGCCTGATAGGCGAAGGCGCCGAGAAGCCGGCGTTCCTGCGTCGTCGGGTTCTCGATCATCTCGAGCGCGCGATCGGCATGCGCCGCAATGACGACATCGTCGAAACGATCGTCGTTTCCGGCGTCATCCGTAACGACGACGCCGTCCGGCGTCCGCGCAACACGCCTTACGACGACGCCGAGCCGCGCCTTGTGACGGAAGGGCGCGGCCAACCGCTCGACATAGGTTTTTGATCCGCCTTTCACCGTATTCCAGAGCGGCATGTTGACCGTCTGAAGAAGACCGTGATTGGCGTAAAAACGAAAAAGCGACGCCGCAGGATAATCGAGAATTTTCAGTGACGGCGTCGACCAGATCGCCGCCGCCATCGGCTCAAGGAAGCGCTTCACGAAGCTCTGCGAAAACCCGTGCGCGGCGACAAACTCGCCGAGCGTGACGGCGTCATCCAGCCCTTCGGCGAGCGCCGCCTTCGCGCGGGCGTTAAACCGGAAAATATCGGCGATCATGACCCAGTGCGACGGCGAGATCGCGTTTGTGGACCTTGCGAATATGCCGCCGAGGCCGCGGCTCGAAAATTCAAACGCGCCGTCATTAAAGGAAACGCCGAACGACATGTCCGTTTCGTCAATCTCGACGCCAAGCCGGTCAAAAAGCGCGGTCAGATTCGGATAGTTCGGCTTATTGAAGACGATAAAGCCGGCGTCGACAGGAACGTCGCCTTGCGGCGTTGGAACATCCGCCGTATTGGCGTGGCCGCCGAGGCGCCGGTCACGCTCATAAAGGACGACGTCATGGCGCTGCGACAAGAGCCAGGCGGCGGAAAGGCCCGATACGCCGGCGCCGATGACGGCGAAGCGCCGGCGATTCTGCGTTCCCTCGATTGCGGCCGCCCGGCCCCTACCATCAAACGGCATCGAACTTTCCCATCCTGGCGCTCCGGACGCGCCGGGCGGGTTAAACGCTATTCTTACGCGACCGGCGAGACGGTGGATTAACGAGCGGGCGTTCTCTAAAGTCCACGGGTGATCCGTCGCTTGCGCCGCCGCCGTACAAAGCGCGAAACGGCTGAAGGCGACGGGATGCTGAGCGCGGTTGTGAGGACAATGACGCCCGTTGGCGCCGCAGACGCCCCCGCCCCGGCGAACCCGGAGGAAATGACGGCGCTTTTGACGCGCGTCGCCGCTCATGGCGATCGCGACGCTTTTAACCGTCTCTTTGTTTTTTTCGCGCCGCGGATCAAATCATACCTGATGAGGATCGGCGCCGCAGCGGACCTCGCCGACGATCTGGCGCAGGAAGCCATGATGCGCGTCTGGCGCAAGGCGCGGCTTTACGATCCGTCGAAAGCCTCCGCCTCAACCTGGATTTATACGATCGCGCGCAATCTGCGTATTGACGCGGCTCGCCGCGCTGCGAAGCCCGCGCTCGATCCGGAAGACCCCGCCTTCTCGCCGGACGGCGATCCCTCGCCGATCGATGAGGTTGAGCGCGCTGAGCGCGACGAAAAGATAAGGGCGGCCTTCGCCGCCTTGCCGCCGACGCAATATGAGGTCGTGCGTCTGCACTTCATCGACGACCTCGCTCATTCGGAAATCGCCGAGCGGCTTGATCTCCCGCTCGGCACGGTGAAGTCGCGCTTGCGACTGGCTTTTGGAAAGATCAGGAAAGACCTAGAGGGCGCCGTTGAGTAATATTCGCCATCATCCCAAGGATGCGACGCTTGCCGCCTACGCCGCGGGAAGCCTTGACGAAGCGCGCAGCGTCGTCGTCGCGACGCATATTTCGCTTTGCCAATCATGCGCGCTCGCCGTTCAGGATTTTGAAGCGCTTGGCGCGGCCTGTCTTGAGGAGATCGAGCCTGTCGCCATGACCGACAGCGCGCTTGACAGTTTCTGGACGCGCGCCGGCAGGCAGGAGCGGCTGAGCGACGCCGCGTCGACCCGCGCCGCTAACGATTACGCGCTCGACGCCGCGCATCCGCTCGCCTCTTATCTGAAAGACGGGATCGACGCGATCGAATGGCGTCCCGTTGCGCCCGGCCTCGCCCAGCATGTCATTCCCGCGGCGGGTTATCGTCCCGGCGTTCTGCGCCTCTTGAAGATTAATCCGGGCGTCCGCATCCCCAAACACACGCATGGCGACGAAGAGCTGACGCTGATCTTGCGGGGCTCCTATTCCGATGAGGTCGGCGTCTATGCGCATGGCGATCTCGCCGATCTCGACGGGGATGTGCTGCACTCGCCCCTCGCCACCGGCGATGAGCCTTGCATTTGCCTGATCGCGACAAGCGCGCCCTTGCGCTTTAAGACCCTTGTCGGGCGCGTCGCCCAACCCTTTATCGGGCTCTGACAAGCCCCTCACGAAAGCGTCAGCGCCGAAACGAGACCCCCGCGGGCCAGGCCGTTGGCGTCAATCCGTCGTTCGACAAACGGTGCTGAAAATGCGGCGAAACGGCGGCGCGGGATATTCCATTTCCGCCTGCGGCGCCTATTTCACGCTCATGCCGGAAACGGCGCACAACGATAAAAAGGAGAGAGAAAAAATGGCCAAGATGCTTTCAGCGACCGCAGCCGCGATCATCGTTATCGCCGCCCTGTTCCCCGCGGTTTACACCTTCGCCTCGTTCGCCTGATCCAGAGTATGCGGGGCGAATTCAGACGAAGTCAGCAATCAGAACCAGTTAACCGAACGGCGCCGATCTGAAAAATCCGGCGCCGTTTTCGTTTGGCTAAAACCGCGCCGCTGCGGCTTCATAGTCAGCCAGAGTGTCAATCCCGCGCGCGGCCCTGTCGACGATGCGGATAGCGATGCGCTCGCCGTTTTCGATAATCCTCAATTGCTCAAGGCTTTCGGCCTTTTCGCGCGCGCCGCGCGGCAGCGCGACAAAGCGCTGAAGCGTATCGGAAGAATAGGCGTAGGCCCCGATATGGAGAAAGAAATCGCCGCATGAAGGCGGAACGCGCGAAAAATCCTTCGCTTCGACGATCCGCCTATCCTTGTCGATCGCTCCGCCTATCATCGCCTTCACCGCGGCGGGATAAGCGGGATCGATATGATCCGGAAACGGACAGGCGAGCGTCGCCGCGAAAAGCCCGGCGATTTCCTGCGTTTCGATCAGCGCGTCGATATGGGCGGGATCAATCTCCGGCTCGTCGCCCTGGATGTTGGCGATGATGTCGGCGTCGATCAGGCGCGCCGCTTCGGCGATCCGCTCCGACCCCGATTGATGATCGGCGCGCGTCATCACCGCTTCGGCGCCGAACGTTTTTGCGGCGCTCAATATCTCGTCGCTGTCGGTCGCGATGATGACGCCGTCGGCGCGCTGCGCCTTCAACGCCTGCTCATAGGTGCGTTGAAGAACCGATTTGCCGCCGAGATCGAGCAGCAACTTGCGCTCGAGCCGCGTCGAGGCGAGCCGCGCAGGAATGATGATGACGGATTTCATGAAGCGGCCGATTTGGCGGCAAGCCGCTCAAGGGCGAGCGCCGCCGGAAAGGCGAACACGGCGCCGAGCGCGTTCGCGACCGCATCGCCGAATTCCGCCGCCCTGACGCCGCCGACGCCTTGCAGGAATTCAAGCGATGCGCCGTAAAGCGCGAGCGCGGCGATGACGAAAAGGCGCCGGCCGCCGAGCGTCAGCCCGGCGAAGACGGCCGATCCGCCAAGCGCGGCGTAGGCGAGGAAATGCGCGACCTTGTCGCTGAAGCGTTCGTCATGAAAAAGGATTTCCGCGATGAACCGCGCAATCGCGAGGCTCGGCTTTGTCTCTTCGGGATTGGGCGTCAGCGTCAGCCAGGTGACAAGCGCGAAAAGAAGAACGAATGCGCCGCGCCAGAAAAGTCGAAGCGTCATGCGGCGGGCTCTTTCGGTCGCGCAATGAGGATTTTTTCCCAGTCGATGGCTGTCTTCACGATGAAGTCGATTTCGTCATAGCGCGGGCGCCAGTCAAGCTCCGTGCGGATCGCCGCCGTATCGGCGATCAATTGCGCGGGATCGCCGGGCCTGCGCGGCCCGATTTCATAGGGCACTTTCTTGCCGGCGACGCGCTCGAACGCCTCGACCACCTCATAGACGGAATAGCCGCGGCCGTAGCCGACATTCATGATTTCGGATGACCCGCCGCGGCGCAGCCGCGCCAGCGCGGCGAGGTGGGCGTCGGCGAGATCCGACACATGCACGTAATCGCGGATCGCCGTTCCGTCCGGCGTCGCATAATCGGCGCCGTAGATTTGCAGCTTTTCCTTGCGCGCGCCGACGGCGATCTGCGCCGCGACGCGGATGAGGTGCGTCGGCTTGCCGATCTGGCCGGCTCTCCCTTTCGGATCGGCGCCGGCGACGTTGAAATACCGCAGGATCGCGTAACCGAAACCGTGCGCCTTCGCCGCATCTTCGACGATGCGCTCGCTCATCGCCATGGACGCGCCATAGGGAGAGATCGAATGGATCGCGGAATTTTCATTCACCGGCGACTGGTCCGGCGTTCCGTAGACGGCGGCGGTCGAGGAGAAAATGAAGCGCTCGACGCCGCAGGCGACTGAGGCTTCAAGCAGGGCGACCGTTTTCGCCGTGTTGTTCCAGTAATAATGGAGCGGCTTTTGCAGCGACTCCGGCACCAGCGTCGAACCGGCGAAATGAACGACCTCCTTGATCTTGCGATCACGGAGAAGCCGCATGACGAGCTCGCGGTCGCCGACATCCGCGACGATCAGCAATTTCGGGTCCGGCGCCATCCAGCGCGCGCCGCTCGACAGATCGTCAAGCGCATAGGCGGCCTCGCCCGCTTGCGCGAGCGCCAGCAGCATATGGGCGCCGACATAGCCGGCGCCGCCGGTGACGAGGATCGTCAAACCGCCTCTCCCGGAATTAACGTTTGCGCCATTGAACCGTCTCTCTCGATCGGCTGTTTGCCAATCATCCTTGAGGATCGGTAGTATAGGCTGAATCGCGGCGCGGATTGAACTGATGCTCAATAAACTTTTCGGGGGCGGCGCGCCGAAGGCCAGGGCGCCGGACGGCGTCCGGCTCTATGCGATCGGGGACATCCACGGCTGCGCGGGGCTGCTTCAGTCGCTTCTGTCAATCATCGATCTCGACGCGGCGGGCGCGCCGATGCGGCTGGTTTTTCTCGGCGATTACGTCGATCGCGGTCCCGATTCAAAAGGCGTGATCGATGGGTTGCTGACGGTCGGGAGCGAGCGCCCGGAGACGATCTTTCTTAAGGGAAACCACGAGCAGGCGATGCTCGACTTTCTGGAGCGGCCGGACCTCAACGAGGAATGGCTGCATTGGGGCGGCGACAAGACGCTTGAAAGTTACGGCGTCGCCGACATCTGGACGAAACGCCCCGACGATCTGGCGCGGGAATTGTCGAGCCGCCTGCCGCCGGCGCACGCCGCATTCCTGCGCGGGCTGACGCTGTTTGAAGTGCTCGGCGACTACGCCTTCGTCCATGCCGGTTTCAAACCGGGCGTCGCCATCGACGCGCAAACCGAAGAAGATTGCCTGTGGATTCGCAAGGCGTTCCACAACGCGCGCGCCGAGGAACGTCCCGACAAAATCGTCGTGCACGGCCATCACCCGGTGAAAAAACCGCTCGACGCCGGCTGGCGGATCGATGTCGACACGGGCGCCGTTTGGTCGGACGCTCTCACCGCCGTCGCTCTTGAAGGAACGACGCGGCGGTTTCTTTCGACGGGAAAGTTCTAGGCGCTCTTGCGCCCGTCGCGATCGACGACGAGACGCAATCCTCCGGCGGCGCTCAATATGGCGCGGAGATTATCCGCGCCGCCCGCGCCGTCAGCGCCGGAAAGCGACTTGCCGAACTCAGCGGCGTAATTGCCGGCGTGCACGACATGAGGAGAAGGCGTTGCGAAAACGACTTTCGCGCCGCGCAGGATCGGATCGCGCCAGCGCTCAAGGATTTCGCGCTTCAGCGAAGGCCGTCCGATGAGATAGTCGGGCTCGACCGCGCGCGATTCCGTTTCGGCGATCAATGCCGGACCGCCGGGCGCGAGCCGCGCGCCTTCCTCGATATCGCCGACGGCGATCGCCGCCTCGATTGCGCCCGCATGCTTGCCGGCCCAGGCGAGGATCATCTGCGCGCTCGCATCGGCGCCGAAGAGATGCGCATGCTCGCCGCGCGCGGCGATATCGGCCATCATGGCGCGAAAAGCGGCCTTCGCTTCGTTCGCGCGGTGTTCAAACGCCTGGTAGGGCGCGCGCCCGCGCAGGGAAAGCGCGTTTTCCTCATCCCATAATTGCGCAAGACGCTCATACCAGGGATCGAAATCATAATCGGAGGATTCCGCATGGGTGATGAAGAGGCGAATCGAACCGCCCTCTTTCTCGGTCAACGCGCCGCGGAAAATCTTCAAGTCGCAATCGCGCAGAATGCGCTCAAGAACGCCAATCGAATAAACCGCCGCGACGCCGCCGATAAAGGCGTCCGCCGCCGTGCGCGTCAGCACCATGGAAAGACAGCGCGTTTCAAGCGCCAATACGCCGTCATCCATCAACAACGCCTTGATGCGCGCGAAAAAGGCGCGCGGCTCCTCAACCTCTTCAAGGACGGAGGATGCCGTGATCAGGTCGAATTTCTTGCCGGCGAAAGCGCGATCTAGATCGGCGGAAGGAAAAGCGGCTTTCGCCGACCACGCCCAATCGCCGATCTGGTCGACGTCTTCGGACGGATCGACGCCGAAGCGGTCGACCCAGCGCGGATAAAACGACAAGAGCGTGCCGTCCGAACAGCCGATGTCGAGCGCGGCGCAATCGCGGCCGGAAATAAGTTCAAGACCTTCAGTCGCCAGCGATCTGAGGCTTGAGCGGACGGTGCGAAACGCGCCGGAAGGCGCGGCGCGGCGCGGCGATGACGCGATCGAATGGGCGTTTTGCACAAGACCGCAGGCGTGAACGTCTTTTGACGGATCGCAGATGACGAATTCGACCGCTGACGCTTTCGCGCGGCCGATGACGCCCTTCCTGCCCGGATTGATCTCCGCTTCATCAAGCGTAAACGCCGGCGACAACGCGGCCGACCCGCACGCCCGACAATGAGTGATCCGTTTCACTTTCCGTCCCTGACCTTTGCGCGATTTCCTTGCGCGTTACGCTGTCAGGTCAGGGTAAATTCGCCGTAAAGAATTTTAACGCCGAAGGTCGCCAATTCGGCAAACATTCTTAACGCCGGTAAAGAATTAGCTAAGCGCTTTCCAGATCAGCAGCAGCGCGGCCGCAAGCAGCGTCAACATGGTCAGCAGCGTCCCGACAAATCGCCCTTTCGGCCAGACGTCCATGCCGAGACCGAGAAGGTGGGAAATCCGTGCAAAGAGGAATACGGCGCCGAGCAGATGAATCCAGACTGCGGCCAAACCCAATTGCGCGAGCGCGTAGAGGCCGAGCAAGGCGGCGGGAGCGTATTCGATGTAATTGCCCTGCGTCCTGATCGCCTTGACCATGATCTCGTTGCCGCCGCCGTCGCCGAGATTCGTTTTGGTCTTCGTGCGCGCCGCGCCGACGCGGGCGCTGATGAAAATCAGGAACAGGATGTTGAGGCCGATCCAGAGGGCGGCCGCCTGTGTTGGCAACATGATTTATCTCCGATGAAGGTCAGACTTCGAGGCGGGAAATCAGCTTGCGGATGAACGCGGCGCCTTCCGCAATCTGATCGATCGACACATATTCGTTCGCCTGATGCGCCTGGTCAATCGATCCGGGGCCGCAAATGACGGTTGAAAACCCGGCTTCCTGAAACTGCCCCGCTTCCGCGCAATAGGAAACGACGTCGGTCGAATTGAGCCCGGTGATCGCCTTGGCGAGGTCGGCGGCCGGATTGTCTTCCGTCGGGGCGAGCGGCGGGGCGTCGGTCATCGGCTCCGTGACGATGCCGCATTGCGGCGCTTTTTTTCGGATTTCCGTTTCAAGCGCGCGCGCGAAATCGTTGAATTCTGCAAGCGCGCCCGCCGCGCTGTCGCCCGGAATGACGCGGCAGTCCCAGTTGAATTCGCAATGGCCGGCCATGATGTTCAACTGCGTGCCGCCTTTGACGACATTGACGGTCATCGTCGAATAGGGCGGCGAGAACGGGCTTTTCGGATCGGCGGCGCGCGCCCGCGCCTCACGCATCTCGGAAATCTTGGCGATCAGCTTCGCCGCGACTTCAACCGCGGAGACGCCGCGATCCGTCTGGCTTGAATGGGTCGTAAAGCCGGCGACGCTGGTTTTGAACGACGCAATGCCCTTATGGCCGTCGATCACTTTCATCATGGTCGGCTCGCCGACGATGACGGCCGACGGCGGCGGCAAGCGGTCGCGAATCTCGGCGATCATGTGCGGCGCGCCGAGAAGACCTATTTCCTCGTCATAAGAGAGCGCGAAAATGATCGGGCGTTTCAAATCCGCTTTCGCCATGTCGGGCAACAGCGACAGCGCGATCGCCGAAAACGCCTTCATGTCGCATGTGCCGCGCCCGTAAAGCTTTCCGTCCCTTTCCGTCAGCGTCCAGGGATCGCTCGACCAGTCCTGGCCCGCGACCGGCACGACGTCGGTGTGTCCGGAAAGAATGACGCCGCCTTCAACCTTCGGCCCGACAACGGCGTAAAGATTGGCTTTTGTGCGATCGGCGTTCCAGACGCGATGCGTTTCAGCCCCATGTTCGTTCAGCCAGGGCTCGACATCGTCGATGAGCGCCAAATTCGATTTCGACGATGTCGTGTCATGCGCGACAAGACGGGCGAGCCAGTCGATCTGGCTGGAAAGACCGGTTTCCTTCGTCATCCGCACTCTCCGACAAGCTGCAAGATTGAGCTGCTAACGGAGCGCAAGGCGATTGTCACGACGCTTCGCGCGCTAGGAAAAACGGCTCCAGCCCGGACAGGCGCAGACCGGCGGACGCCGCCGGAATTTCGCGCGGCGTGACGCCTTTCACGGCGCGCGCGAAGGCGGCGATGTGATCGGGCGTCGTGCCGCAGCAGCCGCCGACAATATTGAGAAGCCCCGATTTCGCCCATTCGCCGAGATGCTTCGCCATGGATGACGGCGTTTCATCGTAACCGCCGAAGGCGTTCGGCAGGCCGGCGTTCGGATAGGCGGACAGCGCGCAATCGGCGACGCGCGAAAGCTCGGCGACGAAGGGGCGCATCAAATCCGGCCCGAGCGCGCAATTGATGCCGACGGAAATGGGTTTCGCATGACGCACGGAATGCCAGAAGGCTTCGGGCGTCTGCCCCGACAATGTGCGGCCCGATTGATCCGTGATCGTCACCGACAGCATGATCGGCACGTCGAAGCCAAGCTCATCGAATAATGACCGCACGGCGTAGATCGCCGCCTTGGCGTTCAGCGTATCGAAAATCGTCTCGATCAAAATCGCATCGACGCCGCCTTCGATAAGGCCGCGCGCGGCTTCGCCGTAGGAAGCGACGAGCGTATCGAAATCGACATTGCGCTTGCCGGGATCGTTGACGTCGGGCGAGATCGACGCCGTGCGGTTCGTCGGGCCGATGGCGCCGGCAACCCATTTCGGGTGGCTTGGTTCCGCGACCGCATCCGCCGCCGCGCGCGCAAGCCGCGCCCCCTCGACATTCATTTCAAAGGCGAGCGCTTCCATCTCGTAATCGGCCTGCGCGATCGTCGTCGATGAAAAAGTGTTGGTCTCGATCATGTCGGCGCCGGCGACGAGATAGGCGCGATGCATTTCGCTGACGATTTCGGGGCGCGACAGGATCAAGAGATCGTTGTTGCCGCGCACGTCCGACGTCCAGTCGGCGAAGCGCGCGCCGCGATAGCCGGCCTCGTCGAGCGAATAGGACTGAATGAACGTCCCCGCCGCGCCGTCGAGGACGAGGATGCGGTCCTTCAGCGCCGATTTCAGCGCCGCAATACGCTCAGGGCGTCCGGAAAAGGGGTCTTTGCTAGGCATGGCGGGCTCCGTTAACCGGACCATATAAGGATATCTTTATATCCTTTGCAAGCCGGTGAGCGCCGCTTCTGGACGGCCCCACCCGCCCGTTCAATCCTTCTTAACCGGCTCAATTGCGAGTGAGCGGCAAAGCGGGAAGAGCCATGTTCCTAAACGCCCTTTTTCAGCTCGCCGTGGCGGTTGGCGCGCTCATGGGTTTTCTCGCCCTGCTCCGTCTGAACGCGCTTCAGGAGCAAATCGACGCCCTGACCCATGAGATTGCGGGGCTGCGGCGGGAAAAGCCCGGTCCGCCGCCGCAATCAGCCGCCGCGCCGCAACGCCAAGCGCCGGCGCCGCTTTCCCCTGAAGCTTCCGCACGCGAGATCAAGAGCCCGGAAACGACGCCCCTCGCCCCTCAAACGGCGCCGGCGCCCGATCCGAAAAACGAGCCCCCTGTCGAAACGGCGGCGGCTCAGATTGCCGCCGGGCCGGACCGCATCCAGCTGTTCATGCAATCGCTGTCGAAAAACTGGCTGATCTGGCTCGGCGGGCTCGCGCTGGTTTTGGGCGGGGCCTTTCTCTTGAAAAGCGCGGTCGACGCCGGCTTCTTCGGTCCGCCGATGCGGATCGCGGCGGCCCTTGCGATCGGCGCTTTCGTGATCGTCGCCGGCGATCGTCTCGCTAAGGAGCGTGAGGCGACGCTCGGCGACAGGGCGACGCCGGACGCCTGGCGAAAAAGCGCCGCGCCCGGCGCGCTCGCGGGCGCGGGCGGCGCGACGATTTACGGCGCCATTTACGCCGCATACGGATTATATGAGATGCTGCCGGCAATCATCGCCGCCGCGCTCCTTGCGGCGGCGAGCGCGGGCATCGCGGCGATCGCCATGCGTCATCGCGCGCAAGGGCTCGGCGTTCTCGCATTCGCCGGCGCGCATGGCGCGCCGCTTTTGACCGCATCGGGCGCCGTTCTCGCCGGGCCGCTTTTTCTTTACGTTTTCGGCGTCACCGCCGGCGGATTTTTCGTCGCCGACCGCATGAACTGGCGGCGCGTCGCCTATGCGGCGATGGGCGGCGGCCTCGCCTGGCCCTTCCTGTGGAGCCTTGCGGCGCCGGCGAGCGACATCAGCGTTTACATCTATCTGCCGGCCTTCGCCGCGTTCGTCGTCTATCTTGCGCGGCGCGACGCGGATCGTCCGTTCACGTTCAAGAACCCGCCCGGCGCTGACGCGCAGGGATCGCCGACGCTTTCGCACCTGACAGCGCCGGCGCTGTGCGGAACGGCGTTCGTCGCCCTGACGCTCACATTCGGTCAGCCGGACGCTGTCGAAGGCGCGGTCATGTGGACGGCGCTCTATGGCCTTTCGGTCGCCGCGGCGCGCTGGCGGCGGTATTTCTCCTTCGCTCCCTTCCTGATCGCCGCCTCCATCATTGCGGCGACGGCGATCGACGGCGCCGTCGTCGGCGACTGGCGCTGGAGCCTCTTTTTCGCTGCGCTCTTTTACGCCGGCGGCGGAGCGGCGATGCGGCGCGCCGCGGACAAGGCTTTGATCGCTTGCGCCGCCGGTCTCGGGCCGACAGCGCTTCTCGCCGTCCAATACTGGATCGGCGCCGATGCGCCGTCATTTGCGCTGTTCGCCGGCGTTTTCGTCGCTATCGCCGCCAATATCGTCATGATCGCCGATCTCGTGAAACGAGAGGGCGGCGCTGACGCAAGCCCCGGCGCAATTTCGGCGTTCGTCATCGGCGCCAGCGGCGCCGGCGCGCTGGCGGCGACGATGGCGTTCAGCGGCATGACGCTCAGCGCCGCGCTCGCAGCGCAGGCGCCTGTCCTCGCCTTGCTGTGGCGGCGCTTCGACTTGCCTGCGCTGAAATATTGTTCCGCAGCGCTCGCGGTCGTTTCGTCGATCCGGCTTTTGCTGCTGCCGGAGGTTTTCTCTTACGCCGTGGGCGATATTCCGATCTTCAACCTTCTGCTTGTCGGGTATCTCGCGCCCGCCGCCGCCTTCTGGTTCGCCGCGCGGACTTTCGAGCGCGGCGGCCTTGGCGACAAGGCGCGCATCGTTCAGGCGCTTGAGGGCGGCGCAATCGCGCTGTTTTCGGTCTTCGTCACGCTCGAAATTCGACATTTCCTGAATGGCGGCGATATCGGCGCCGGCGCGTTCTCGCTGACCGAGGCGAGCCTGCAGACGCTGAACTGGCTGTCGATCGCCGCCTTCATGCGATGGCGCTTCGGCGAAGCGCTTTCAGCCGTGCGCCGCTTCGCCGAAATCGGACTGCTCGGCGCGGCGGGCGCCGTCACGCTTTTCTATTCGCTCATCTACGCCAACCCGGCGTTCGGTTACGATCCCCAACCGATCGGCGGTCTTCCGGTCCTCAATTCGCTGTTGCTCTATTATCTCGCGCCGGCGCTTGGATTCGCCGCCGCCGCTTTTGCGTCGCGCCGCAGCGGATTGAAAATTCAATCGCGCATGCTCGGCGCCGCAAGCGCCGTCGTCGGCGCAAGCTGGCTTACGCTCGCCATACGTCATGTTTTCCAGGCGCCTTACCTCGCGCAAGGCGAGATAGGCCTGCATGAAGGCGCAGCGCTGGCGAGCGCCTGGACGCTCGTCGCGGCCACCGCGGGCTATCGTTTCATGCGGCCTGATCGCGTCGTCGTCATCTGGTCGTTCAGGATTCTTCTCATTCTCGCCGCCGCCATGATCGGGCTTATCGGCGTCATCGGCGCCAATCCCTGGTGGGGCGTCGATCCGCAACCGATCGGCGGGCCGCCTTTTATCAATCTTCTCGCCTTCGATTATCTGGCGCCCGCTTTCGGCTTTGTCGCCGCCGCGTGGGCGGCCGGTCGCGCCGGTCATGCGCGCATCGCGAAAGCCGGCGCCTATTTCGCGGCGCTGCTCGGCCTCCTATGGCTGATCCTCGTCGTCCGTCACCTGTTCCACGCGCCGCAATTGAACGCCGGGTTCATCGGCCTCGGCGAATCCTGGAGCTATTCCGCCGCCATCATCATCTACGCCGCCGGGCTTCTCATCGTCGGCGCCTTACGGCGCTTGCGCCTCGTCAGCGTCGCAGGGTTCGCGGCCCTGATGCTCGCGGCGTTCAAGGTTTTCATTTTCGACATGGGCGGTTTAGAGGGCGTTTGGCGCGCATCGGCGTTTCTCGGCCTCGGCGCGACGCTGATCGGCATTGCGGTGCTTTACCAGCGAACCGCGGCGGGGAAAGCCGGCCGCGACGGCCTTTTAAACAGTCGGCCTTCCTGACAGGGTCCGAAATCCGCGCTGCGCGCAGGGACGCATCAATCGTCGCGATGGACTTTTTCAGAACGCTCGTGGCGTTCTTGCGCTTCAAGCGACAAGGTTGCGATCGGGCGCGCTTCAAGACGGCGCAGGCCGATCGGCTCGCCCGTTTCTTCGCAGAAACCGTATTCACCGGTTTCGATGCGCCGCAGCGCCGAATCGATTTTTGAAATCAGCTTGCGCTGGCGGTCGCGGGTGCGCAATTCAATCGCCTTGTCGGTCTCGCTCGAAGCGCGATCGGCGATATCGGGAAGATGCAGGCTTTCTTCCTGAAGCTGTTCGAGCGTGTATTTGCTCTCCCGCAAAATGTCCGCTTTCCAGTCGAGAAGCTTCCGACGGAAGTATTCTTTCTGGCGTTCATTCATGAAGGGTTCCGACTCATCAGGGCGATAATCGGCAAGGTCGGTTTCGGCCGACTTTTTCTTCTTTGAACTCACGGACTTGCTCACTTTTTTGGCAAACAATTTCATCTTTCCCGCCCCTCAAGGCGCGGCCTGTATAGTCGCGCCGCCGCGCCGCCTCAAGCCGCAAAAGCCCCGCCCGAAACGGGGCGCGCGGCATTCAAATTCAAATTCCTGACAAAACTGTTTCCGCCGGCGCGGGGGCGCTTTTCAGCGGCCGAGCTTGGCGAGTTCAACCCGCGCGCGCAGGGCGATTTCGGCGTAAAGCTGGGCGATTCTTTCGTCCGGATCGTCCAATTTCGCACTCGCAGCATCCTGGAGCGCTTCCAATTCGCGCACGCCGATTCGGCCGCTCAGAAGCCCGTCGCGCAGGCGCTCGAGCAGAATCAGCATGCGCTCGGCCATCGCCCGGTGACGCGCGCCCCTGCCGCGCTGCTCGCCTTGAAGCGCGATGAGCGCGCCGAGCGCCGAAGTCGACGCCGTCTCGCTGGCGCCCGGGGACGCCGCGCTTGGCGGCGCGCCGGCCGCCTCACCCAGTTTGAAAGAGCCCGACGAGGATTTGCGCGCGCCGTCGGTTCCGCGCGCGCCGCGCGTTGCGCCAGATCCGCCTGTCCCGGTCACTCTTATCATCGGTACGCCGATTAATTCCCTTCGCCGCAAACATGCGGCGCCGGCCATAAAGGTTTCGTTAAGCGGGAAAAAATTTCCCGGCAGGAACTTCCGAAACAGTCGGCGCGCGCGAACTCTCGCGAAAGGAAGCGGGCTGCAATTCGTTGGAATTCAAGCGCTTTTGCACGATGCGCCGACTGGCACGGCTCTCGCTGATAAAGAGCGCCCCGATCCCGCGGGCGCCATGAAAGCGATCCGACGTGCACGCCAGCTCACCCCGTCTTGCGAAAATCTTTCTCTTCGCCTTCATCCTGTCGCTGACCCTGTCGGTCTCGATCGGACCGGCGCGCTCGGCCGCGCGCATCAAGGATCTCACCGATGTCGAGGGCGTGCGCGACAACATGCTGATCGGCTACGGCCTGGTCGTCGGCCTTGACGGCACGGGCGACCGCATTCGCAACACGCCTTTCACGCGCGAGAGCCTTGTCTCGATGCTGGAGCGGATGGGCGTCAACATTCGTTCAGAAGCGCTCGACACGGAAAACATCGCCGCCGTCATGGTGACGGCGAACCTGCCGCCCTTCGCGACGCAGGGCGCGCGCATCGACGTTTCGGTTTCAGCGCTTGGCGACGCCGAAAGCCTGCGCGGCGGCGTTCTTCTGGTGACGCCGCTCTACGGCGCCGACGGAGAGGTCTACGCCGTCGCGCAAGGATCGCTCGCCGTCGGCGGTTACGCGGCGCGCGGTCAGGCCGCCTCATTGACGCGCGGCGTGCCGACAAACGGGCGCATCGCCAACGGCGCCGTCGTCGAACGCGAAATCGCCTATGACATCGGCGCACGCGACAGCGTGCGCCTGGCGCTCCGCAATCCTGATTTCACGACGGCGAACCGCATCAGCGCGGCGATCAATGCGGCGCTCGGCGCGGGTGCGGCGTCCGTCGCCGACCCCGGCACGGTCAATCTCAACCGGCCGCAGAATTATTCAGGCGACATGGTCGCGCTCATTGCCCGCGTCGAGACGATCAGCGTCAACGCCGACATGCGGGCCAAGGTCGTCATCGATGAAACGGCCGGCGTCGTCGTCATCGGCGATGATGTGCGCGTGTCGACGGTCGCGATCGCGCAGGGCAACCTGACGATATCGGTCGGCGAGACGCCGCAGGTGAGCCAGCCCTCGCCCTTCTCGCGCGGCGGCGAAACCGTCGTCGTGCCGCGCACCTCGGTCGGCGCGGATGATGAGCCCGCCGATCTTAAAATCGTTGAGGAAAGCGTTCGCCTTCGCGATCTCGTCGACGGGCTCAACGCGCTCGGCGTTTCCCCTCGCGATCTCATCGCCATCCTGCAGGCGATCAAGGCGGCCGGCGCCTTGCAGGCCGATATCGAGGTGTTGTGATGGAATCCGCCATCATCCCGTCACGCGCCTTTCCTGCCCCGCAAGCGGGGGAGCAAAAGAGACTTTCCGACGCCGCAAAAGACTTCGAAGCCGTCTTTATCGCGCAGATGCTTGCGCCCTTGTTCAACACCGTCTCGACGCCGGAAATCGCCGGCGGCGGCAAGAGCGAGGACTTCTTCAAGAGCCTGCTTCAGGAATCCTACGCCAAGGCGATGGCCGAGCGCGGCGGGTTCGGCGTCGCCGACCATGTCCAATCGGCGCTCATCAATCTTCAAAGCGTTCATCAGGAGACAAGACAATGAGCGAACTCGCTCTTGACGCCGCCGCGCGCGTGAAAACGCTGATCGCGCTCACCGAGGAGCTGACGGCGGTCATCATTCGCGAAAACGCCGCGCTCGAAGCGCGCCGCCCGCAAGATCTCGCCGCGCTGCAGCCCGACAAGGCGCGCCTTGCGGCCGCCTATGCGCAATCGATCCGCGCCGTCGCCGCCGATCGGTCAAGCGTGACGGGCGCCGGCGACGGCCTGATCGCCGAATTGCGCGAAATGACGAAAGCGTTCGAGGCGCGCGCCGAACGTCAACGCGCGCTGATCGACGGCGCGCGCGCGGCGAGCGAAAGCGTGATGAAGGCGATCGCCGAAGAAGCCGGAAAAACGGCGGAACCCGGCTACGGCGCAAGACGCGCAAACGCCGCGCCGCTCATCCTCGACAACAAGGCCTGATCAATCTTTCGGCAATTCGCTGATTTTTCTTACATGCGTCGCGATATCGCCGGCCGTTTTGTCGAATGCTTTCGCCAAATCCTGGTATCGTTTACGGGCAGTGACGAGATCGTGCTCTAGAGCAGCTGTTTGAACGAGCAGCGCGGCTTTCTTGTTCGGGTCTTTTTCTTTCGCGAGCGCTTGGCGCGTTTCAGCCAGTTTTTTCTCATTTTTCTCAAGACCGTCTTTTGCGTTGAACCCGAATGACTTTTGATAGTCGGTCTGATGCTTGTCAAAAGCGGCTTTCAGTTCGCTTTCCTTAACGTCATAGCCCTGCGCAATGATCGCCTGGCACCGCTTTGAACAGGGCGGCGTTTTTCCGTTTTTGGAGCAGCGTCCGCCCGAGCCGCCGCCGGCGAGGCATTTGCCGCAGGATTCAGAGCACGCGCCGAGCGGATTTTTTTCGAATTCATTGGCTGCGTCGATAAGCTTTGAAAAGGAAAGCTCAGCCGCCGCATAGGCCGCTAACGGCGAGAGTTCGCTGACATCCGGCTTTCGCGGGCCGCGAGGAGAATTGTCGTTTCCGCCTTGCGTCGATCCGCCTCCAAGAGAGGCGACGACGGCGCCGGCGTTCTTTTTACGACACTCATTCCCCGCAACGCCGTCTGGGCACTTAACGAGTTCGCCGGCGGCTTTCATCATCTTGTCGGCAGCGGCCGCGGGCGGCGGCGTTTTCTTATCAGTTTTCGAACCAGCCGACGCCTCAAATTGCTTTTTGAGCACGCTCGCCCGCTCTTCCTCGACATCCTCGACAAAATCGAGAACGTCATTGACGAAATGAATGTTGTGCTCGCGCGTGAGCAGATCAGGCAGTCGAAGGAGGCATTCTTGAGCAAGTAATGACGCACTTTCTCGATCCTGAACCGCCATCAACCCTCGCCAAAGCCGATCAGATTTTTTTCGACGGTTCGCAAGGTATTTGACGATCGGCTTTTCGCCTTCGGAAGCGATAGATTCGGCCAAATCATATTGCAGATTATTTGAAAGAGTCCCGCGACCCATTTGATAGACTTTTGCAAGATCTTCTTGCAAATTAGCCCATCTCCTGGCTGCCGCATTCCTCCTCTGTTCAGGGCTCAGCTTTTGTATATCGGCTTCAGCCAGCACTCCTCCCAACAGCAGCGATTCAATGTCTTTACCTTCGTACGATTCACTGTATTGGGCAAATTGGCTATACTGTCGGTAGTCTTGAATACCGTAACTCCGTAAAATTGCGTCCGCTACAATCTTTTGATGATCAGTCAATTCTTCAGCGGTAAAATACAAGTTCGGCTCAAACTTCGAAGTCTCATAATAATCAAACGCTTTTCTTGTCGTTCCAAGCTCCACAATGCACGCTGATATGAAATGCTGCTCAGCGCCCTTATCCAAATAGGCGCGCTGCAGTTTCCCGAGTTCTTTGGCGATGTCGACCGCTTCCTTATTCAATTGACCAAAGGAGCCGCCGCCCTTTGTTGCGGTCGCCTTCGCCGATCCGCTCGCCGCCGCCTGCATGAGCTCCTGATTCTTCTCCTTCGCCTCGTCCTTCGCGGCGTCGGCGGCTTGTTCTTTTTCGGCGGTTTCTTCTTCAGCCGCCTCGGCATTTTCTTGCGCTGAATCGGCCGCCGCTTGCGTCGTCGTCGGCCCCGTCATTTGAACCGCCGCGTCGGCGGCGGCTTCCTTCTCTTTCGCCGCCGCAAGTTCTTCATCCGCCTTGTCGCTCGCTTCATTCGCCGCGACGGCTTCTTTCGCCGCTTCGACGATTGCGGGCATTGACGCGCTCGCGCTTCCCGACGCCTCGGATGACAGTGTCGCCAGATCGCGCCCGACCGTTCGGCTAGCCGCTTCGCCGAGCATCAGCGTCACCATCGCGTCATTGTTGCGACTCATCAAAAGCGAATAGTCGGTCGCGGAAATCGCGCCGTTGGCGTAGGCCTCGCAAGCGCGGTACATCTGATCACGCAAGAGCTGCACCGTCACGGTGCGCTCGGCGAGTTGCGCCAGCGCAGTCGCCTGGTCGGCTGAAATAGCGGCATTGCCTTTGCCGAATATGTTGCCGCTGAAAGCGAAAGAATTCGCAACGACCGAGGCGACATCCGGGCTCGGCTCCGCGCAGACGATGCGTTCAGGATTGACGCGGCCCGGCCTGGAGGAAGGATGCGTGCGCATGTTGATGATGGCGCGTTGCGTCGCGTCCGTCGAAACGGAATATCCCTTATCCAGATCAAACTGCCGGAAAACGCTTGGCGGCGCAGATGCGCAGCCCGCAAGGCAAAAAGCGGCGCTAATTGAAAGTAATGGGAAATGCCCCATTCTCTCCCCCCGTCAACTGCATCGCTTCAGATTGTGACGGGGGCGCGCACCTTAGTAAACCCTGCGCAACCCGAAGTGAATCGCGCCGGTTTTTATCCCCAAATTGGCGAAACCATTATGCCGATTTCAGGCGCAGGCCTGCTCTACTCGTCCGCCGTGACGGCGAAATCGACATCGAACGAATTGGCGATCGCCAGTTCGATCTCGGTCGCGCGATCATATCCGATCGCGACGCGCGGCGCGTCCGTTTCAGCAGGCGCCGTGATCGACGTGATTTTCGACTTCAGCTTCGGCGATTCCATGAACGAGACGGATTTCGCCGTCGAGCGGCGCGCCGTCACGTAGTTTTGCATATCGCCGAGAAACAACGAGACCTGCAGCTTGAAGTTTTCGCGCCCGACGCCGCCCGGCATGAAGATGTTGCGGCCGAAAATGAGGATCTGGTTGGTCGGCTCGTAAACGACGGTCGTCACGCTCGACTGGCCGTTGAAGGCGTTCAACTCGTCAAAGGCGACGCCGCCCGACGACATCGCCGTCGAAATCATGATCTGTTTGCAGCCGGCGGGCTTCGCCGCATCAGCGCATTCGAAGAAGCCGACGAGGAATTTCGCGCCGCCGGGAATGGAGGCGACCATGGTCGGCGCGCCGCCGGCGGGATTGGCGCGCAATTCGGTGGCGATCGAGAATTCCGCGAGCATCGCGGAGACTTCCGCCGCGCTGATTGAATTGCCGAGACCGCCGCCGGCCGCCGGCATGGAATTTTGCGCCAGAACGGGCGAAACCCCGCCAGCAAGACCGATCGCGGCCGAAGCCGCCAGCAATTTCAATGTCTTAAGCATGAAAACCCCTCACCGATTACCCACCATGCGCGCCGCGCCCCAAGCCGCGCCTTCCAGGACCCTACCACAGAAGCCGCTGAGGCGAATAGCGCGCAAGCGGCTCAATCGCGGCGAGCGTCTCGGCGCCGCGGAAGCGCTCACCTGGCGGAACTAGGCGACGATCGGCGACGTCTTGCGCAAGGCGCGCGGCCAGACGCGCGGCCAGACGCGCCGGCGCGCGGGTCGACGACTGGCGGAAATGGCGGTGAGCCCCTACCCCTTCCGGCGCGCTAGAATCCGCGTCACTTGCAACTGACCGGCCTTGATGGCGTCGAAACGCTCGGCCCACAGATGCGCGTATTGCGACAGCAGCGTCAGATGTTCGATGCGCTGGCGGCGGTTCGTGATGTCGCGCGCGCGCGAATAAGCGGCGCGCCAGTGCGACCAGCCGCGCGAAACGAGCGGCAGGAACGCGCGGGTTTCATCGACGGCGTCGCTGACGCGAAAGCCGGATTTCTCGATCAGATCGGCGAACTGGTCCGCAAGACGCGGAGCCCCGCCCCATGCGCCCGCGAAACAGGACCGCAACCGCGCGCCGCGCCGCGCGACGGTGAAATCGACGAACGCGAATGGCGCGTTCGGCTTCACGAGCTCGGCGGCGAACAGCGCCATCATCGCCGGGTCCTGATCGCGGTGCAGTTCGAAAAAGGAAAGGCCGCCGTCGGCGGAGGCGCGATTGATGCGCGAAAGCGCGGCTTCATAGGGAATGACGTCAAGCGTTTTGATCGGCGCGGCGATGCGCGCATAGCCGGAAAGCTTCCAGCGCGTGCCGTGTTTCAAATCGCGCACCGGCCCGCCGAGCCCGGCGCCGAGAACGACAACGCGCGCCTTCAGGGGAACGCCGAGCGTGCGCGCATGGCGCATCGTCCAGGCCGGATCGCCGGGATCGAGCCGCCCCTCGCCCCAGATCGACAAAGCGACATCCTGATCCGGCGGCCCTGAGGGCGCGCGTTCGATCAGCGCTTCTTCCGCGAGATGGGCCCGCTCTTGCTCGGCGTTGAAGGCGTAGCCTTCCCACCAGGCGTTGAACCGCCGGCTTTCAAGCGCAAGGCGGCGCCGCCAGTCGAGCGGTTCCTCGATCGTTTCCGCAGCCTCAATCGCCATTCGCCAAATCCGGCTTCCCTCAAACCGGGATTCATCGCGCGTTAAGGCTGATAACTCGTTAACGCGCGCTAGCGCGTCAGCAGGTAAAGGCGGGTCGACAGCATGGCGGCGGCCGCGAACAGCCCGCTCAAAAGACCCCACCAGACGCCGACAGCGCCGACATCCGCGCCAAGCCCGAGCCAGGCGGCGATCGGAAAGCCGATGACCCAATAGGCGATCCCGGTGATGACCATCGGCCAGCGAACGTCTTTGAGACCTCTCAAGGCCTGCGCCGAGGCGACCTGCGTCGCGTCGAACAGCATGAACGCCGCTGCGATGATGAGGAATTTCGACACCAGCGCGATGACGGCGGCGTTCTCCGGCTTGTCGCGGTCAAGATAAAGGCCGGCGACGAATTCCGGCGCGAGCATGGTCGGAATCGCAACGCACATGATCGCCGCAATCGAAAGGACGATCGTCAGCGCGGCGGCGCGGCGGATGCGCGCGCGATCGCCGGCGCCGGCGGCGAGGCCGACGCGAACGCTGCCGGCCATCGACAGTCCAAGCGGCGCCATGAAGGCGATCGAGGCGACGTTGAGCGCGACCTGATAGGCTGCGACCTCATTGACGCCGATCCGTCCCATGACGAAGACGCAGGCGTTAAAGAGCATCCCCTCAAAGGCGATCGTCACCGCGATCGGCCAGCCGAGACGAATGATTTCTCTCAGGCGCGCCCAGTGCGGAACGAGAAATTCGCGGAAGAGATGGAACGCTTTCGCCCTCTTGTCCCAGCGCACGTAAAGCACGAGCGCGGCGAAGCCGCTCACATTGACAATTGACGAGGCGATCCCGGCGCCGACAAGCTCAAGCCGCGGAAATCCCCAATTGCCGTAAATCAGCAGCCAGTTGAGAAAAGCGTTGAGCAGCGTCGTGCCGATGACGATGTAAAGCGGCGCGCGCGTCTCGCCGATGGCGGCGAGGAAATTCCGCAAGACGATGACGCCCATCGCGAAGGCCCAGCCCGGACCGAGCGCGAGAACATAAGGCCCCGCGAGCCTTGCGAGATTTTCCGGCTGGCCGAGCGCGAGCGTGATCGGCTCGGCGAGCGCAAAGCCGATGAACATGACGGGGGTCAGCGCGGCGATCCCCCACAGCGCCATCCGCACAGAGATGCGCACGTCGTCATGATCGTTTTCATTGGCGCCGAGCGCCTGGCTGACAAGCGGCGAGACCGCCATCGCCGGACCGAACCCGACAAGCCAGGCGGCGAAGAAAATTACGACGCCGAGCGAGGAAGCCGCAAGCGGTTCAGGCCCCAGGCGTCCGATCATCAGGACGTCGACCGTCATCACCGAAAACTGGACAAGCTGCGTCGCCGCCATCGGCAGGCCGAGCGAAAGCAGCGCGGCAAGCTCCGCTCGCCACGCCGCATAAGGCGCTCGTTCTGCCGCAACCGTCGTGTCCACGACCGTATTCCAGTTGACAAAAGGGGCCGAGGCGTATGCCGGGCCTTGGAATTAGTCAACAAACGGCGCTGATCACATTGCCCGGAGCGCTTTCAAACAAGAGCTTTGGGCGCTTACAATCGGGGCAAGGAATCGAGGGGTCTCATCATGAAAAGCATACTGCTCGCCGGCGTCGCCGTCGCGGCTTTCGCTGCGTCCGCTTTCGCGGCGGATGAAAAGGACGAAAAGAAATGGGACGTCTCGGCGCCGCCGGGCGCGGAAATCCGCAAGATCAAGATCGACGTCGATGAGGGCACCTGGATGAATGTCGACGTCAGCCCGGACGGGCGGACGATCGCCTTCGATCTTCTCGGCGACATTTACACGATGCCGATCGCGGGCGGCGCGCCGAGGCGCATCGCCGAAGGGCTTTCCTTCGACATGCAGCCGCGCTTTTCGCCGGACGGAAAAAAGATCGCCTTCACATCAGACCGCGGCGGCGGCGACAATCTGTGGATCATGAACGCCGACGGGTCCGACAAGCGTCAGGTGAGCAAGGAGAAATTCCGTCTCGTCACGGCGCCCGACTGGAGCGCGGACGGGCGCTATCTGATCGGCCGCAAGCATTTCACGACATCGCGGTCGCTCGGCACCGGCGAAATCTGGATGTATCACCTCGGCGGCGGCGACGGCGTCAAGCTCGTCAAGCGGCCGAACGAATCCTATCAGAAGGAACTCGGCGAGCCGGTTTTCGCCCCGGGCGGGAAGTCGATTTATTACGCGCACAATACGACGCCGGGCGACACGTTCATTTACGCGCAGGACGCAAACGGCGAAGTGTTCGCGATTGAACGCTTCGATATCGCCACGGGCGAAACGACGCGCATCGCCGGCGGCGCCGGCGGCGCGGTGCGCCCGACGCCCTCGCCCGACGGCAAATGGCTCGCTTTCGTCAAGCGCGAGCGCGAGAAGTCGAAACTCTACCTGATGAATCTCGCAACCGGCGCGCAGAAGAAAATCTATGATTCGCTCGATCTCGACATGCAGGAAGCATGGGCCGTTCACGGCGTCTATCCGACGATGGACTGGACGCCTGATTCCAGATCCGTCGTCTTCTGGGCCGGCGGCAAGATCCGCCGCGTGACCATCGACGGCGCGGCGTCGGAAATTCCATTCCGCGTCGCCGACGATCGCGACGTCATCGACGCGCCGCGTCCGGCGATCGATGTCGCGCCGGACAATTTCAAAACGACGATGCCGCGCTTTGCGGCCGTTTCGGCGGACGGCCGCACGGCCGTTTTTGAATCGCTCGGCAAGCTGTGGGTGAAATCGCTCCCCAACGGAACGCCGCGACGGCTCACCGGGTCGAATGAGGGGCGCGAGCTGTTCCCGTCCTTCTCCCATGACGGCAAACGCATCGTTTACGTCGCCTGGACCGATGACGGCCTTGGCGCGATCCGCGTCACGTCGCCGGGCGGCGGCGCCGGCAAGGCGGTGACAAGCGCGCCGGGCGTTTATCGCCGGCCGCGCTTTTCGCCGGACGGAAAAACGATCGTCTTTGAAAAGAGCGCCAGCGGATTCCTGCTTTCCGATCGCTACGCCGAGGCGCCGGGCGTCTATCGCGTTCCGGCTTCAGGCGGCGTAATGACGAAAGTGACGGACGGCGGCGCCAATCCGCATTTCGGCGCCGACAATGATCGCGTCTTCATGCAGGTGCGGGAGGACAATCAGACGAAGCTCGTCAGCGTCGATCTGAACGGCGAGGCGCGGCGCGTTCACGCATCGGGCGATCTTCTCACCGACTATCAGGTCTCGCCTGACGGAAAGCATCTCGCCTTCCGCGAGAACTGGGCGGTCTATGCGATGCCGATGACGGCGGGTCCGCAGGAAATCGGCGCCGGCAAATCGGCGTCCGCGGTTCCGGTCGTCCGCGCGAGCGAAGGCGGATCGGCCTATCTTTCATGGTCCGGCCCCGGCGAAATCCGCTGGACCCTCGGGCCGACGCTTTATTCGGCGCGCATCGCCGAGATGATTCCGGCGCTGCCCGCAAAGCCGGACGATGAAGAGCCGAAGAATTTCACGCCGCCCGCAACGGGCGCCGATCTTTCCATCGCTGCGCGCGCCGACAAGCCGTCAGGCGTCACCGTCATCCGCAACGCGCGCATCATCACCATGAAAGGCGATGACGGCGGCGTCATCGAGAACGGCCACATCGTCATCAACGCCAACCGCATCGTCGCGGTCGGCGAAGGCGAAGGCGCCTATCCCGGCGGCGCGCGCATCATCGACGCCGACGGCAAGACGATAACGCCCGGCTTCATCGACGCGCACGCCCACGGGCCGCAGGGCGAGGATGATATCATCCCTGAAGAAAACTGGTCGGCGATCGCGCATCTCGCGCTCGGCGTCACCACGGTTCATGACCCGTCGAACGGCGCGTCGGAGGTCTTTGCGGCGTCCGAACTGCAGCGCACGGGCGACATGATCGGCCCGCGCACCTTCTCAACGGGCGACGTCGTTTACGGCGCGAAGGCGCCCGGCTTTTTCGCCGAGATCGAAAGCTATGACGACGCGCTCGCCCATGTCAGGCGTCTCAAGGCGCAAGGCGCGCATTCGATCAAGAACTACAACCAGCCGCGCCGCGACCAGCGCCAGCAGGTCGCCGCCGCCGCGCGCGCTGAAAACATGACGGTCGTCGCGGAAGGCGCCTCGCTCTTCACCCAGGACATGACGCTGATCGCCGACGGCAATTCGACGCTCGAACACAACATCCCGCAGAATGTTCTTTACGAGGACGTGCTGTCGTTCTTCTCCCGGACGAATGTCGCCTACACGCCGACGCTCGTCGTCACTTATAGCGGCATGGCGGGCGACCCCTATTGGCGCTACGCGACGGATGTCTGGCTGCATCCGATCCTGTCGAAACACGTCCCGGCGCACATTCTTCAGCCGAACTCGGTGCGCCGCACGAAAGTGCCCGAGGAGGATTTCGTCGACCAGTACAGCGCGCGCGAGGCGAAGAAGCTCGCCGACCGCGGCGTCATGGTCTCGATCGGCGCGCACGGCCAGGAGGAAGGCCTCGGCTCGCATTGGGAAATGTGGTCGTTCGCTAGAGGCGGCATGACCCCGCTCGAAGCGCTGAAAACCGCGACGTCAACGCCGGCGAAAGCGTTGGGCTATGACAAGGACATCGGAACGATCGAGGAAGGAAAGCTCGCCGATCTCGTCATCCTGGACGCGAACCCGCTCGACGATATCCGCAACACCGACAAGATCGACGGCGTCATGCTGAACGGCCGGCTCTACGATCCCGAGACGATGAATGAAAAAGTCACAGGCTCGAAGAAGCGCGGGAAATATTATTGGGAGTGACGCGGAACAGCGACGGCGTCACTCCTCAAACGCAGTCGCGGTCCTCGGATGCGCCTTGATAATCGCCGCATAAAGCGCCGAAAGTTGGCCGTCTGTCACTTCAGGCGACCCATCCTTCGCACGCTTCATCTGCGCTTCGACGCCGACGCCGCCGACCGTCGCCACCTGATGAGCGATGACTAGGTCGAGCGACGGGAATACCGCCATCGAGTGGCCGCGCGCGCCCTCCGCGATGAAGAACGGTTCGCGCGTTCCGACGCCGGGATAACGCCGCGAGCCCGGCCGGTCGATCTGCCAGAGATAGCCGTAATCGCCGAAACCGGTGAGCTGACGATCCGCAGGGCGCCCTATCCGCGTGTCAGGTCCGACAATGCTTTCCAGGACCCATTTCTTGGGGACGATCTGGCGCCGGCCCCATTTCCCGCAATTGAGATAAAGCAGACCATAGCGCGCGAGATCGCGGGTTGAGATGTTGATGACATAGGCGCGGTGCTCGGAAACATTGCCGAAGCGCTGCTCCGCCGGATGGTCCTTCGTCGTATATTCGACATCGGCGGCGCGAAAATCCTGCATTCGGATCGGCGCGGCGATGTTCTTCGCGAAAAGCGGCCCGATTTCTTCCCCGGCAGCGTTCTCGATGATCGTCCCCACAGCATTGAAGTCCCAGTTGTTGTAGATCCAGTAAGCGCCATGCGGATAAAGATCATAGCCGGCGGCGCGCTCCTCATCGGCGAGCGCCATTCGTTCGCGCTTCCAGCCGCCGACCTCATAGAGCGCGGAATGGAATATCCCGGAGCGTGAGCGAAGCAGGTCGCGAAGCGTCGCCTGCCGCTCTTCATTTGTCAGCGGCGGATCAATATCGTCGATCCCCATTTCTTCGAGCGTAGCGTCGAGGTCGAGCTTTCCCGCCGCGATCAGCTGGCCGACCAGCGACGAAACGAGCGCCTTGCGGACGGACTGCGCCGTGTAGCGCTCGGCCGTCGTTCCCCACTCCGCGATCAGCCGGCCGCGATGGACGATCATCACCGCGGCGGAAGGCTGGTTGTCGAAGACGGCGCGCGCCGCAGCGAGCTGCGCCCCATCCCAGCCATGGCGGGACGGATCGACGCTTCGCCATTCCTTGCCCGGGAGGCGATCGACCCGACCGCAGGTCGGCCACGCCGCCGCCGGCGATGCGACAGCGGCCGCCGCCGCGGCTAGAATGACGAGAATGCTCAATCTGGACACGCCATGCTCCCTGAAATCGCCTTCAGGGATGATTTGGTCTGTCATAGTCGGCGATGATAGAGCGCCCGGCGGTCAGACCTGTCCGGTTTCGGGTTTTTGGACAGGTTTTGACGCAAGCATTTTGCGATAAGCGGCCGGCGACATCCCCACCCGCTCGCTAAACGCCTGATAGAAAGCCGATCGCGATCCGAATCCTGCGAGAAGGCCGACGGCTTCCATCGATGTGCGCGCTTCCTTCGGATCGGCGAGCAACCTTTGAGCTTCCTCCACCCGCAATTGCTGAACGCGCGCCGCGAACCCGCCGCCCGTGACCGCGCGCATCGCTTCGGCAAGCTCGTCCACGGAAGCGCCAACGGCCGCGGCTGCGTCGGCGGCTGTGAGGCCGGGGTTCTTAAGAAGGCCGCCGGCGAGCGTCGCCTCTGCGCGGGCGACCAACGCACGCATGGCTTCGCTCGCAACCGGCGGCGGGACAGTCAGAGAGTCCAATAGCCCGAGGCGCCCGCCGAAAAAAACCGCCGCCGACAATGCGATCAAGCCCAATGAGCCGGCTGCCGGCACGATATCGCGCAACATCGCGAGATCCGGCCAGAACGTCCGAAGGATCTGGGCGGCGTGAAGCGCGCAAAGCGCGATAATAGCGGTGATGACGAAATCCCTGCTGCGCGCGGCGCCGCCTTTTGCGACGCCCCCCGCCTTCGCCGCCAGCACCGCCGAAGCGGCGGTGAACGCCATCTGCGCGAAGACCATGCGATCGGCCAGAAGAATAGGCGATACATGCGGAAACGTCGCCGCCGAGGCCAGCGCAATGCATGCGAGAGCGGCGCCGAGAATTCGTCCATCGACCCGAACGCCGAGGCTTTCCGAAACAAAAAGCAGAAAGAGCGGCCCTGCGGCGAAAGTCAGGATTGCTTCCAGAATCGCAGAGAAGTCCGGCGCCAACACCGAACCGGCGTGGTCGGCGGCGATCAGCATGACCGCGGCGGCCACGGCGGCGAGGAAAAGCGCTGCAAATATTCCCGCCTTCGCTCCCCGGCGGAGCGACTGCGAGCCAAGCGCGAGGGCTAGCAAAAACGCATTAATCGCAGCGGCGAAAGAGAGTAATACGCCCATCAGCGCCGACTAGCATATGGCGGATGCGACATCCAAGCGATGCGGCGGATGATTCGCTATGACGCCTTCTTCGCTCGATCAATCGCCTCGACGATTTTTCGGCGCGCGGTCGCGGCGTCGTGCCAGCCGCCGACCTTCACCCATTTGCCGGGTTCAAGGTCTTTGTAGTGCTCGAAAAAATGCTCGATCTGCTTCAGCGTGATTTCGGGAAGGTCGCTGAATTCCTTCACGCCGTTCCAGCGCTGCGTGAGATGCGGGCTCGGGACGGCGAGCACCTTTTCGTCAAGGCCTGAATTGTCCTCCATCAGCATGACGCCGATCGGGCGCACATTGATGACGCAGCCCGGCACGAGCGGGCGCATATTGCAGACGAGGACGTCGATCGGATCGCCGTCTTCCGACAGCGTATGCGGCACGAAGCCGTAATTGCCGGGATAGGACATCGGCGTATAGAGAAACCGATCGACGACGAGCGCGCCCGCCGCCTTGTCCATTTCATATTTGATCGGCTGGCCGCCGAGCGGCACTTCGATGATGACATTGACGTCTTCGGGCGGCTTCGTTCCGATGGCGATGGCGTCGATACGCATGACAAATCCTTTAGTTTTTGCGTGAATAGGCGCCCGCCGCGCCAAGAGCAAGCCGCCTTGCGGCGGCGGAGGGCGCGAGGGCGCTAAAATGCGCCGAAGGGCGCCTCTCGCGCGCCTGAAAGCGGTTACATCGACGACAAAACCGCCTATGACAAGCGCCTCCAACGGAGGGACGCGCATGAAAGCGATTACAATTGCCGCCGCCATTCTTGCGGCGATATCGACGGCTTAGGCGCAGCCGACAAAAAAATATCCGGCCGAAAGCTTTTTCAACACCACCGACATTTTAATGGCCGACAGCCAGAACGCCGTTTCGGCGGACGGCGCGAAAATTCTGGTGACATCGAATGAGACCGGCGTTTTCAACGCCTATGAAATCAACGCCGCGACCGGCGAACGCGCGCCGCTGACGGCGTCGGAATCGAACGCGACGTTCGCTGTCAGCTATTTCCCGGACGGCGGCCGTTACATCTACACCGCCGACAATGGCGGCGACGAATTGAACCATGTCTTCGTCGGCGGCGGCGAGGCTCCGATCGACCTGACGCCCGGCGAGAATCTGAAGGCGTCGTTCAACGCCTGGATCGAGGACGGCGCGGCATTCGTCATCGAGACAAATGAACGCGATGCGAAATTTTTCGACCTTTACCGCGTCGACGCAGAAACGCTTGAGCGCACGATGCTGTTCCAGAACGATGACGGGTTCGGCCAGATGATCGTCAGCCGCGACGGCGCGACGCTGGCGATGATCAAGGATCGCACTTCGGCGGACAACGACAGCTATCTGAAAGGCGTCGCAACCGACGAGACGCCGCGCAAGATCACCGCGCATGAAGGCAATATTTCGCAGGCGCTGTTCGATTTCACGCCCGGCGGCGACAAGCTCATCTTCGGGACCGACGAACATGGCGAGTTCGCCGAAGCCTGGTCATATGAAGTTTCGACCGGCGAGAAGGCCCCGTATCTTAAAGCCGACTGGGACATCATGTATCTCAGCTTTTCGCCGACGGGCCGATACCGCGTGCATGGCGTCAATGATGACGGCACGACGCGCGTTTCGATTTTCGACACGGCGAAAAACAGGGCGGTCAAAACGCCGAAAGGCCTTCCGGACGGCGATATCGCCAATGTCCGTTTCTTTCCGGGCGAGAAAAAGATCGCTTTCCGCCTGACCGCCTCGAACGCGCCGTCAAACGTCTATGTCGCCGACATCGGCAAGAACAAGTTTTCGAAGCTGACCGATACGCTGAACCCGGAAATCAATCCGGCCGATCTCGCGAAAAGCGAAGTCGTTCGCTATCCGAGTTATGACGGGCTTGAAATACCTTCGATCCTGACGAAACCGCTCGGCGCTTCGGCGGCGAACAAGGTCCCCGCCATCGTCTTCGTTCACGGCGGTCCGGGCGGCCAGTCGCGCGCCGGCTATTCGGCGATGATCCAGCATCTCGTCAATCACGGCTACGCCGTGCTGGCGGCGAACAATCGCGGCTCTTCGGGCTACGGCAAGACGTTCTTTCACATGGACGACAAGAAGCACGGCGACGTCGATCTCAAAGACATCGTCGAGGCGAAAAACTGGCTCGCCGCGCAGGACTGGGTCGACGCCGACAACATCGCGATCATGGGCGGCTCCTATGGCGGCTACATGACCATGGCCGCCCTCGCCTATCATCCGGAGGTTTTCGACGCGGGCGTCGATATTTTCGGCGTCACCAACTGGGTCAGGACGCTGACTTCAATCCCGCCCTGGTGGGAATCGTTCAAGGAGGCGCTCTATGACGAGATGGGCGATCCGGCGACCGACGGCGAGCGTCATCGCGCGATTTCGCCGCTCTTCCACGCCGAAAAGATCGTCAAGCCCGTCCTGATCGTTCAGGGAGCGAACGATCCGCGGGTCCTTCAGGTCGAAAGCGACGAAATGGTCGCGGCGATCCGCGCCAACGGCGTGCCGGTCGAATATCTGCTGTTCCCCGATGAGGGGCACGGTTTCCTGAAGCGCGAAAACCGCATCGCGGCTTCCGACGCCTATGTGTCCTTCCTCGACAAATATCTGAAGGACGCGCAATAGGAATTTTGTCGGCGAACGGCCAGGCGAGCAACGCCGCCTAGCCGCTCGCCTTAGACAATAGCGGCGGGGTTGAACTGACCGAAGGCGCGATCGCCGGCGCGGCGGCGCCGCCCATGCGCTTTTCAAGCCGCACGGCGAACCAGTTGATGAGCCGGCGCCAAAGCTCGTCCTTCAGCACCTCGCCCTCATAATCGTGATCGAGATTGGGATTGTCGTTGATTTCGATGACGAAAACGCCGCGTTCGTTTTCCTTAAGATCGATGCCGTACAGCCCGTCGCCGATGAGGCGCGCGCATTTGACGGCGATGTCGATGACCGCCTTCGGCGCCTGTTCGACGGGGATTGTTTCCGTGTCGCCGAATGTCGTCCCGCCGTCTTCGCTATGCTTGGCGATCTGCCAGTGGCCGCGCGCCATTTTGTAGCGGCAGGCGAACAAAGGCTCTCCGCCGAGGACGCCGACGCGCCAGTCGAACTGCGTCGGCATGTATTCCTGAGCGAGGATGAGCGCCGTATCGTCGAACAGCTTTTTCGCTGTCGCCTGGAATTCCTCCAGCGTCGCGACCTTGTGGACGGAGCGCGAAAACGATCCGTCCGGCGCCTTCAGCACCACCGGCGAGCCGAGACGCTGCATGACGTCTGCGAAATTCGCCTTCTCGTCGAGGATCTCCGTCTTCGGCGCCGGGATCTTCGCGTTGTCGAGCAGCTCTTTCAAATAAACCTTGTTGGTGCAGCGGATCATCGATTCCGTGTCGTCGATGACGGGCATGCCTTCCTGTTCGGCGCGACGCGCGAAACGATAGGTGAAATTGTCGATCGCGGTCGTTGCGCGAATGAACAGCGCGTCAAATTCGGCAAGGCTCGCCAGTTCGTTGGGATAGATCGGCTCAACCTCAACGCCCATCTTGTCGGCGACGGCGGCGAGCCGCTTGATCGAGGCGGGCGAGGACGGCCCCTCCTCCTCTTTCGGATCGATAAGCACCGCGAGCGACCATTTCGCGGTCGTCTTCGTCTTCGGCGCCGTCCAGCGCCGGCTCGTATGCTGATCGAGCGCGGCGAGGAAGAAACGCCGCTCATCGCCCTTCAGCTTATGCGGGGCGACGATGCGTAAATTCTGTATTTTCGGTTTGACGCCGCCGGATAATTCCGCCTCGATCACTGGCGCGCGGAACCAGTCGAACAAAAGCTTGGCGAAGCGGTCATAGCCGCGCGGCTGCGTTGAGGTGAAGGCGACGACGAGTTTTTCAATCGGCGCCGAGCCGTTTTCGATATCGCGCTGAAGCGCGGCTTCAAGTTCCGGCACCGCGTGCGCGTAAAGCGACTTGCGGCTGAGCTCGACCATCGCCTGCACGGTCGGGGCGACGCGGTGCCGGCGCGCCTCGGCGAGGAGCGAGGCGTAATAGCCCTCGCTCTGATACGAATAGCTGCGCGCAAGGTTGATGATGTTCGGACGCCGGCCGGTGAAAAGATTGGGCGTCGTCAAATAATCCCGGATGCGCATCACCTTGTGCGGCGTTTCGTGCTGCGCAAGGTCGGCCGTGTATTCGACCAGAATGAGCCAATCACTCATGACCGGAACTCATGGACGTATTCTCATGGTTGGGCGCTCCTGTCGCCCGTTCGTCGGTCACAGAGGCAATTCCATCCTAATCGCATCTTCGCCGTCGTCATAATAGCCGGTCTTGCGGTCAAAAACCGCAAAGCCGGCGCGCTCATATAATGTCACCGCGGGCTTGTTGGAAGGACGAACCTCAAGGCGCAGCCGGTCGGCGCCGCGCGCGCGGGCGCGTCTGACCGCGGCGGCGAGGAGCGCGTTTGCGACCCCCCGACCGCGAGCGTCGGGATCGACCGCGATCGAATAGAGCCGGGCGAGGCCAGAGCCCTTCCGGAACAGCAGCGCCGCATAGCCGGCGGGACGCCCGCCAAGGCGCGCCAGCACGACGACCGCCGATCCGGCTTTCAAGAGCCGGCCGAGATTGCGCCTCGGGAAACGGTCGCGGACGAAAGAGCGTTGTTCAATCGCATCAATGGCGTCGAGGTCGCCCGCCCCTGCGACGCGAACGCTCAACGGCTCGACAATTGTGCTGCGCGCGCGCGCGGTCGACATGCCTGATGGTTGATTCAAAACGCTGCGATCATCCGCCGGCCCGCGTTTTACCGCAATACAACTCTTGGTCACCTGCGGCGGTTTTCAGCCGTCCAGGGCCGCCGCGACCGCGTTTTTCAGCGCCGGCAAAAGCTCGGCTTCGAACCAGGGATGCTTCCTGATCCAGGCGTTGTTGCGCCATGAGGGATGCGGGATGACGAAAAAGGCCGGCGCATGATCGCGCCAGCCGGCGACCGTATCCGTCATGGTCTTCGCCGTTCGCCCCCTGAGGTGCCAGTTCTGGGCGTAAGACCCGACAAGCACCGCCGTTTCGACCTGCGGCATCGCCGCCATCAGCCGCGTCCGCCAGAGCGGCGCGCATTCCTTTCGGGGCGGCCGGTCGCTCCCCTTGTCGTCATAACCCGGAAAGCAGAACCCCATCGGAGCGATGGCGACCTTCGTCTCGTCATAGAAAATCTCCGGGCCGATCCCCAGCCAGTCCCGCAACCGCTCGCCGGAAGGGTCGGTGAAGGGCCGCCCGCTTTGATGAACCCGCGCGCCCGGCGCCTGGCTGAAAATCGCAAGCCGCGCCGTCGAGGAGACTTGCAAGACGGGACGCGGCGCGTGCGGCAGCGCGGCGCCTGTCGGCGTCTCGACGCAAAAGCGGCAGGCGCGGATTTGCGCTAACAAGTCGCTCAGCGATTCTCGCTCTCCCGTTTTCGGCTTTCGCCTTGTCCCGGCCATCGCTTTGCTGTCTCAATTGCGTTTCGACAAAGAGAGCGGCGCCGATGAAGAAACGCAAGCTATCCGTCAGCGGCGGCTGTCAGTGCGGCGCGGTGCGCTATCACACTGACGTGATGCTCGACAATTCGCATCTTTGCCATTGCCGGATGTGCCAGAAGGCGGTCGGCAATATCTTCGCCGCGCTTGTCGCAACGCCGAAATCGGCGCTTCGATGGACGCGCGGCGCGCCGGCCGAATTCCAAAGCTCGGATCACGCCATGCGCGGCTTTTGCGCCGCCTGCGGCACGCCGCTTTATTACAAGGCGCTCGACAATGACCGCATCAATCTGACGATCGGTTCGCTCGACAAGCCTGAGAAATTCGCGCCGAAAATCCAGATGAGCATGGAATCGCGCCTATCCTGGTTCGAAACATTGGCGGCGCTTCCCGATGAGGGCGAAACCGGCGCCGGGGATAACGCGGACTGGGCGGCGTCGATTGAGCGATCGAACCGCCAGCATCCCGATTGCGATACGGATGAATGGCCGAAACGCTAGGCGCCGCCGCGCCTAATCCTTCGACAAATGCGCGAGGGCGGCGGCGTTCGCCTCCCAGTTCCGGCCGTCGAATGGACGGATTTCGATCGACGTGAACTGCGCCTTGTCCATGCAATTCAGGTTAAGCGAATAGCCGTCGGGATTTGAGCGCGGAACGTAGAATGATTTGACGCCGCATTGTTTGCAGAAATGATGTTTGGCGACGCCGGTGTTGAACGCATAGGTCGCAATAGCGTCTTCGCCTTTCAGAAGGCGAAAGCGCGATTGCGGCACGATGACGTGAACGAAACCAGTCATCGAACAGATCGAGCAATTGCAGGCGTCG
>CALAZI010000109.1 GCA_937895955.1 uncultured Alphaproteobacteria bacterium | reverse complement strand
TTGCGCGTCGCACGAGCCGTCGTCCATTGGCGACAGGCGGGACGCCCCTCGGAACGGGATGATCGTGACTCAAAAACGTGCGATCGACAAGTGAAATCGTCGAAATGCCGGAAAGGGTCAGCGGGCGGTCTCGGCGTCCGCTTCGGGCGTTTCATCCGTATACGCCGCAACCGCGAGCGCGCGCGCAATCGCCGAGCGCATCGCGCCTTCTGAGAAATTCATCGTTAACGTGTCGAGAATTTTTCCGGTGTCGTAGTCGACAAGGATTGTGAAACCTGTCGCGCCCTTGTTGCGGTCGTAAATCTCTTCAACGCCGTATTCTTCCGCTTCGGCGCGAATGTCGTCACTGGCGCCGAAGGTGAAATCGAATTCGACGAAGGCGACGGGTTCATCCTTGAAGCCCGGAATGACTTTTGCGAGTTTCGGCTTGAGGACCTTGCAGGAGGAGCACCAGGCGGAGGCGAATGTCGCCGCGACAATCTCGGGCTTGCCCGAGAACGCCGCTTCCGCGTCAGCTGCGGGCGTGCGCACGAAGAGAAAAGCGGCCGCGCCGAAGGCGGCGAGAAAGGCGAGGCTTACGGCCCGACGCGGGTTCATTGAGGGTTCTCCATCCCTTTATTCCTATACCGTATGCTCAGCGCCGAGAATCACAAGCGCGTCATCGCCTTTGCGTGTTGGGCGTTCTACGCTACGCGGCGATGAAACGCGGAGATGGGAGTTTGAAATGGCCGCAAAGCGGATGAGACGGTTCTTCCTTGCGGCGGCCTTGACCGCGCCGCAGATCGCCGCCGCATCGGACGCGCCCGCGCATCTGTCGCTCGTCGCCGGCTACAAGGCCGCCTTCGTCTGCTCGGCGCATTTCAACGCCGGCCGCATCGATCACGCCGCGACGCGCCGGCTGGTTTCCGCGCCGGGCTCGACATGGGTTTACGCCAATAACGACACGATGCTGGCGATGCGCGCGCTGCGCGAAAAAATGAAAAGCGACAAGGCGTATCTCGCCTACCCGTTCGAGCAGGTGCTCGCCCCGCTCGGCATGGACCATACGTTTCTCGAAACCGACTGGAACGGCGACTTCATTCTTTCAAGTCAGGTGTGGACGACGGCGCGCGATCTCGCCCGTATCGGCCTTCTCTATCTCAATGAGAGCGTCTGGGAAGGCGAGCGCATCCTGCCCGAAAACTGGGCGGCGTTCGTCGCGACGCCTGCGCCGTCGCAGCCTGCGGATGCGGTCGCGCCGCGGCCCGGCTACGGCGCGCAATTCTGGCTCTATGGCGAAGAGCATGGATTGCCGGAGGGAACCTACGCCGCGAGCGGCAATCGCGGCCAGTATCTGGTGATCATCCCGGAGCGGAATATCCTGATCGTGCGGCGCGGCTTCGACGATGGCGGCGGGTTCGATATCGCGCGGTTTTCAGCGGATGTGCTGCAAATGCTGGAGATGAACTAGCCGTCCGAGCGGGCGAGCGTCACTTTCGACCCGGGACGCCGGCCGAGGATCTCCGAAATCCAGCGGCTGATGTCGATCAGCGCGTCAAGATCGACGCCGGTTTCAAAGCCCGATTTTTCGAGCGAATAAACGACGTCTTCCGAGGCGACATTGCCGGACGCGCCCTTGGCGTAGGGACAACCGCCGAGACCTGAAACGGACGAATCAAAAACGCGAACGCCTTCCTCGATCGAGGCCCAGATATTCGACAGCGCCTGGCCGTAGGTGTCGTGATAATGCCCGGCGAGCGCGTTGACGGGAACCTCGCCCGAAACGGCGCGGATCATCGCACGCGCTTCTTCATGCGTCCCGACGCCGATCGTATCGCCCAAAGAAATTTCATAGCAGCCCATCTCGTAAAGCGATTTCGAAACCTTCACGACATTGGCGAGCGGCACGGCGCCTTCGTAAGGGCAGCCGAGAACGCAGGAGACATAGCCGCGCACGCGAACGCCGTCCGTTTTCGCCGCCTCGATCACCGGGCGGAACCGCTCAAGGCTTTCAGCGATCGAGCAATTGATGTTCTTCTGCGAAAAGCTTTCCGACGCCGCGCCGAAGACGGCGACCGTGTCCGCTTTCGCCTCGCGCGCGCCCTCATAGCCCTTCATGTTCGGCGTCAGCACGGGATAGGAAACGCCCGCGCGGCGTTTGATCTTCGCCATCACTTCATCGGAGGCCGCCATTTGCGGCACCCATTTCGGCGAGACAAAGGCGCCGGCTTCGACGGATTTACAGCCGGCGGCGGCGAGCCGTTCGACAAGCTCGATTTTCGCTTCGACGCTGACAGTCTGCTTTTCATTCTGCAAACCGTCGCGCGGCCCGACTTCGACGATGCGGATAGAATTTTGCAAGGCGTATTCCGTTTCCCGGGGATCGCAACCCTAACGCGCCCTGAGCGTCTGTGCCAGCAGGATCATCGAGTTGAATTGATCCGTGCGCGGGCCGCATCGCCGCCAGGCGGCGGCTGCGTTTCCAAGCCCCGTGACCGCGGCTAGGATAGCGTCGAAAGGACGGGAGGCTTGCCTCATGCTCAACGATGAAACGATGCGTCTGTGGGAGTTTCTCTCCTATCTCGTCACCGTGCTCGGCCTCCCCTTTGCGGTCGTGACGATCTTGCGCGAATTGCGCGCGGAGCGGATCAACGAGGCCAAGGAAATCGAACAGCGCGAGGATGAAATCTACGTCCAGCTGTCGCAGCAATATTCGTCGCTGCTTGAGGCCGCGCTCGCCCACCCGGAGCTCGACGTGCTGGAAGGCGCGCGGGTTGAAGAGCTGACGACCGAACAGAAGCGCCGGCAGTCGATCTATTATGAGATGCTGATGGCGTTGTTTGAACGCGCGTTCATCTTGCTTTACGAGGACGCGCCGTCAGGTCAGGGCGGACGCCGCTGGGGCTCCTGGGCGGACTTTTTCGCCTACTGGCTGAAGCGGCCCGACTTCGCGCGCTATGTCGAAGCGAATTTGCAAGGTGAGGATGAAGCGTTTGTCACGTTTGTAAGAGCGCAGTTGGCGCAGCGCGCCGGGGCGGCTTAGGCGCTCTCCTCAAACTCCACCAGCAAATCCCCGTCCTTCACCTGGTCGCCCGCCTTGAAGCGGAAGGCTTTGATGACGCCGTCATGCGGCGCCTTGATGGCGTGCTCCATCTTCATCGCCTCCATGACGAGCAGGACCGCGCCGGCGTCGACCTTGTCGCCCGCCTTCGCTTTCAGGAGCGTCACGACGCCCGGCATCGGCGCGTTCAGGGAGCCGCCCGCCGAATGACCGCTGAGCGCGCCGGACAGGACATCCGGATGCTCGATGTCAAAATATTCCGCGCCGATGAAAACGCGGCTGGCGGCGTTATGGTCGACAACGCTCGCTTCGAACGTCTCGCCGTCCATGGCGAGGCGGATGTCGTCGCCCGCTTGCGCGGCGGAAAAGGAAAACCGGATCGGGTTCCTGCTTTCATCGCCGTTGCGCCTTCCCGCCGCCGAAGCGTTTGGGTCGATCTCGACGTCGAACCGCTCAGCGCGGCGCGTCACGCGCGCAATCGCCGGCGCGGCGTCATGCGTGATCCAGGCGACGGATTTCGCCGGCTTGTTCAACCGGAAACCGCTCAATGCTTCCCACGGGTCCTTGCTCGCGGCCGCCGTCACGTCGAGATGGCGACGCATCAGCGCCGCGGCGACAGCACGCTCACGGCCCTCCGGCGGCGCGAACAGCGTCTCGCGATGCTCCTCAATATAGCGCGTTGAAACATCACCTTCGATGAAATCGGAATCAGAGGCGAGCCGATGAAGAAACCGCGCATTGGTCTCAAGGCCGGCGACGCGCGCCTTTCGCAAGGCGGCGCGCAGGCGCGCCAGCGCTTCCTCGCGCGTATTTCCATGCGCGATGATCTTGGCGATCATCGGGTCGTAAAAGGGCGTAATCGTCTGGCCTTCTTCAACGCCTGAATCGATGCGCGCGAGTTCGTCCGGCAAACGCAGCGTCGTCAGCGTTCCGATTGAGGGCGAGAAATTATTGTCCGGGTTTTCCGCGTAAAGCCGCGCCTCGAACGCCCATCCGTTTTCGTGGATTTCATCCTGTTTCTTCGGCAGGCCCTCGCCCGCCGCGACGCGCAATTGCCATTCGACGAGATCGACGCCGGTGATTTCTTCCGACACAGGGTGTTCGACCTGCAGGCGGGTGTTCATCTCCATGAAATAAACGCCGCCGCCTGCCCCGGACCCCGATCCGGGGTCATAGAGGCATTCGACCGTGCCGGCGCCGCGATAATCGACCGCTTTGCCGGCGTTGACGCCGATTTCATGCAGGCGCGCGCGCACGGCGGCGGGAAGGCGCGGGGCGGGCGCTTCCTCGATGATTTTCTGATGGCGGCGCTGCACCGAACAATCGCGTTCGAAGAAATGAACGACATTTCCCTTCCCGTCGCCGACGATCTGCACTTCAAGGTGCCGCGCGCGCGGAATGTATTTTTCAACCAGCACGCGATCATCGCCGAAGGAGTTTTTTCCCTCGCGTTGCGCCGAGCTGAGCTGGTCGGCGAGATCGGCTTCGCGCTCGACGATCTTCATGCCCTTGCCGCCGCCGCCCGCCGTCGCCTTCA
>CALAZI010000108.1 GCA_937895955.1 uncultured Alphaproteobacteria bacterium | reverse complement strand
CAAAAGACCTTGGCGCGCGTCATGCGGGTGAGACTAGGCGCGATCCTTTGCGCGAAGGTTAAGAAGGGGTGAAAAATTCAGCCGCCGAATAAGGGCAGTTTTTCAGCGGCGAAAGCGCCTTCAATGTCGAGCAGTTTCTTTTTCGTCCCGGTTCCGCCGGGCGCGGTGAAGCCGCCCATCTTGCCGCCGGCGCCCGTGACGCGATGGCAGGGGATGATGATCGGGAAGGGATTGGCGCCCATGGCCGCGCCGACCGCGCGCGACAGGTTCTTGTCGCCAAGCTCTTCCGCGATCGCGCCATAGGTCGTCGTCGCGCCGAACGGCGTCCGCAGGAGAATGTCGTAGATGCGGTTTGCGAGCGGTTCGATTGTCGAGCGGTCGAGCGGCGCGTCGGCGAAGTCGACAGCTTCGCCTAAGCAAAGTTTTCGGATTTTCGCGATGGCCGCTTCGACAAAGGCGGGCGGCGGCGCTTCTTCCGCGTCGGCAGCGCGCCGGCAGATCGCCGCGCGCATCGCGTCGTCATTCTCGGCCGGCAGCAAAACGCCAGTCAGCATCTCGCCGCGCCAGAGGAGGGCGCAGCGGCCGACTTCGGTGTCGAAGATTGCGTATGAGCGTCGCGACATGAGGCGACCATACCGCGTGGCGCATCGTCGCGTCACCCGGTTCTTGCGGGGTCTTTGTGTTTCCTCCACCGCTTGCGGGGGAAGAAAAGCGCGGTTTTAGAACGGGAAGAGAATATCGTAGAGCTGCTGGCCGTAACGCGCCTGTTGCACATCGGTCAGCTGGCCGCGCCCGCCATAGGAAATGCGCGCCTCGGCGATCTGCGTGTGGTTGATCCGGTTGGCGTTGGAGATGTCTTCCGGACGGATGACGCCGGTGACGGTCAATTCGCGCACTTCATTGTTGACGCGCACTTCCTGCTTGCCGGCGACGACGAGATTGCCGTTCGGCAGAACGTCGGTGACGACGGCGGCGACGACAAGTTCGACATCCTCGCGCCGGTCGACGCTGCCTTCGCCGCGAACGGTCGAGCCGGACGACAGATCGACAAGCTGCGAGGCGTTGGCGCCGCTCGGCAGAATGTCGACGAGCGTCTGTTCCAGGCCGCCGAAAGCGGGGATCTGCGCCGTCTCGCCATTGTCGCGCGTGCGCTCGGTCGTGTTGTTAAGCCGTGCGCGATCGTTGATGTCGATGACGACGGTGACGATGTCGCCGAGCCGGCGCGCGCGCTGATCCTTGAAGAAGGTGCGCGATCCGGCGCGCCAGAGCGAATTGGCGTTCGCCGCTTCTGCGTTCGGCGCCGGCATCGGCATCGCGATGGCGCGGCCGCCGTAAAGCGCGGCGGGATTTTCGGTCGGTGAGAGGTCCGGCGCCTTGCCGATATTCTTGATGCGGCCGGCGGCGGCGCAGCCGTTTGCGGCGGCGAGCATGAGAAGAATAAGAGAGATGCGAGCGAGGTTCATGGTGTTAATCCAGCGATGCGAAATTTTGACCGGCGCGGAAGACGGCTTTCGCCGTTCCGCGCGCGACGACGACCGCCTTGAATTCGCGGTCGCTGTTGATGTTTTTGAACGCGACGACGTCGCCTTCGCCGCCCGAACCGAGCGCGATCGCCGCTTGCGTCAGCCTGAGGCCCGGCGCTTGGAGGATCACGGTCGCCGTGTCGCCGCGCTTCACCAAAGTCGGCGAGGCGAGGTCGAGCTTTCTCAAAGGCGTTTTCGCAGCGAGCGGACGGCGCGCGATTTTTCCAATGATGAGATCGGCGTCATCGACATAAAGGTCCGCGCGCGCATCCGTCACTTCGATCCAGTCGATATCCGTCTCGCTGATGATTTCATTGCGAGCGATCGCGCGCGACGGCGCAGGAAGGGTCGCGACGGCGACGGCCTCGCCGGCGATGACGACGGGCGCATCATTCGCCGCGGCGCGGACCAGGAAACGGCCGGTCGCGCGATTGTAGCTGACGCTGTCGACGGCGAGCGGCGTCGCCGGATCGAGATTGATCGTCGCATCGGGCGCGCTCAAGGCGACGCGGATCGTTTCCGGCGCGCCATGGGCGATCAGCGCGGCGCGGATCTCTTCCTTGCGCTCTGAAAGCCGCGAAGTAGCGGTTTCTTCGGCGCCGGCCGGCGTAACGGCGATCTGCAACAGCCACATCGCCATGGCGGCGTAGGCGAGGATGCCGGGAAAGCGGAGCGGTTTCATCTAGCGGCTCGTCCTATCGGCGAAGATTGGCGTTGATCGAGAGCATCTCGTCCGAGGTTTCGATGACGCGGGCATTCATTTCATAGGCGCGCTGCGCTGCGATCAGCGTCGTGATTTCCTGAACGGGATCGACATTGGCGTTTTCAAGATAGCCCTGCAGGACAGAGCCGAATCCCGGATCGCCCGGATTGCCGATGACGGGTTCGCCCGATGCGCTCGTTTCCAGCAGCAGATTGTCGCCGATCGCCTCAAGCCCGCTTTCATTGAAAAAGACGGCGAGATCCAGCCGGCCGATCTCGCGCAGATTCTGATCGCCCGCGACGCGCGCCTCGACGACGCCGTCCTTGGAAATCGTCACGTCGACGACGTCTTCGGGAAGCGTGACGCCGGGCAGCACTTCATAGCCGTCTTCGGTGACGATGCGCCCGTCGGACGAGATCGCGAAATTGCCGGCGCGCGTATAAGCCTCGCGCCCGTCCGGCAGGTCGACGCGGAAATAGCCCTTGCCGGAAATCGCGAGGTCAAAGTCGTTGCCCGTCGATGTGACGGCGCCCTGCTCGGTGATGCGATAGACGGAGCCCGTCTTGACGCCGGCGCCGATCTGGATGCCGTTCGGCACGGTCGTTCCGCTCGCCGACGACAAGGCGCCGGCGCGTTCGATCGTCTGATAAAGAAGGTCCTGGAACTCGGCGCGCTGGCGCTTATAGCCGACGGTGTTGAGGTTCGCGATGTTGTTCGAGATGACCTCGACATTGCGCTGCTGGGCCAGCATGCCGGTGGCGGCGGTCGAAAGGGATTGCATGGGCTGTCTCCGGCCTAGTTGGCGTCGCTGAGCGTCTGGATCGCCTGACGCTCAAGATCGCTTGCGGTTTCGGTGAGGCGCGCGGCCTGCTCATAGGCGCGCATGATTTCGATCATGTCGGTCATCGCGGCGACCGGATTGACGTTCGAAGTTTCGATGAAGCCCTGCCTGACGCGCGGCGACAGCGCCGGGGCGGGTTCGGCCTCGGCGGCGAACATGTTGTCGCCGGATTTGCGGAGCTGGCGCGCATCGTCGAAGCGGAAAACGCCAAGCCGGGCGATCGGCGTCGCATTTTGCTGAAGTTCGCCGTCCGGCGTCGCGAGCACGGGGCCGGCTTCCGGATCGACGAGGATCGGCGCGCCGCCGGCGTCGAGCACCTGCGCGCCGTCGCGGGTGACAAGCTCGCCAAAGGCGTTGACGCTGAACCGTCCGTCGCGCGTGAAGCGCACGCCCGCCGCGGTTTCGACCGAGAAAAACCCGTCGCCGTCGATCGCGAAGTCAAGATCGCGATAGCTCTGCTCAAGGCCGCCGGCCGAGAAATCCGTATAGGTGTCGGGGTCGATGACCAGCGATATCGTCGGATCGCCCGTCGTTCGGGCGTCGACGCGCGCGATATATTCGCGAAACGCGATGTGGTCCGCCTTGAAGCCCGATGTCGTCTGGTTGGCGACATTGTTCGCGGTCGTGTCGAGCGCGCGCGCGAGCACGATTTGCTTGGCGAGGCCGGCGGTGACGGCGTTTTCCATCGATTAATCTTCCGTTAACGGACGGATGGCGTCCTTCCTTTCTTTGGCAATCGGCATGCCATGAAAAAACGCTTTGAAATCAAGGAAGAAGCGATCCGGCCTTGCGCCGCGCGGAAAAAATTGCCGGGCAAGAAGCGCCTCGGCAACGCTCCCTTAACCGTAATTCCCGACAAATAGAGAACGGATAATGGGCCGAAAGTCTGAGGGTTATGAGCGGTCTTGCAGGGCGATCAAAAGACAGCGGCCGCGCCGCCGCGGGCGGGCGCGTGCGCGTTCGCACGCCGGGCAAGCATATCGTGCTCTTCGGCCTCGCAGTCACTTTCATGCTTGGCCTTTCAACGACGGCGCTGCGCTCCGGCAAGGTGTCAATTCCGGATTATCATTTTTCCGTCGAGGCGGGTGAAAAAGGGCCGCTATATGCGCCGCCGCTCGACTATCTGACCGATCTTGCGCCTGACGCATCGGGACGAAGCGCCTTCCTTAAAGCGCGCCTGAAAATCGTCGCGCGCGATCGCGAGGCGCTTTCTGTGCTGATCAAGCGCGAACCCTTCATCCAGGAACGGGTCGGCTTTTTCCTGCGCGGGCTGACGCCTGAGGATTTCGAAGGCAGCGCCGGCATGGAGCGCGTGAAATCGGAAATCCTGAAGCGTGTGAATATCGCCGCCGCGCCCGATGCGGCGAGCGAAGTCGTCATTGAAGATCTGGTCATTCAGTAGGAGAACGGCATTGGCCCCCAAAGTGTTCGAAGGCGACGGCGAGGATGTGGTCTGGAGGGAAGATTCGCCGCTGACCGAATTGCTGGGATTCGATCTCAGCGCCGAGGACGGGCAGGATCGCTCAGGACTCAAGGCGCTGATCAATTCGGCTTTCGTGTCGCGCCAGCGATTGCCGATGCTCGACGTCATTTTCGACCGCACGGCGCGATTGATGTCGACGAGTCTGCGTCAGCTGACCAACGAAAATATTGAAGTCACGCTCGACAATGTCTCCTCAATCCGGTTCGGCGAGTTTATCCAAACCCAAACGGCGGCGGGCGTTATCGGCGTCATCCATTCCAAGGCGTTTGACGGTTACGCGCTGCTGGCGGCGGACGGACCGCTTGTCCACAGCGTCGTCGATCTCCTTCTCGGCGGTCGGCGATCCGCCGGCGTCGAGGGACGCGCGCTGACGGCGATCGAGCTCGGCCTCGCCGAACGCATGCTCGCTCTGCTCGTTGAAGATTTCGACGAAGCCTTCACGCCTGTCGCCGAAGCGCGATTCTCGCTTGATCGCGTCGAGACGACGCCGCGCTTCGCCGCCATTGCTCAGGATGCGAGCGTGTGCGCGCTCGCCAAGTTCAAGATCCGGATCGAGGATATGACGACGAAGGCGATGCTGCTTGCGCCGTATGCGATGATCGAGCCGGTGCGCGAGAAGCTGCTTTGCGATTTTATCGGCGAGTCGGGCGCGGCGGACGAAATCTGGAGGAAGCGGCTTGGAACAGGCGTTTCGGCCGCCGGCGTTGAGCTTGCCGCCGTTCTCGCCGACCGTCAGATGACAATCGGCGACTTGCGCGCATTGAAGCCCGGCGGGACGGTGATTTTCGCCGCGAATGTCGGCGCGCGCGTTGAATTGCGGGCGGGCGATCTTGCTGTCGCTCAAGGGCGAGTCGGCAGGATGGGCGAACTGATCGCCGTCAAGATCGACGCGACGCTCGCCAAGGCGGAGCGGGACGAAGAAACGGAGGCGGCGGCGTGACGGTCGGCCTTGTTCTCGATATTGCGTTGATAGCGCTTCTCCTGTCCGGCGCGGCGGGCGGCGTTTTCATAAGCCGCAAGCTGCAACGATTGACGGCGGCGCAGGAAGAGTTGAAGGCGGCGCTCACGCAGTTCGACGAAGCGGCGGCGCGGGCTGACGCGGCGATGAAGCGTCTTGAAACCGGCGGTCTTGCAAGAGGCGCGCAACTTGAAGCGGCGACGAAGCGCGCCGAAACGCTCCTCACCGAACTTTCCGTCATGTCCGGCGCCGGCGCGCGCATCGCCGATCGCATTGAAGGCGCCGTTGCGGAGGTTCGCCGTCTCGGCGCCTCGGGCGCGTCGCGAAACCCGCGGAGAGCCGCATGACGTCATCGCTGCAAAAGCGCCGCATTCGCCTGGCGCCGGTGGTCATGACCGCGCTGTTTGCGCTTGCTTCATTGAAAGCGGCCGGTCTCTGGCTCAATTTTTCTCCCGCCGGCGCTGAGGAAGCGGTCGCCGCCGCGGATGCGCCGTCGCCCTCTCAAGCCCCGTCGCTTCATCCTTCAGAAACCCAGCAGCGCCTTCTGGAGCAGCTTGCCGCGCGCCAGGCCGATCTTGACGCGCGCGAGGCGGAGCTTGATACGCGCGAAAACGTTCTCGCCGCGGCGGAATTGCGGCTTGAAACAGCCATCCAGTCTGTGCAGGCGGAAAAGGAAGCGATCGCATCGGCGCAAACGGATCGCGCGCGCGCACGGCTCGATGAGATCGGCGCGCTTGCGAGCGCCTATGAGCGCATGAAGCCGCGCGACGCGGCGCGGATATTCGAAATCCTCGACAATGACATTCTCATTCCGGTCGCCGCCGGAATGCGCACGCAATCGCTCGCCGGCGTCCTTGCCGAAATGACGCCGGAAAAGGCGAAGGCGCTGACGGTCGCCCTGGCGAATCGGGCAGCCGAAACGGCGCCGGCCGAAAGCGATGCGCCGTGATGCGGCCACCGCTTTTCGCAGCCCTTTCGCTTCTGGCGATTTCTTCGGCGCACGCTGAGGGGATTAACGCCGATTTCGACCGCGGCGCCCTTATGCGCGAGGCGTCGCAAGACGGTTTTCAGGCGGCGGAGGAAAAACGACTGGCGAAAGCCGCCAAGGGCGACATTGCGGCGATCCTCGATCTCGGTCGGTTCTACATGGCGCATTCGCTCTGGATCGAGGCGCTTTCCGCATTTGATCGGCTCGACGCTGATGCGGCCGATGCGCTCTTGCTGAAAGCCGAATGCGCTTATCGCATGGGACGCTACGCCGCCGCCGCTGAGATGCTGGCGGACAGCGTTCGCGCCGAGCCGCTGCGCGCCATGGCGCTGACGCGCCTTGGCGCATTCGAGGATGCGGCCGCATTGTTCCGATCGACAAACGCTGCTGACGCGCCGGCGAATTTGCGCCGCGACTATCGCTTTTCCGCGGCGGAAGCCTTTGCGGAAGCCGGCGACGGCCCGGCGGCGACGACAGCGTTGGAAGAGGCGGGAATGTCAGGCGACGGCGAAGCGGCGCGCCGCGATTTCATTATCGCCGCGATCCGCGCTGTCGACGGGCAGGGGCCGCGCGCCGCCGCCGCGCTGCGCCGGGCGGCGGCCGTCGAGGGTGGCGAATGGACGATGCGTGCGCGTCTCGCGCTCGCCGCTTCCGCCGGCGACATTGAAGAGATCGAGACATTGTCGCTGCAATATCGCGGCGGCGCGTTTGAACGCGACATGCGTCTTGCGCTTGGCGAATTGCGTCTCGCGGGCGGCGATTTCGATCGCGGCTTCGCCGCACTCGCGCGTCTTGTCGATCGCTATCCCCAATCCGATGACGCCCTTGCGGCGCAAGACATGATCGCCGCGTCGCTGGCGAGGCTCTTCGCCGCGGAGACGGCGCTGCATCCGAAAGACGCCGCGCGTCTTTTCTTTGAATATGTCGAATTCGCGCCGCCGGGCGCCGAGGGCGACGCGCTCATCCGCGAAGCCTCGGACCGGCTGGTCGCGCTCGGCCTTTATCGGCAGGCGGCCGATCTGCTTGAACATCAGACATTCAAGCGCCTGCGCGGCGCTGAACGCGCGCGCGTTGCGGCCGATCTCGCCGACACGCTTTTGCTTGCGGGCGATGCGAAGGAAGCGCTGCGCGTCATTCGTTCGACGCGGTTTTCAGGTCTTGACGGCGCGCTCAATCAACAAAGAAAGCGGATCGAGGCGCGCGCGCTCGCCGGTTCCGGCGATGCGAAAGCCGCGATCGCGCTTCTCGCCGATGCGTCTGACGCGAAGGATGTTCTTCTGCGCGCTGAGATAAGCTGGACGCATCGCGCCTGGGCCGAAGCCGCGCGCGACTATGCGGCCTACGCCGCGGGTTTTGCTTCTTTCGATCAGGTTTCGGATCGGGCCGCCGCCGTTCGCGGGGCGACCGCGTTTCTGCTCGCAGGCGATCGCGACGGCTACAGGTCGTTCGCCGCGGAAATGTCGAAACGACTGAAAGGCGCGCCTGAAGCGCGGCTCATCGAAACGCTCGGCGATGTCGATCGTGAGCGCTTCCTGTCCGGCATGATGGATTCCTACCGCGCGCTGTACGGAGCGTCTTCAGGATATGGTCGGCGATAGAAAGGCTTAGGCGGCGGTGGTTTCGCCGTCGCTTTCGATCTTCATCGTATCGTCAAAGACCCGGTTGCGGCCGTTATTCTTCGCAGCATACAGGCAGTTGTCGGCGCGCTCGATGAATGAATCGATCGTGTCGTTCCAGCGAAAAGCGGCCGCGCCCATTGAAAGCGTGATGACGCCGAGATCTTCTTCCGTGCGCCGCTTCTTGAGGCGACGCGATTCAACGGATGTCCGAATGCGGTTGGCGAGCATCACGGCGTTCGGCAGCGACGTGCCGGGCAGAATGATCGCGAATTCCTCGCCGCCGTAACGGGCGAGCACGTCCTGTCCCTTGACGTTGGCGTTCATCACCTCGGCGACGAGACGCAACACATGGTCGCCGGTCTGGTGACCCCATTTGTCGTTGAATTTCTTGAAATGATCGACGTCAGCCATGATGAGCACGAGCGATTCGCCGCTTTCATTGGCGGCGCGGACGAGACGCTCGATTTCAAGATCGAAGGTCTTGCGGTTCTTGACGCCGGTAAGCGGGTCAAGCATCGCCTCCTGCTGGATATTCTCGATATTGCGGCGAAGCGTGTCGACTTCGTCGGATGAACGCGCGAGTTGCAATTCGAGCCGCTCATTGGCTTCGCGCACAGACTTCGCCACCGACAGGACGCCGTCCATCAGCGCGCCGATCGCCGGGTTGTCGGAGGCCGAGCGCTTCAGCTCCATGGTTAGAAAGCGCAGCTTCTCGCTGTTTCCGGTGGCGCTGGCGCCAGTCGATTCAACGGCGTCGGAGATCTTGCCCATCTCGTCTTCAAAACGCTGGATAAGATCGACGACGTCGCGCGACAGGCCCTGGCGGACGACGTGAATGTCGTAGAGCTTGTCGGCGTCCGACTGCGGGAATGTTCCGTCATCCTGGGTGAGGCGCTGGATGTCGCGCGAAAGCGAGGGGTTTTTCCCCTCGATCATCATCAGCCACAATTCGAGATTGCGCGGCGAGGCGGCGAGTTTCATCTCCCGAAGCGCAGCTAAAGCGCGCTCGGCGATGTCATATGACTCTTCAACGGCGTCTGTCATTGCGCAATCCGGCCCCCGCGGCGCTTCCGCCGACGCCTTCACGCTAGCCGCGGCATGTAAACGAACGGCTAATTCAGGGGCTAAAGAGGCTTATGGTTAGCGAACCATGAATGCGGGGATGTCGGAGCCGAAGCCTTTGACCGTTTCCCGCTTGCCGCCGGCGCGTTCTTCCCGGCGTATGGGAGCTTGAGGCGGTTGACTGCTCGCTTTTGGCGCTTCTTCCGCCGCCGGCGGTTCGGCGCGCGGCGCGCGCGGGCGGCGGTCGCGACGGTCATCGCGCCGGCGTTCGCCGCCGCGCGAGCGGTCCCGTCCGCGGTCGGTCCGGCGCCCCGGCCGATCGCCGCGCGCTTTCACAGCTTCGCCGGCGGTCTCGAAAAAGTCGCCGAGATCAAGCTCGTCGATCGCCTCGGCGCGGATCGTCTCAAGGATGCCGTCGTAATATTTCTGGTCCGCCGAGGTCAGCAGCATATAGGCCGTCCCCTGACGGCCGGCGCGGCCGGTGCGGCCGATCCGGTGGACGTAATCGTCGGAATGAAACGGCGCGTCGAAATTGAGGACGTGGCTGACGTCAGGAATGTCGAGGCCGCGCGCGGCGACATCCGACGCGACGATGAACTTGACCTCGCCTGAGCGGAATTTCTCGATCGTCTCGGTTCGAAACGCCTGCGGCAGGTCGCCGTGAATCGGCCGCGCGTTGTAGCCATGCTTTTGCAGCGACTTCGCGACCACATCGACCGTCGATTTGCGATTGCAGAAGATGATCGCGTTGCGGACGTCTTCCCGATCGAGAAGGTGGCGCAGCGTCATGCGCTTGAGCTGGTCGTTCGCAGAGGGAATGCGGATGATCTTTTGGGTGATCGTCGCCGCGGTCGTCGCAGGACGCGCGACTTCGATGCGCGCCGGATTGTGAAGAAAAGCGTCGGTGATGCGCTGAATCTCCGGCGGCATCGTCGCGGAGAAGAACAGCGTCTGGCGCGTCATCGGCGTCAGTTTGAAAATGCGCTCAATGTCAGGAATAAAGCCCATATCGAGCATGCGGTCGGCTTCGTCGACGACCATGACTTCAATGCCGGTCAGCAAGAGCTTGCCGCGCTCGAAATGATCGAGAAGGCGGCCGGGCGTCGCGATGAGGACGTCGACGCCGCGCGTCAATTTCGCATCCTGATCGCCGAAGGAGACGCCGCCGATAAGGAGCGCCATCGAAAGCTTGTGATGCTTGCCGTATTTTTCAAAATTGTCCGCGACCTGCGCGGCGAGTTCGCGCGTCGGGCAAAGGACGAGCGTGCGCGGCATGCGGGCGCGGGCGCGGCCTTTGGCGAGGCGCTGGATCATCGGCAGGGTGAAAGAGGCGGTCTTGCCGGTGCCCGTCTGCGCGATGCCGAGGACGTCGCGGCCTGCAAGGGCTTCGGGAATGGCGGCGATCTGAATTGGGGTGGGCGTGTCGTAGCCGGCTTCGTGCACGGCTTTGAGGATATTCGGCTCAAGGCCGAGATCTTCGAACTTCATAGGTCTCTTTCAACAGCCCGGCCTTGCGCCTTAGCGCGTCAAAGCCGGGATCTATAGCGGGTTCCGGTTCAACGCCCCGCCCGTCCGCTGGAATTGAGCGATGCGTCATCATTAGAGCTGCTGCAGGGCCTTCGGGCGGCGTCGTCTTACGCAAGAGGCCGATTTCGGGTCGGCGAGCTGCGCGCGCTGCGCTGCGGCATTTCGGGGCGGCAAATAGGTCCGTTCCGCCGCGAAGTCAACGATTTCAGCGTTAACAGGGCGTAAATCGGGGGTGGTGTGGCCGAAAATCAGCGCCCTGACGACTGCGCCGCGGCAAGGCGGCGGTCCAGCCCGGCGCGGATCGCCGGCCATTCGTCGGCGAGGACGCTGAACCATGCGGTGTCGCGCAGGCGGCCGTCCGGCATGACCACATGACGGCGGAAAACGCCTTCATGCTTCGCGCCGAGTTTTTCGACCGCGCGCCAGGATCGCGCGTTGGCGGCGTCGAGTTTCAGTTCGATCCGGTTGAGGCCGAGAGTTTCGAAGCCGTGCGTCATCAGCGCGCGCTTCGCCGCGGGATTGACGGCGCCGGCCCAGAAACGTTTCGGATACCAGGTCCAGCCGATTTCAAGCCGCTTGTGGGGAAGGGCGATCGCCAGATAGCTCGACGAGCCGGCGCATGCGCCCGACGCCTTGTCGGTTATGACGAAGGTCAGATCCGTTCCGCGCGCCGTCGCCGCGAGGCGGTCGTCCATCCAGGCGTTGAAATCGGCGTTGTGCTGATTGATCGTCGCAAAACGCCAGAGGTCCGGATCATCGCCCGCCGCGCGCAGGCTCTCGCGATGACGCTCTTCGATCGGCTCCAGCCTGACGAACCTGTTTTCCAGAATGACCGGCTCGATGCGCATCGCCTCACCAGATTGAAACGCGCTCTTCCGGTTCAAGCCAGAGATCGTCATCAGGCGTCACGTCAAAAGCGCCGTACCAGGCGTCCATATTCCGCACGACGCCGTTGACGCGATAGGTCGCCGGCGAATGCGGGTCGGTTGCGATCTGGTTTTTCAGATGCTCGTCGCGCAAGGCGCGTTTCCAGACCTGCGCCCATGACAGGAAAAAGCGTTGATCGCCGGTGAGCCCGTCAATGACCGGCGCCTCTTCGCCGCCGAGCGAAAGCTTGTAAGCGTGATAGGCCATGGCGAGCCCGCCGAGATCGCCGATATTTTCTCCCATGGTGAGACCCGGATTGACCGGAAAGCCTTCAATCGGTTCGTAGGTCGCATATTGCGCGCCGAGCCTGTCGGCGCGGGTCCGAAAGCGTTCCGCATCGGCGGGCGTCCACCAGTCGATCAACACGCCGTCGCCGTTCGACTCGCGGCCCTGATCGTCAAAGCCGTGGCCGATCTCGTGGCCGATGACGGCGCCGATGCCGCCGTAATTGACGGCAGGGTCGGCGTTGGGGTCGAAAAAAGGCGGCTGCAGGATCGCGGCGGGAAAGACGATCTCATTCAGCGTCGCGTTATAATAGGCGTTCACCGTTTGCGGCGTCATGCCCCATTCGCTGCGATCGACCGGGCCGCCGAGCCGGGAGACCTTAAAATCCCATTCGAATTTCGCCGCCCGCGCGGCGTTGCCGTAGGCGTCGCCGGCGACGATCTCCAAACCGTCATAGGCGCGCCATTTGTCGGGATAGCCGATCTTCGACGTGAATTTCGACAGTTTTTCCTGCGCCTTTGCGCGGGTTTCGTCGCTCATCCATTCGAGCGTCTCAAGCCGTTCGCCGAGCGCCGTTCTAAGGTTGGCGACAAGCTCGACCATCTGCTCTTTTGAAGAAGCGGGGAAGTGCTTCTCGACATAGATCTTGCCGACCGCCTCGCCGATCGCATCGTCGACGGCCGCCGTCGCGCGCTTCCAGCGTTCCTTTTGTTGCGGCACGCCGCGCAGTTCGGTGCTGTGAAAGGCGAAATGCGCATTGTCGAACGCCGTCGGCAACACGTCGGCGTTTGAGTTGATGAGGTGAAACCTGAAATAATCGCGCAAGGTTTCCATCGGGGTCTCGGCGACGAAGGCGGCGATGTTCCGGACGGCGTCATCTTCGCGCAGCACGACTTCTTCCAGATCGCTAAGGCCGGCGCGATCGAACATCGCGCGCCACGGCGCGGACGGCGCATAAGCCTCCAGTTGCTCGACCGATTTCAGATTGTAAGTCAGCGTGCGAATGCGACGCTTCGCCGGTTCCCAGTGAACGCCGGCGATGGCGCGCTCAAAAGCGAAAATGCGGTCCGCGGCCCCCTCGGCGTCCGGATGCGCCGCAAGGTTTAAAATCTCGGCTATAAAGTCACGATATTTCGCGCGTTTATCAGCGAACCTGTCCTCAAGATAATAGTTGCGGTTCGGCATGCCGAGACCGGATTGGGTCAAATGAACGGCGTATTGGCCCGGCCGCTTTGCGTCGACGCCGATCCACATGCCGACAGGGCTTGTGACCCGCCGCGCCGGATCGAAACTCGCCGCCATGAAATCTTCGGGCGTCGCCAGAGCGTCGATCATGGCGAAATCATTCACGAGCGGCGCAAGGCCCTTCGCGTTGATCGCCTCGACATCGAGATAGCTCGCATAAAAATCGCGGACGCGCTGCTCGTCCGTTCCGGCCGGCGCCTTGGCTGGAATCGATTCGACGATCGCTTTCAGTCGTTCTTCCGATCTTTCCCTGAGAACGGTGAATGAGCCGTAGTTTGAATAATCGTCCGGCATCTTGAACGTCTTCAGCCACGCGCCGTTCACATAGGCGTAAAAATCGTCGCCCGGATCGACGGCCGCGTCGACCGCCGTAAGGTCGACGCCGAAGGCGCCGAGTTCGGGCGCGTCGGCGCGCGCTTCATTCGTCGCGGGCGCTGGAGCGGCGGCGTCCTTTTTTCCACAAGCGCCAAGAGCGATAAGGGCGATTCCGGACAAAAGTGCTTTTTTCATCATGCTCTCCGACAGACTCACCGCGAACGCTCTAGGCGGCGCAGCGGGCGCGGGCAAGGGTTCGACGCTTGTTCTTCAACCGCGATTCCGTCATTTTCCGCGGCGCTGCGTGAATTGAGGGGCGTTGAGCGATCATGGATTTGAAAACCGTCATCCGAACGATTCCGGATTATCCCAAGCCCGGCATCATGTTCCGCGACGTGACGACCCTGCTCGCCGATGCGCGCGGGTTTCGCCGCGCGATCGACGAACTTGTCCAGCCGCTCGCCGGCGCGAAAATCGACAAGGTCGCCGGCATCGAGGCGCGCGGCTTCATTCTCGGCGGCGCCATCGCGCATCAATTATCGGTCGGGTTCGTGCCGATCCGGAAAAAGGGAAAGCTTCCCTACAAGACCATCGCCGAGACCTATGCGCTCGAATACGGCGTCGACGAGGTTGAAATGCATGTCGACGCGGTCGAAAAGGGCGAGAAGGTTTTGCTTGTCGACGATTTGATCGCGACCGGCGGCACGGCGAGCGCGGCGATCAAATTGCTTGAACGCGCCGGCGCCGATGTCGTTCTTTGCTCATTCGTCGTCGATTTGCCGGAACTCGGCGGCGCCGACCGCCTCAGAAAAATGGGCAAGGATGTCGTCGCCCTCGTTGCGTTTGAAGGACATTAACGCGCAGCGCTGGGAGGCGCCCAATGATGCTTTTCATTCTCGGTCTCGTCGTCTTTTTCGGCTCGCATTATTTCACCGCGCTCGCGCGAGGGCCGCGCGAAGCAATGATCAAAAAACTGGGGGCGGGGCCTTATAAGGGACTTTATTCGCTCGTTTCGCTCGCAGGATTCGCTCTCATCATTATCGGCTGGCGCGATGCCGATGCGAGCGGCATTTATTCAACGCCCGCCTGGATGAAGCATGTCGCCTATCTGTTGATCCTCGCCGCGCTCATTCTCCTCGCCGCCGCCTATCTGCCGAAAGGCAAGATCGCCGCCGCCGCAAAACATCCGATGCTGGCGGGCGTCAAGCTTTGGGCGTTCGCGCATTTGCTCGTTAACGGCGAAGTCCGGTCGATCCTGCTGTTCGGAACGTTTCTCGCTTTCGGCGTCATCGACCGCATCGCCGTCAAGAAGCGCAATGAGCCGACGCCGATGGCCGGGCCCGTTTCGAATGACGCGATCGCCGCCGTCGCCGGTCTCGGCGCGTGGCTGGCGATCTTTTTCGTCCTTCACCCCTATATCGCGGGCGTGCCGCTGCGCCCCTGATTATTCAGGGATCGGATTATCCGGCGAAGGCGGCTGCCGGGTGAAATAAAGCGCCGAACTATCGTAACCGAGCGCCTTGATCCGCGCGAGCGCATCGGCGCGCTCCGCCTCGCTGATCGTCGGCGTGCGGGACAGGATCCAGAGATAGCGCCCGGACGGCTCGCCGACAATCGAGCGCGAATAGTCGTCCGTCAGATCGACAATCCAATAATCCCCCCAGAACGGGCCGAAGAAACTGACCTCGAGCTTGGCGTTCGTCTTTTCATCGACGACGCGCGCGCGCCCCTCGGCGCTTTTGACGTCGCCGGAAGGCGAGCCCTTTCGGCAAGTGTTGACGACGCGAAGGAGGCCGTCTTCGCGTCTGGAATAGTCGGCGGTGACGCCTTCGCAGTTCTTTTCAAAGC
>CALAZI010000107.1 GCA_937895955.1 uncultured Alphaproteobacteria bacterium | reverse complement strand
TGCAGGATCGCGTGGCTGCCGATAAAACCCGATCCGCCGGTGACGAGAACTTTGGACATGGGGACGACCTCCTGTCATCTGGCCCGCGCTAGGGCCGCTTTATTTCCGTCGAGCCGTCGTTTCCAAAAAGATCGTCGACCAAGATATGCCGTTCGTCGCGGGGTCGACAAAGAAATAGACGTCGGCGCCCGGCGCATAAAGGCCGTCATATCCGATCGGGTAGAGTTGCTGGCGCGGCTGGCCGGCAATCTCAAGGAACGCTCGTCCTTGATCGTCGACGATTGAGAAGGGCTCGATGCCGGCGCCGGCATAATCGCCCGCGATCCTGGCGATCGTCGCTTCGCTCACTTCCCGCGTCGCATCAAAGACTAGGCGCTCAGCCTTTCTTGCTTCAGCCGCAGCGACGAGCGCGCGCGCCAAGGCGGGTTCGAGCGGCGACGTCAACGTATTGCTGGCGATAAAGGAGACGGCGACGCGCGTTTCGGCATTCCAATAGGCGAGTGCGTGAAATCCTTGATGATGGCCGGTGTAGTAGCATGCCGCCGCGCCTTTTGCGCAATACCAGCTACCGAGCGTCAGCGGCGACAAGGCGTCGCCGATTTTCGCCGGCTCGACTGCGGCCTTGCGAACGCTTTCGGGAATTGCCCCGCTTCCGCTCGCCCAAAGGGTCATCCAGCGCGCGAGGTCGCGCGCCGAGAAGTTGACGTTGCCGCCGCCGTAAAATCCCTCATTATCGAAGACGTCGTTCGGTTCAACGCGATCGCCGCGAATCTTTCGCCCCAGCGCGCGCGGACCCGGCCAGTCGGCGAGCCGTGCGGGCCGCACGAACGTATCCGTCATGCCGGCGGGCGTGAACAGCCGCTCGGCGATGAATTCCGCATAGCGCCGACCGGAGACGCGCTCGATGATCGACGCCAGCGCGTCATAGCAAAGATTGCAATAGTCGAACGCCGTCCCCGGTGCGAATGCGGGTTGAGGACGGCGCAGCGCCGTCGCTTTCAGGAGCGAGAGGTTGTCAGTCGGCGCGCCGTCGGCGATGAGGTCTTCAAAGACGTCGTAATTGGGGAGACCAGCCGAATGGCTGAGGAGATGGCGCACGGTGACGTCCGGGTACGGAAATTCTGCGACGTAGGATCGCGCCGGCGCGTCGAGGTCGACTTTCCCTTCGGACGCAAGCAGGAGAATCGCTGTCGCAGTCACGGGCTTGGCGAGCGAACCGCTTTCCGCCGCCGTGTCGGGCGCGAAAGGCCGCGTATCGTCCGCCATGCCGAAGCCGCGCCCGTATACGACCTTCCCTTCCTTCGCGATGACGACGGCGCCGGTGAACCCACCTTGCTCATAGAGGTCCGACATTAGCCTGTCGGCGTTGCGCTCAACCGTATTATTGCAGGCCGCGAGCAGCATCAGCCCGCAGCATCCTATAACAGCTCTAAGCATATCACTCCCACTCGATCGTGCCCGGCGGTTTTGACGTCACGTCATAGACGACTCTGTTGACGCCGCGGACTTCATTGATGATGCGCGTCGCGCAGCGCCCGAGGAAGTCGTGGCTGTAGGGATAATAATCGGCCGTCATGCCGTCGGTCGAAGTGACGGCGCGGAGCGCCAGCACATGATCATAGGTGCGTTCATCGCCCATGACGCCGACGGTGCGGACGGGAAGCAGCACGGCGAAAGCCTGCCAGATCTCGTCATAGAGTCCGGCCTTGCGGATTTCATCGAGATAGATCGCATCGGCCTTGCGCAAGATGTCGGCTTTTTCCTTCGTCACCTCGCCCGGAATGCGGATCGCAAGGCCCGGCCCCGGGAAGGGGTGGCGCGAAACGAAATGATCGGGGAGACCGAGTTCACGGCCGAGCGCCCGCACCTCGTCCTTGAAGAGTTCGCGCAAGGGCTCGACAAGTTTCAAATTCATGCGCGCCGGCAAGCCGCCGACATTGTGGTGCGACTTGATCGTCACCGAAGGGCCGCCGTCGAAGGAGACGCTTTCGATGACGTCGGGATAGAGCGTTCCTTGAGCCAGGAATTCCGCATTCTCGATTTTCTTCGCTTCCGTATCAAAGACGTCGATGAAGGTCGCGCCGATGATCTTGCGCTTTTTCTCCGGGTCGTCGACGCCCTTCAATTTGCCAAGGAATAGATCCTCCGCCTGAACGTGAATGAGCGGGATATTGTAGCTGTCGCGGAAGAGACGAACGACTTCCTCGCCCTCGCCGGCGCGCATCAGCCCCGTATCGACGAAGACGCAGGTCAGTTGCTCGCCGATCGCTTCGTGAATGAGAACGGCGGCGACGGAGCTGTCCACCCCGCCCGAAAGGCCGCAAATGACGCGCGACTTGCCGACCTGTTGTCGGATTTGCGCAATCGCTTCGGAGCGAAAGGACGCCATCGACCAGTCGCCTTGAAGACCGGCGATCTTGCGCACGAAATTCCGGAGCAGCTTCGCGCCATCCGGCGTATGCGCAACCTCGGGGTGGAACTGCACGGCGTAGATGTTGCGTTTCGGATCATGGATCGCGGCGAAGGGCGCGCCTTCGGATGTTGCGATCACCTCGAACCCGTCGGGGATCGCGTTGACGCGGTCGCCATGGCTCATCCAGACCTGATACTTCCCGCCCCTTTCCCAGACGCCGTCGAAGAGCGGGCTTTGCTTTTTCACCTCGACATGCGCGCGGCCGAATTCGCGATGATCGGAGCGCTCGACGTCGCCGCCGAGTTGCGCGCAGATCGTCTGTTCGCCGTAGCAGATGCCGAGAACGGGAACGCCGGCGTTAAAGACGGCCTTGTCGGCTCGGGGGCTCGCTTCGGTTTTGACGCTCGCCGGCCCGCCCGACAGGATTATCGCTTTCGGCTTGTATTCGTCGATGAATTTCTCGTCGGCGCGATTGAAAGGGTGGATCTCGCAATAGACGCCCGCCTCGCGCAGGCGCCGGGCGATGAGCTGCGTCACCTGACTGCCGAAATCGACAATGAGAACACGTTCATGAAGGGCGGCGTGGGGGTCTAAAGTCATCAGGCGTCTCTATCGCTTTCTGTTGAGGGCGGCCACAAAAAATCCATCCGCGCCGATGCGGGCGGGGGTCATGCGCACGGCGCCGTCAGGCGTCTCGCATGGGCTGAGCGCGCCGCGGCCTTCTTGCGTCAAAAGGCCGGGTTTCATCATCTCATCAAGCGTCCGCGTCGGTTCGAAACCGTCATGCGCGGCGCAAAAAGCGGCGAGCCGGTCTTCATTCTCCTCCATCAGGAAGGAGCATGTGACATAGACGAGCCGCCCGCCGGGTTTGACGAAGCGCGCGGCGGATTTGAGGACGGCGTCCTGTTCTTCCATGCGGCGCGCCAGCTGTTCCTCGGTAAGGCGCCATTTCGTGTCCGGATGGCGCCGCCAGGTGCCCGACCCCGTGCAGGGCGCATCGACGAAAACGACATCAAATTTGTCGACAAGCGCGTCGAGCGCTTCTTTGTCGGTGATGGGATTGACGATCTGAAGATTGCGAATACCGGCGCGGCGCGCGCGGTCGTAAAGCGGCTTCAAGCGCCGCGCGTCATTGTCATAGGCGTAAAGCTGGCCCTTGTTCTCCATCATCGCGGCGAGCGCCAATGTCTTGCCGCCGCCGCCGGCGCAAAGATCGAGAACCTGCGCGCCCTTGACGTCGCCGGCGGCGAGCGCGGCGATCTGGCTGCCGAGATCCTGCACTTCAACCCAACCCTTGTTGAAAGCCGGGATCACGGTGACCGCAGGCGTCCTGTCCGTCGCATCGGGCGCGGCGATGCGCAGCGCCGTAGTCAAAAACGGGTGGGCGACGGCGCCGACTGTCGAGACGGCGCCGAGCGCCTTTTCGATTGTCGTCTGAAGCGTGTTGATCCTGAGATCGACATCGGCGCGCGCGGCGAAGGCGCGCATTTCTTGGAGCGCCGTTTCGCCGAACGCTCTCGTCACGGAGGGTTCAAGCCAATCGGGGAAATCGGCGAGGATTGAAAGTCGCTGATGCTTCTCCTCCCCCGCTTGCGGGGGAGGTGTCGGCGCAGCCGACGGAGGGGGCGCGAACGCGACATCCCCCCCCTCAGTCCGCTTCGCGGACAGCTCCCCCGTGAACGGGGGAGCAACGGCGTTCAACACGTCCCTTTCCTTTTCGCGCAGCGCGCCCGGCCCGTGCGGTTCTTCGCCGGCAAGGTCCGCAATTTCGTCGAGGCTCTTTCCCCACTGAAATCTCAACGCCGCCAGCGTCGCGGCGCGCGGGGTCTGATCGCCCATCATCGCGCCGAGCGAGGAGCGCCGGCGCAACACGTCAAGACACAGCCCCGAAATCCACGCGCGGTCTTTCGCGCCGGCGTAGCGCGCATTCCTCGCCCAGTCGGCGATCGCGGTTTTGAGCGGAACGCGCCGCTTGTCGAAATCTTCGAGAATGGCGATCGCCGCCGAGACGCGGCCCGAATCCCTCACCGCCCTATCCCCTGAACACGAACCACGCGCCAAGCGCGATCAGCGCAAAACCGGCGGCCGTGTTCCATGTGATCTGTTCTTTGAGATAGACGACCGAGAAAACGGCGAAGACGACGAGGGTGATCACTTCCTGCATCGTCTTCAGTTGCGCCGCCGAATAGACCGCATGGCCGATGCGATTCGCCGGCACGGCGAGGCAATATTCGATGAAGGCGATCCCCCACGCCGCAACGATGACGATCAAGAGCGGCGCAGATTTGTATTTCAGATGCCCATACCAGGCGAGCGTCATGAAGACGTTCGAGGCGATAAGTAGAATGATCGGGGCGATGGTGGGGGACATTCTGGAATGGTGACTTTCCTGTCACTCCGGGGCGCGACGCCGTCGCTAACCCGGAGTCCATTGCGACGGAGACTGGATTCCGGGTTGCGCGCAAAGCGCGCCCCCGGAATGACGGAACGCTTTTAACTCGGCGTCGGATAGTTCGGCGCCTCGCGCGTGATTTTGACGTCGTGCACGTGAGACTCGCGCAGGCCCGCATTGGTGATCTTCACGAAACGCGCACGTTTTTGAAGTTCCTCGATCGTCGGCGCGCCGACATAACCCATCGAGGCGCGGACGCCGCCGACAAGCTGGTGCAGGATCGGCCCGGCCGGTCCCTTGTAAGGCGTCTGGCCTTCAATCCCTTCGGGCACGAGCTTCATTTGTTCGGTGACGTCGGCCTGGAAATAACGGTCGGCGCTCCCTCGCGCCATCGCGCCGAGCGAGCCCATGCCGCGATAGGATTTATAGGGGCGGCCCTGATACATGAAGATTTCGCCTGGCGCCTCATCCGTGCCGGCGAGAAGCGATCCGATCATCACGCAATCGGCGCCCGCCGCCAAAGCTTTCGCGATGTCGCCTGAATATTTGACGCCGCCATCGGCGATGACCGCCGCGCCTGTGCCCTTCGCCGCGCGCGCCGCATCCATCACCGCCGTCAATTGCGGCACGCCGACGCCCGCGACGATGCGTGTCGTGCAGATCGAGCCCGGCCCGATGCCGACCTTGATCGCGTCGGCGCCGGCGTCGATGAGCGCTTTCGCGCCTTCATAGGTCGCGATATTGCCGGCTATCACCTGCGCCGCGTTGGACGCTTTCTTGATGCGCGTCACCTGTTCCAGCACCTGCGCGGAATGGCCGTGCGCGGTGTCGATGACGACGACGTCGCAGCCGGCGTCGATCAACGCCTCGACCCGCTCAAACCCCTTATTGCCGACGGTCGAGGCGGCGGCGACGCGGAGGCGCCCTTCGGCGTCCTTCGCCGCATTCGGATATTTCTGCGCCTTTTCGATGTCTTTCACCGTGACGAGCCCGATGCAGCGGTAATCCCCGTCGACGACGATGAGCCGCTCGATGCGATGCTGGTGGAGGAGCTTCGTAATCTCCTCGCGGCTTGCATGCGGGCGAACGGTGACGAGGTTTTCCTTCGTCATCAGATCGGCGACGCGCTGCTTTCCGTTGGTCGCAAAGCGCATGTCGCGGTTCGTCAATATGCCGACAAGCTTGCCGCTTTTCTCAACGACGGGAAAACCGGAGATTTTCCGCTCATCCATGATCTTCCAGGCTTCATCGAGCGTCGCATCCGGCGACAGGGTGAGCGGGTTGACGACCATGCCGCTTTCGAAGCGCTTGACGCGGCGTACATGCTCGGCCTGTTCCTCAACCGACAGATTGCGGTGAAGAACGCCGACGCCGCCGTTCTGCGCCATCGCGATCGCCATTTCCGCTTCGGTCACCGTATCCATCGCCGAAGAGAGGATCGGGATGTTGAGCGTGATTTCCTTCGTCAGACGCGCTTTCGTCGACACTTGGGACGGCATCACTTCGGAAGCGCCCGGCTCCAGCAAGACGTCGTCGAATGTCAGCGCTTCACGAATTTGCATGATCGAAACTCACTCCTCAGCGAAAAGATAAACGGAAAACTCATCCGTCGGCGGCTCGTCGCTTTCCCACGGGCGGCGCTGCTCAAAGCGCAACACGCCCTCGCCCGGCCCCGTCACATTAAAGAGGAAGGCTTCCCAGTGATTGCCGCCAGCGAAGCCCGGTTCAAGCTGCGCCGACGATGTCGGCCCGCCATATTCGCCCGCCGCTTCAAGGAAGGCGGGCGTTTCGGCAGCCGCCCACATGTAGCCGGCGGTGGGCACGCCGACGAGCTCGACCGCAATCGTCGTTCCGGTCTTGACGGTGACATTCTGTCCGTCGCTGTCACTCTTGATGACGAGCGCGACGCCCGCAGGCGTCAGCGCCGCGAGCGTAGAATATTCTTTCGTCGAGCCGTCCGGCGCCTGGTTTGCGCAGGCGGCGAGCAATACAGATGCGGCCGCAAGATATTTGATCATGGCTTCGCCTTCCTGAATCCCGTCGCAACGACATACATTTCCGCCGAATCGGCGCGGCTTGATTTCGGCTTGGCGTGCTTGACGGCGAAGAAATTGTCTTTCAGGCGCGCCAGCAACTCGCCCTCGGCGCCGCCCTGAAAGACCTTGCAGACAAAGGCGCCGCCGGGCGCCAATACGTCGATTGCGAAATCAAGCGCGGCCTCGGCGAGCGCGATAATGCGAATGTGGTCGGTGTTCTTGTGCCCTGTGGTCGGCGCCGCCATGTCGGATAAAACGACATCCGCCTCGCCGCCCAAAAGCGCCTTCAGTTTTTCAGCGGCGCCTTCTTCCAGAAAATCGAGCTGCAAATGTTGAGCGCCCGGCACGTTCGGCAATTCAAGATAGTCGACGCCGACGACTTTCGTCGCGCCCGCCTCGACCGCCGCCTGCAGCCAGCCGCCCGGCGCGCAGCCGAGATCGACGACGCGCGAGCCCTTGCGGATCAGATGGAATTTCTCGTTGATCTCTTTCAGCTTGTAGGCGGCGCGGCTGCGATAGCCTTCCGCCTTCGCCCGCGCGACATAAGGATCGTTCAATTGCCGGTCGAGCCAGAGCGTTGAGGAGAGCTTCCTCTTCTTCGCGGTCTTGACGTTGACGCGCATGTCGCGCTGGCCGACGCCCGCGGCGGCTGTCTTCTTGTCGCCGGGAAGGGTTTTAAGACCCCGCTTTTCGGGAACCGCGCCAAGCGCGGTCTTCGCCTGGTCCGTGGGATTGCGTTTTCCGGGCTTGCCGCCGCCCTTAGATGCCGATTTGCGCCGCTCCATGGCGCGCTATAGCAGAGGCGTTTTCGAGTCGCAAAGGGGCGGCCGAAAGTCGGGAATCCTTGGCGGATAAGCGCGGTCACCCGCCGTTTGCGTCGGAAAAATCGATTCCGGCGGCGTCGGAGCAAAAGCAGCCAAGCCTTTGATATTCGGCGCGAACGCCCGGCTTGGCGCCGAACGGGCCGGAACGCGCGCTTTGCCTTGAACGCTCGCGCGACGCCGATCACACTCTTCTCGCGTCTGGGAGACACGAAGCACCAACCTCAAGGAGGGCTCCATGATCGGTCTACTCATTGGTCTTGCTATCGGCGCGCTCGGCGGCAATCTCGCCGGCTATTTCATGAAAGATAAAAGTCTCGGCACGCTCTGGAATTCCGTCGTCGGCATTCTCGGCGGCGGGATTGGCTTTTATATTCTGGATCTCGCTGGCCTCGCCGGGTCCGGAATGATCGCCAGCCTCATCGCCGCGCTGATCGGCGGCTCCGTTTTGCTTTTCGTTGTCGCACTAGTTCGCAAAAGGGGCGCGTAAGCGCTTACCTCTTGCGCCGGCGGCCGCTTCACCGCCGTCGGCGCCGGCGCATTCGCTCGCGCTCGCGCTTGTGAGCGCGGGCAAGGCCGACAAGCATCCCCTCCCGCAAGCCGCGGTCGGCGACGCGAACGCGACTCGCCGGCCATTCGAGCAGCAGCGCGTCAAGAATGGCGCAGCCGCAAACGACAAGGTCAGCCCGCTCAACGCCGATGCACGGTTCGTCCGCCCGCGCCTCATACGACATCTCGCGAAGCCGGTCGGTCACCAGGCGCACGTCCCTCTCGCTGAGCCAGAGCCCGTCGACTGCTTCCCGACGGTAGCGCGGCAGGCCCAAATGCACGCCGGCGATCGACGTCACCGTGCCGGACGTGCCGAGAAAATGCGCGTCGCCTTTTTCAAAGACTTCCTTAAGCCCTCCCGGATCGCCGAAGGCGGCGACCTCTTTGCGCACCGCGTTGACGACTTTCTGATATGCGTCGTTGGACATCTCCCGACCGCCGAAGCGCTCTGACAGATTGACGACGCCGATCGGCATCGACGTCCACGCGACGACTTCCGTCGCGCCGGCATTCGCGCCATTCAACTTTTCGCGCGGGCGCACCCAGGAAATTTCCGTCGATCCGCCGCCGATATCGAAAATCAATCCCGCCGCCGCATCGCGGTCGAACAGCTCAACGCAGCCGGCGACTGACAGGCGCGCCTCTTCCGCCGGCGTGATAATTTCCAGACGCAAGCCGGTTTCTTCGTGAACGCGCTCAAGAAACTCGACGCCGTTCGAGGCGGCGCGGCACGCCTGCGTCGCGATGCATCGCTGGCGCGTGACAGCGCGCTTTTCAATTTTTTCCGCGCATATTTTGAGCGCGTCCATCGTGCGCGCCATCGCCGCTTCCGACAGCGCGCCAGAGCCGCTCACCCCTTCGCCTAGACGAACAATGCGCGAGAAGGCGTCGAAGACGCGAAATCCGTTCGGTCGGGGGCTGGCGATCAACAGACGGCAATTATTGGTGCCGAGATCAAGAGCCGCAAAGCGCGCAGGCGCAGGAGAAGAGCGTTTTGTTTTCGGCGTCTGTTTTTCAGATTTGTCCGAGGCCGCTTCGGCTAAAGCCCCGCCCCTTTCGGGTTCGCTCGCCGGCGCCTCTCCCGCGCCGTCAAGCGCTGTCGGCGGCCGGCGCCGTTGTCGGCGCCTCCTGGCCATGTCCTTGCGTCCTCGCTGCGGGGCCGGCCCTGTCGGGCGTTGCGGGGCCCCAGATTGGGGCCGAGCATAGCGGCCCGCCGCCGCGCTAGGCAACCGGCTGAAAAGATCAGAAAATCACATAGATGCAGCATACAGGCGGCGCCGCTGACGCCTCCCGCGCCAGCGCATCCGGCGCGCCGACGCCGGCCGCCAGAGCCGCCAGCAGCACAGCCGCAGCCGCGAGCAACAGCCATCCTCCGCGCATAACATTACGCATGTCCCTATCTCCCTCTTCGGCCGCACCTCTCCTGTCGACCCGCATGGGGTCGCTATGCGTCCGGATTGTCTTGAATCCTCAGGCCCCGCTTTCGAGGTCGCGGAATTCCTTTCTCAAGGCGTATTCGCTTGACGTCACCGCGCGCTCCATATCGGCGATCCGCGCGTCAAGCGCGCGAAAACGGTGGCGCAGTTCCGAATAGGTCATCTTCGGGCGCATCGAATAATTGCGCCAGAAGCGCTCTTCTTCCGGATTTTCATACCGCGCCGCGATCGGCTCCCCGGGCGGCATGAAAACCGCCGCGGCGACATAAACGAAAATCGGGATCGGAAAGAAAAATACGGTGAGCAAAATGAGCGCGAGGCGCACGATCTTGACGCGCCAACCGAAATAATCGGCGAGCCCGGCGCAAACGCCCGCGATCTTGCCGCCGCGTACATTACGATAGATGCGGTGACGGTTAGGTCCGGGTCCCGGCTCACCGACATGATGGGCGTAACGGCGATGGGCGTTCCAGTCGTCGAAATAACCGTTCACATGAAAGATGAAGCGCTCGACTTCCGGATGCACGCCGTCGCTACGCATATCCCAGTCGCTGCGAGGGCGCCTGCGTCGCCTAGACATGGGGCCGCTCCTTGTAATCCTCGCGCCATTTCGGCGCCTCTTTGTCGAGAATGGTTTCGAGCGCGTCGACGCGGCGCTCAAGCCGCTGCGCCGTGCGCCACAAATCCTCAACCAACCGTTCGTCGTCCGGCGTCGGCGACTTCATTTTCTTCATTTCGGTGATGTAGTGCATCACCATCGACGGCAAGCCGATCACCACAATCGCGACAATCGCGACGACATACGGCCAGGGATTATCCATAGTTCAGCCCTCTCTCCCGTCGGCGGCGCTAGGCTGCGCCGCCGACGCGGGCCGCGACCCGCTTCTTCAATGCGTCAAGTTCCGCGTTCACGTCATCTTCCGTTTCGAGTTCGCGGAATTCCTGTTCCAGCGATTTAGGCCGTCCCATGACATAGCTTTCCGCTTCCGCTTCAAGCTCGTCGATGCGGCGCTCATAACGCTCGTAACGCGCCATCGCATCGTCAATGCGTCCGTCATAAACGGCGCGATTGATCCTGACGCTGCCTTCCGCCGTCGAGCGGCGGATTTCGAGGCTGCGCTGTTTGGCTTTCGCTTCCTTCAACTTGCCCTGCAGCTTCTCAAGATCGTCATTCGCCTTATCGAGGCTCTTGTCGATCGCTTCATGTTCCTTCTGGAAAAGCTCGACCATTTCGAGCGCTTTGCGCTTCGCGGCGATGGCGCCGCGCGCGAGATCCTCACGCCCTTTGGCGAGGGCGAGTTCGGCTTTCGATTCCCACTCATTCGCCCGTCGCTCGAATTCGGCTTTCTTGCGCTCGACTTCCTTGCGGTCGGCGATGGCGCGCGCAGCGCGGCTTCTCACTTCGACCAGCGTATCTTCCATTTCCTGAATGATCAGGCGCACGATCTTTTCTGGATCCTCCGCCTTGTCGAGCATCGCATTGATGTTCGAATTGATGATGTCCGACAGTCTTGAAAAAACGCCCATGCGACCCTCCGCTAAAAGATAATGCCGCCGATGACGAAACCAATGAGGAAGGCGCCCCAGGCGAACCCTTCCCTCGCGCGGCAGGCGCGGGCGAACCGGGCCTCCCAATCCTCGTCACGATCGCCGTAGCGGTAGTAGCTCATGTCTGCCTTCTCCATCTGGGCCCGTAACCGGGCGCATTCGCCTCTGATTAACCAGATCATTGCGAAAGCCGTGCCAGACCGATTGATACCATATATATCATTGATTTTACTATGTTTTATTGATTTTCACGAGATTGACGAATATTTGAAATCGGTGAGATTCACCCCTTATAGGTTTATTTTACCAGAATATGATGGTATTTTTCACCAATGAAGACTGCTCGCCAACCGCCCGAACTTGTCGGCCAGTCGCCGGCGTTTCTTGACGCGCTCGCGCACGCCTCGACGGCGGCCGCACTCGACAGACCGCTCCTGATTTGCGGTGAGCGGGGATCCGGCAAGGAACTCATCGCCGCGCGCATCCATTTTCTGTCGCCGCGCTGGGACGGACCGCTGATCAAGGTCAATTGCGCCGCCCTCTCCGACGAGCTGCTCGACAGCGAGCTTTTCGGCCATGAAGCCGGCGCCTTCACCGGCGCGACGCGGCGCCATGCCGGGCGGTTTGAGCGCGCCGAAGGCGGCACGCTGTTTCTCGACGAGATCGCCTCCGCGAGCCTCCGCATTCAGGAAAAGCTGCTGCGCGTCATCGAATATGGCGAATATGAACGTGTCGGCGGATCGGAAACGCTCGTCGCCGACGTGCGCGTCATCGCGGCGGCGAACGCCGACCTTCCCGCCATGGCGCGCGCGGGCAAGTTTCGCTCCGACCTTCTCGATCGTCTCGCCTTCGACGTCATCAATGCGCCGCCTCTGCGCGCACGGCGCGAGGACATTCCCGTCCTCGCCGCGCATTTCGCGAGCGGCATGGCGCGCGAGATGGGCGCAATTTTTTCAGGGTTCACGCCCAAAGCGCTCGCTGCGTTTCTCGCCTATGAGTGGCCGGGAAATGTCCGTGAACTGAAAAACGCCGCCGAACGGTCTTTCCACCGCTGGATTTCAGCCGGCGAAACGGGGCCCGTCGACGCCGTTTTGATCGATCCCTTTCAGGGCGCGTCGGAACAATCGGCGCCGCAGAAATCCGAACCGACTTTGCTGTCGAATGCGAAAGGCGGGGTTGATTTGCGCAAGACGCTAAACGACTACGAAAAGCGCATTGCTGAAGATGCGCTCGCCGCCTGCGGCGGGAACCAGAAAGAAGCGGCGGCGCTGTTGTCGCTCACTTACGACCAAATGCGCGGCCTTGTGAGGAAGCATGATCTCAATTGCGAACGCGGCGGTTCTTGACTTCTTAAGCCTGCTTTTCCCAACGCCCCTGCGGCGACTGCTTCCAATAAGTCGCGTCATGACCGGCGTCCTTGACCGCTTTCCAGAAAACGCGCGCATCGGCGACCGCCTTGTCGTCGCCGCCGTCGAAAATCGTCACGCAGCGAACGAGGCCCGATAGAGCGCTCGCCTCCGCCGTTGCGTTATCGACCAGAAAAAGCAGCTCCGCGCCGTTCGGCGTCTCATCATCGTCCGTCAGATAGACGGGCTGTTCGCCGGCGCGTTCTTTCGCCGCGCCATGCGGCAGGAAGGAAGCGTCGTCATAGGTCCACAGCAGTTCATCGAGTCGCGCGACCGTCTCGCGCGAGCCGCAGCGAATGACCGCTTTCCAGCCGCGCTCAAGCGTCTTTTCCAGGAGACCCGGCAACACGCTTTCCAGCCGCGCGCGTTCGAGGTGATAAAAAAGGACTTCGGTCATCGCCGTTCCTTCAGCGCCCGCATCGCCGCCGCAACGCCGCGCGCGCCCTCGCCGCCTTCGGCAAGCTTTCGCGTCACGCGGTCGAAATCCTCATCGCCCTTATTCTGGCTCAGCTTCGCCTTGAAGTCGATTTTCTCGATATCAATTTCAAAGACGACAATCGCCGTGCGCAATTTGCGCAACTTCTCGGGCGGCAGTTTTTCAAGCTCCCAGATTTTTCCATCGGCGAGGTCGGCGCGCCGCGCTTCATGATGCGCCGACAACTCGTCAAGAACCGCGTCGACCGCGTCCGGTTCCGTCAAAACGCGCCCGACGCCTTCGACGTGAACGGCGAGATAATTCCAGGTCGGAACCTGCTTCAAATCCGAATACCAGTCGGGCGAGACATAGGCGTTTGGCCCGATTATGGAGACAAGGTGCGTGCGCCTCTCGATCAGCGCCGCATGCGGATTGGCGCGCGCAAGATGTCCGCGAAGGACGCGGCGCGCCGGGTCGGCGAGCATCGGAATGTGCGAGATCACGGCCCGCCCTTCGACGACCGTCGTCAGGGTCGCGAAGCCGACTTCAGAGAAAAGCCGCAGCGCCGCCGCCTCATCGTCAACGCGAAAATGCGACGGCGCGTACATGCTTACTCGAAATTCGCGCGAACGAATTCGTCAAGCAGCCTGACGCCGTAGCCGGCGCCGCCCTTCGGACAGGTCGGTTTGTCCTTTTTGTTCCATGCGGTGCCGGCGATATCGAGATGCGCCCAGGATTGGCCCTCTTTGATAAATTTGCCAATAAAGGCGGCGGCCGTTGAAGATCCGCCTTCGCGCGGCCCGATATTCTTCATATCGGCGACATCCGATTTGATCATCTCATAATGCGCCTTCGCGAGCGGCATGCGCCAGAGCGGATCGCCGCTCGTTTTCGCCGCCTGCTGGAGTTGTTCAGCGAGCTTGTCATCCTGCGTGAAAAGCCCTGCATATTCATTGGCGAGGCTGATCAGGATTGCGCCTGTCAGCGTTGCAAGGTCGATCATCGTTTTCGGCTTGTATTTTTCCTGCGTCCACCAGACGGCGTCGCCGAGCACGAGGCGGCCTTCCGCGTCGGTGTTGAGAATTTCAACCGTCTGCCCTGACATCGACGTGACGATGTCGCCGGGGCGCTGCGCGGCGCCGTCCGGCATGTTCTCAACCAGCCCGATGACGCCCACCACATTCGCCTTCGCCTTGCGGCCGGCGAGCGCTTTCATCGCACCGACGACGGCGCCGGCGCCGCCCATGTCCCATTTCATTTCGTCCATGCCGGGGCCGGGCTTTAAGGATATGCCGCCGGTGTCGAAGCAGACGCCCTTGCCGACAAAGGCGACAGGCGCCGCGCCTTTCTTGCCGCCCATCCATTCCATCGCGACGAGTTTAGACTCGCGCGCCGATCCCTGCCCGACGCCAAGCAGCATATGCATGCCGAGCTTCTGCATTTCCTTTTCGCCGAGCACGCTCACCTTGACGCCGAGCGATTCCAGCTCCTTGCATCGGGCGGCGAAACTTTCCGGATATAGGACATTCGGCGGTTCGGAGACGAGATCGCGCGTCAATGCGACGCCTCCGGCGATTATTTCAAGATCGGCGAATTTCGTCTTGGCGTCAGCCGCCGGCGTGTTGATCGTCAATTTCTCCAGCGCCGGCTTTTCATCCTTTTCAAGCTTCGTCCGGTATTTGTCGAACCGGTAGGATTTGAGGAGCGCGCCGAGGGCGATCCGCGCGGCCGCCTCGCCGGCCTTGATCGCATCTGTTGAAAATCCGTCCAGCGCGAAGGCGGCGGCTTTCGCCTGCGTCTTCAGGATCGGCGCGACGCCGGCGCCGCCGACCGCTTCCGCATCGAGCAGGCCGAAATCAGCCCGCTTCCCGGCGCCGACCATCACGAGCCGCGGCGCCTCAAGACCGTGCGGCCCGACGAGATCGAGAATCTGGCCCTTCTTTCCCGTGAAATTTGCGGACTTGATCGCCTTTCCAAGCGCGCCCGACGTCGCCGCGTCTAGCGCGTCATGCGCCGCGGTCGGCTCGCCGTCCTCGAAGGAGGGGACAATGATGACCGCGCCAGTCGGCAGGGCGGCCTTGGAAAATGCGATTTTCATCAACTTCCTCTTGAACTCGGCCTCAGGAGCGGCCGCCGGGACGGCGCGATAAGGCTGACGGGCGACAATGGCGGCGAGTCCTATTCCGGCCGGACCGGCCTGGCAACCGGCGGATTCCGGCATCGACCTGACGGTCAAATGCTTTTATGACGCGATGCCAAACGCCCGCGGCGCGGCGACGGCGAACGGATTGCCGGATTGAAAAGCCTCGATCAGTACATATTGCGTCAGATGTGGATGCCGTTCCTCGTTGCGACCGGCATCGTCACGATTATCGTCTGGCTGACGCAAAGCCTTCAGCGGCTCGATATTATCGTCGAGCACGGTCAGACGCTGACGATGTTCGGCTGGATTTCCCTGCTTATCGTGCCGAGCCTTCTCGCCGTCATCATTCCCTTCGGCCTTTTCGCAGCGACGCTGTTCGCCCTTCACAAGCTTCATTCCGACAGCGAAATCGCCGTCATGTTCGCCGCCGGCGTCAGCCGCAGCGATGTCGCGCGCCCGATTCTCCTCGTGACCGCGTTCGGGGCGCTGTTGACGTTGTGGATCAATGTCGACCTGATGCCTCGCAGCTATCGCGAACTGAAACGCGAAATCGCCACCATACGCGCCGATTTCGCTTCGGCGGTTGTCAGAAGCGGCGAATTCCTCGCGATCCGCGACGGTTTCACCGTTTATGTCGACAACGCCCAGCCGGGCGGACAATTCACCGGCCTTCTCATACGCGACTATCGCGACGGCGCCGATGCTGAAACCTATATGGCGCGGCGCGCGCTGCTGCGCGACACCGGCATCGGCCCCATCCTCTATCTCTCGGAGGGCAATGTTCAGCGCGTCAACAAAAGGACCGGAGAAGTCGACATCGCCTTTTTCGAGCGCACGGCGATCAATCTTGGGCAATTCAACGCTGCGCCCGACGATCTCCAGCTCGAAATGACGGAACGCTATGTCGGCGAGCTGTTCAAGCCGGATCTGACGAAAGCGTATGACCGTCAGAACGCGGCGCGGCTCATCGGCGAAGGGCACGGAAGGCTCGCCGGGCCGCTTTACGCTTTCGCCTATGTGCTCATCGCGGTTCTGGCGCTTATCGGCGGCGCCTATGAACGACGAGGATACGCGCTTCGCATCATCATCGCCTGCGCCGCGGTCGGAGCGCTGCGGGTGCTGGGCTATCTAATCCAGAATGAAGCTTCCGAACTCGGGCATTATTGGCTCATCTATTTCCCGCCGGCCGCCGTCATCATCGTCGCCGCAATTCTCATCGTCGAGGCGCTGCCGAGGCGACCTGGAAAAACGCGCGTGAGCGATGAGGGGGGGAAAGACTGATGCCGCCTGTCACGCTTTTCCGATACATTATTCTCCGAACGAGCGCGGCCGTCATCGCGCTCTTCGCAGCGCTCGCCGCGCTCGTCATGCTTGTCGATCTGCTCGAAAACATACGCTTCTCTTCCAAGGTCGGCGCCGATTTCGCCTTCGCGGCGCAGGTGACGATGCTCCGAACCCCGGCGATGACGCAGGCGCTCGCGCCGTTCGTTTTCCTTTTCGGGTCGATCTGGATGTTCACGCAGCTGAACAGGCGCTCGGAACTCGCCGTCATGCGCTCAGCCGGTCTTTCCATCTGGCGCCTGATCGGCCCGGCGGCCTTTCTCGCCGCGATCGGCGGCCTCATCCTCATCGTCTTCATCGACCCGATCTCGTCGCACATGATGTCCCTGGGCGAGAAAATGAAGCTCGACAGCCGCGGACAGGCGTCCAGCCTTGTGCGCGTCTTCGGCGACGGCATCTGGCTTCGCCAGCGCGATGAGGGCGTGGTCCTGCTCATCAATGCCGACAGCTTCGACGCCGAGCGCGGCGCGCTCAAGAACGTGACCATTTGGCGTCTCGATCTCGACGGGTCTTTCAGCGAACGCATTGATGCGCCGGACGCCGTTCTGGCCGGGCGCACGATCGAACTACGCGACGCCAAAATGAAACGGGCGGGCGACAATCTTTCGACGCGCACCCCATCCTATTCCGTGCCGACCGAACTGACGCTCGCCGATTTCCGCGAAAACGTGCCGCCGCCCGAATCAATGTCAATCTGGGATCTGCCGCGCTTCATCCTCCTCGCCGAGGCCGCCGGTCTTTCAACGGTGCGCTACAATATTCGTTTTCACGATCTTTGTTCGACGCCCCTGAAGCTTACCGCGATGGTGCTCATCGCGGCGATATTCTCCATGGGCCCGGTCCGGTCAGGCAAGCCCTTCGGCCTATTGCTCGCCGCGGTGGGCGTCGGTTTCGGACTTTACATCATTTCCGAAATTTCGACGGCGCTCGGCGAATCAGGACTTGCGCCGGAGGCGCTCGCCGCCTGGGCGCCCGCGATCATCGCCGTTGTCGCTGCGATCGCCGTTTTGATGCGCCACGAGGAAAGCTGAAGGCCGGCGCAGGCGGTTTTCCGGAGCCGCCCCCGTGGACCTCACAGCGCGGCTCAGCTAACCATGCGAAGTCCTTGCATTTTCTTGCCTCGCCGGCGGAGGTTCCGTGTTGTCGTCCCGTCTGATCGCGCGTCTGCTCGCGACGTCTGCGCTTGCGGGCGCCGGCGCGGCGGCGCCGATGGCGGCCATGGCCCAGGATGAGGCGCTCGCGGTCGGGGAACGAACCCCCGCCCCTCTCAAAGCGCCGACTGCGGCGGACGAAGAAAAAGAGGAAATCCTCTTCGAAGCCGAAACCGTCACCCGCGCGTCGGACCTCGCTCCGATCGTCGCGGAAGGGAATGTGCGCGCCTATGTCGGGGAGCGCTATTTGCGCGCCGACCGGCTCAGCTACGATCCGGCGACGGATGTCGTCGTCGCCGAAGGCAACGTTTCGATCACCGATCGAAATCTTGAAACGGTTTTCGCCGGCCGCGTCGAGCTGACAGGCGATCTGCGCGACGGCATAGCGGAGAATTTCAGCGCAATTCTCGAAGAAAACGCGCGCCTCGCCGCCGATTCCGCCGTGCGCGAACAGGGCGCAAGGACGCGGCTTCGCAACGCCGTCTACACGGCGTGCGGCGTATGCGACGACGACGGCGAGGCGAAAACGCCCACCTGGCGCGTCAAGGCGCTGCGCGTCACGCGCGATGAAGAACGCAAGGTCGTGCGGTTTCATCACGCCTTTCTGGAAATCAAGGGCGTTCCCGTTCTTTATGCGCCGTTTCTTCAGGCGCCTGATCCTTCCGTAGAACGTCAGTCGGGTTTTCTGACGCCGCTCATCGGCGCCTCCTCGCGTCTCGGTTTCAATATCGAGGTTCCCTATTACCTCGCCCTTTCCAATCACCACGACGCGACGTTTTACCCGAAATACACGTCGAATGACGGCGTACTCTGGCAAGGCGAATATCGCCGCCGCGACGACAGCGGCTATCATGTCTTCCAGGGCGGCTATATCGATTACACGCCAGACCCGACAGAAGTCGACGTGCCCGGCAAGCGCTGGCATGTTTTCGCCAAAGGCCATCGCGATCTCGCCGACAATCTGCGCGTCGGCTACGATGTCGAGCGCGTGTCGGACGACACCTATCTGCGGCGCTACGACGTGCGGCGACGGGGCGATCTGCGCAAGGAACTCGACACATCGCAGACAAACCGCCTTCGCACCAACACCTATCTGCGATGGGGCGACGAGAATACTGAACTGAAAGTAGACAGCTATACGTTCCAGGAGCTTCGCACCGTTACGATTTGCGATCTCTCAACCGGCGAACGTCTCAGCGCCAACACGTCTAATTGCAACCAGTTCCTCGGTCAGGATCCCAACGTCAGGCAAGCACAGGACGTCGCCAGCCTGACGCCCTACGCGCTGCCCGTTATCGACTTCAAACAATATCTGACGCCGCCGCCCGCTGTCGGCGGCGACGCAGTCATCAATTTCAACTTCGCCTCGCTGCAGCGCACGGGCGGCGTCGACACGCGCCGACTGACCGGCAGCGCCTATTGGGAGCGGGAGGAAATCACGCCGGGCGGACACCGTTTCAAAGGCTTCGCCGAATTGCGCGGCGATCTTTTCCGCTACGAAGACCTCAACGAGGGCTCCGAAAACAGGCAAGGCGTCGCGGACGACAACAGGATCGACGGCCGCTTTGCGCCGTCTGTCGGCGTGGAATGGTCCTACCCGCTCGTCCGCCATTTCGACGGCGCAAGGCTGTTTCTCGAACCCCGCGTGCAACTCGTCGCCAGTCCCACCGGACGCAACGGCGTCGACATCATCAACGAGGATTCGCAAAGCGTCGAATTCGACTACGCCGGCCTGTTCGATTTTAACAAATCGACCGGTTTCGATGCGTTTGAAGACGGTCAGCGGATGAACGCCGGCGTCGCGCTGTCCGCCGAATTCGACAACGGCATCACGCTGGAAGGCGAAATCGGACAGCAATATCGTCTGCAGTCTTCAAGCGCCTTCGATCCGGCGACGGGACTTGGCGGCGAAAGCTCCGACTATGTCGGCTCGGTCAATATTCACTACAAACGCATTATCGGCGTTGAAAACCGGTTCAGGATTTCCGACGCCGACGGATCGCTGAAACGCGCCGAGTCGATGGCCTATCTCAATTACTGGCGGTTCCGCGGAAACGCCACCTATGTTCGCCTTAATGACGAGGTGTCGATCGGCGGCGTCAGGGTGCGCGAAGAGCTGAATGCGCGCATGAATTTCAAGCTGACGAAGAACTGGTACGCGGGGGCCGGATGGCGCGAAGACCTGGCGCAGGGCCGCACCATCCGCCAGGACTTCATCCTCGGCTATCAGGACGAATGCTCCTTGTTTGAGCTGACCTATCGTCGCGACCGGACGCAGGATCGCGGCCTGGAACCGGACAACGCTTTCCTGGTCCGCTTTACGCTCCGTTCGCTCGTCGATTAACCCTGGAGGGCGTCCCTTGTTGCGCCGACCCCAATTTCGTCTATTTTCCGCGCCACAAGCGGAACGCGGCGGCGGCCCGGATGACCGCAAGGCGGAGCCGAAAGCGGCGTTGGAGCAGGTTCGAGTGACGGCTGAAAAGACTCTGAAAAACCTTTTGAGATCAACGGCGTTAGCGGCAATCGCCAGCATGGCGGTCGGCGGCGCGCAGGCCCAACAGGCCGGTTCGCCCGCTATTCCGGAATCCTATACGGGCCCGGCGAGCGCTGTCGCCGCGGTGGTCAATGATTCGGTTATCACGACCTTCGACGTCCAGCAGCGCATGCGCATGATGCTGATCTCGTCCGGCGGACGCATCGACGCCCAGATGCTGCCCCAATTGCAGCAGCGCGCAATCCGCGACCTCGTCGAGGAACGGCTCAAACTCTATGAAGCCCGCGAGTTCGACGTGAATCCCGAAGAGGGCGAGGTCGACAACGAGTTGAGTGCGATGGCGGCCCAGTCGGGCATGAAGCTCGAAGATTTCACCAAAGCGCTCGAAGCCGAAGGCATTTCCGTCAATGCGCTTCGCAGCCAGATCACCTCCCAGATCGTGTGGCCCCGGCTTGTGCAGGGCCGCTACGGCAACCGCGTCCGCGTCAATGACGATGACGTCGAGGCGACGATTGAACGGATGAGGGCCGACGCGACGCAGGAGCAATTCCTGATTTCAGAAATCTGCATCGCCGTCCCCTCGCCCGATCAGGCGGAGGCTTATTATCAGGGCGGGCTGCAGCTGCTTGAGCAGATGCGTCGCGGCGTTCCGTTCGCTGTCGTTGCGCAACAGTTTTCCGCCTGCACGACGGCGGCGGCGGGCGGCGACATGGGCTGGATTCGTTCCGGCGAATTGCCGCCCGAACTCGACGCCGCCATCCGCGAATTGCCGCCCGGCGCCGTCACCAATCCGATCCCGTCGGAAGGCGCCTTCATGATCCTCGCGGTGCGCGACAAGCGCGCGGCGGTCAAGCAAGGCGAGATGAGCTGGACGCTCGCCTACGCTTCAACGCCGGTATCAACAGGACGGGCTGCGGCGCGAACCGCGTTGGAAAAGCTGAAAACGTCTGAAGCATGCGCCGGCGGCCGGACCTTGCGGCAGGATCTTGGGGCGGACGTGTCGACGGCGCTCATCGAAAACGTCACGCTTGGCTCCGCCGATGAGCGGTTCCGGCCGACGATCGACAATCTCTCGCGAGAAGAGTTGAGCGAAATGGTTGAGGCGGACGGTTATTTTCATGTGTTCTTCGCCTGCGAGGTCGACGAGGGCCTCGGCATTCCATCGCCTAGCGCAGTCGAGGACCGTCTCTATTCGCGCCAGCTTGAACGGATCGCCCAACAATATCTGAGAGACGTCGAGCGCAAATCAACAGTCGACGTGCTGCTCGCAATTCCAGGCGCGCCGGGCGCTGCACAACCTGCGCCGACGCCGAACGGCTGACGACCGTCATGAACGCGCATTCCGGCCCGCCGCTGGCGCTCACGATGGGCGAACCCGGCGGGATCGGCCCCGAGATCACGCTTGCCGCCTGGCGAACACTTCGTGAGAACGGGCCCGTTTTTTTTCTTCTGAGCGACCCTGCGCTTTTCGCAAATGCCGGCGTCGCCGTCAAAGCGATCGAAAAAGCCGGCGATGCTCTGTCGGTTTTCAACCGTGCGCTTCCGATCCTTGATCTTAAAATTCCTGCGCGGGCGAAATCAGGCGCCGCAGACCCCGCCTCGGCGCCGGCGGTGATCGCGTCGATCGAGCGTGCGGTCAAGCTTACCCTGTCTGGCGACGCCGCAGGCGTCGTCACCAATCCGATCCAGAAATCGAGCCTTATCGGCGCTGGATTCAATTTTCCCGGCCACACGGAATATCTCGATGCGCTCGCCGCTTCGGCGCCGATGCGGGCGGGGCGCAAACGCGGCGCAGTCATGATGATCGCGGGACCCGATCTTAAAACCGTTCCGGTCACCATCCATCAGTCGGTGCGCGACGCGGCCGCGTCGCTGACGATTGAAATGATCGTTGAAAAAGCGCTGATCGTCGCCGACGCCCTGAAAAACGATTTCGGCATCGACGCGCCGCGCCTTGCGATCTCCGGTCTTAATCCGCATGCCGGCGAGAGCGGCCATCTCGGCCGGGAGGAAATCGACATCATCGCGCCCGCGATTGATCAACTGCGCAAGGAAGGCGTCGCGGCGAGCGGACCGCACGCCGCCGACGCTATGTTCCACGCCGCGGCGCGCGCAACCTATGACGCCGCGCTTTGCATGCTGCACGATCAGGCGCTGATCCCAGCGAAAACCCTCGCCTTCGATGAGGCGGTCAATGTGACGCTCGGCCTTCCTTTCATTCGCACCTCGCCGGATCACGGCGCGGCGCTCGACATCGCCGGCAAGGGAGTTGCGCGCGCCGGAAGCCTTGTCGCCGCGATCAATCTCGCCGCGCGAATGGCGTCGGCGCGGCGCGCCGCCGCATGAGCGATGAGGGGTTGCCGCCGCTGCGCGACGTCATCGCGCGGTTCGACCTTGGCGCGAAAAAAGCGCTCGGACAGCATTTCCTTCTCGATCTCAATATCACCCGAAAGATAGCGCGGGGCGCGGAAGTCGCGCCCGGCGATCTCGTCCTTGAAATCGGTCCCGGCCCCGGCGGGCTGACGCGCGCGCTGCTTGAAGCCGGCGCTGACGTGATCGCGGTCGAACGCGACGCGCGCTGCATCGACGCTCTTGAGGAGATCGCCGGCGCGTATCCTGGGCGGCTCACCCTCATTGAAGACGATGCGATGCGTGTCGATGAACGGGCGATTGCGCCGCGTCTTCCCGTGAAAATCATCGCCAATCTCCCCTACAACATCTCGACCGAGCTTTTGATCAAATGGCTGCGAGCTAATCATTCCGGCGACGCGCCGCTCTGGTCGCTGATGGCGCTGATGTTCCAGAAGGAAGTCGCCGACCGCATTCTCGCGCGCGCCGGCTCGAAAGCTTACGGGCGACTGTCCATCATCGCGCAGGCGGCGAGTGCGCCCTCCCGCGCATTTGACCTTCCGGCGCGGGCTTTCACGCCGCCGCCTAAGGTCGCCTCGTCAGTCGTTCTTTTTCGACCCGCGCCGGCGCGTTTCGACCATCTCGTCGCGCTTGAGCGCGTCACGCAGGCGGCGTTCGGCCAGCGGCGGAAAATGCTGCGCTCATCGCTTAAAGGCGTTTTCGGCGATACGCTCTCCGAAGCGCTCTCCGCCGCCGGCGTCAAAGAAACGCAGCGCGCCGAGGAATTGACGCTCGATCAGTTCAAATTGCTCGCTCAGGCTTTGAGCGGCGTGAATTCCCCGCGCTGAAACGCCTCGGCGAGTTTGAATTTCTGGATTTTGCCCGAGCCTGTCAGCGGCCATTCCTCGACGTGAATCCAATAGACCGGCGTTTTCTGCGGCGACAGGCGTTCGCGGATGAAGGCTTTCAACTCAGTCGCATCAGGGCGCACGTCGCCGACGCAGCGCATGAAGCACGCGACCTCCTCGCCCCATTTTTCATCCGGCACGCCGACGATCGCGATCTCAGCGATCGCGGGGTGCTCAAGCAGCGCGTTTTCGATTTCCGCCGGGAAAAGATTTTCGCCGCCGCGGATGATCATTTCCTTGACGCGCCCGGTGATCTTCAGATAGCCGCGCGCGTCCATCGTTCCGAGATCGCCGGTGTGCAGCCATCCCTCGGCGTCAATCGTTTTCGCCGTCGCAGCCGGGTCGTCATTATAGCCGTGCATGATGTTATAGCCGCGCGCGCAAATCTCGCCCTGCGCGCCGATCGGCATGATTTCATTCGTCCGCGGGTCGCGAATGGAAACGTCGACATGCGGCAGCGGCTGGCCGACGGTTTCCGTCAAATCCTCAAAACTGTCGTCATGCCAGGCCTGCGTGATCAGGGGCGACGATTCCGTCTGGCCGTAGACGATCTGGATCGCGGCGCCGAAGGTTTCCTTCGCCTTTCGGCAAAGCTCGGGCGCGACCATCGCGCCGCCCGACATCATGCGTTTGACGGATGAAAGATCGCGCTTGCTTCGTTTCGCCTCGTCGATCAAGGCGACAAGCATCGTCGGCACGCCGAGGCAGAATTTCGACCGCTCGCGCTCCATGACGCGCACGATCATTTCCGGGTCGAAGACGGGCGCCAGCAAAAACGTCCCGCCGACGGCGAGCCCGCCAAGGGTCATGATGGCGCAGCCCGTCGTGTGGAACATCGGCATGTGATGGATGAAGACATCGCCGGACTTGAGCCCGGCGCGGCGCATGCCGTCGATCCCGTTTTGGATGAGACCCCGGTGATGAAGCAATGCGCCTTTTGGAAAACCGGTCGTTCCAGAGGTGTACTGGATTTGCGCAACGTCTTCAGGCGCGACGTCCGGCAATACGCCGGCATCCTCACCGGCGAACAAGGCGTCATGGTCGGTCAAAAGAATCTTGCGCTTGATCGCCGCCTTGCCTGCGCACGCTTCTTCAGCGATCTTCCGCATCGGATTGCCGCGAAACTCATCGACGAGATAAATCGCTTCGGCGCGCGACTGCTCAAGTACGAATCTCAGTTCGCGCGGCTGGTAGGCGGGATTGACCGTGACGAGCGTCACGCCGGCGAGGCCGCAGCCCATCTCCATCAGAACCCATTCGGGAATGTTGTTGGCGTAGACGGCGACGCGCGCGCCCGGCCTGTGACGGCTCGCGAGCGCGCGGGCGAGACGCTCCGAATCGCGCAGGAGACCCGCATAGGTCCAGACCCGCGCAATATCGCCGGAATAGGCGAGCTCCTTCATCGCCGGGCGGTCCGGGAACGCCTCTGCCTGTTCGCGCAACATGGCGCCGATCGTCAGCGACCGGCAGTCCCCGTCGGCGACGGCCGGGAAAAAGCTTTCCGTCAGATTGACCTTATACCCCATGCCGTCACCGCCCTGTCGCGAATTCCCGCACCAGTCTGCCGCGTCCCTTGAGCCAATTCTGGCGGACGCTGTAGGCGCGTTCAACGGCGTTTCGTTCTTCAGGCGTCAGATCAGGGTGATGGGCCTCAAAAATAAGGACGACGCGATCGCGATCCGACCGGTTCCAGGCTTCGTGTTCGAAACTGTCATCGAAGGCGACGACTTCCCCATCGCGCCAGGAATAGGTCGTCTCGCCGACCCGGATCGCGCACTCCGCCGGCGCGTCGATCGCGAGATGAACCGTCATGCGCGAATTCGTCAAACCGTAATGCGGAGGAATATGCGCGCCTGGTTTTAAGCGCGAAAAAAAGGCCTCAAGCGGCACGCCGTCTATCGAGACGAGATCGACATTGGAAAGCGCCGCCGCCGTTTTCGGAAAATGATCAGCAAGGGGCATTCTTTGCGCGTCTTTGAACAGATGAATGGCCGACCAGTCTTCAGCGCCGGCGAGCTTGCGCCATTCCTCGCCCCGCATTCTCGCCGGCACATAGGGCGTCATCGGCACGTTCGCCGCGAAAGCCCGTTCATATTCAGCGCGAATGGCGGCCCAGGCGCCTTCAATTTCTGCGATCCATGGAAAACGCGCATTCGCCTCGACCGGCGCGGCCGGCAAATCCGGAACATAGAACACGGTCGGGCGCTGCAGCGGCGTTCTGAAGTCGACGGCGCCGTCATGGGTGAGCGGCCAGACGGCGTTCGCGATGCGCGGAATGCCAACGCCCGCGTCGCGTTCGAACTTGCCGATCGCGTCAGCATGAAGATGCGTGAAATGCTTTTTAAACGCCGCGCTCGCCATGCGCGATATGGCGCGCGCTTCCTCCGGCGCGCGCTCGTCGTTTTCAAGCCGCAGCATCTGCGAATCGAGATCGTCGCCGACCGACCAGATGGCGACGGCGATTTCCTCAGCGCCGGCGAGCCAGGCCGCCTCGCCGGCGTAAAGCGCCGTCACCGGATCGTTCGAGCGGGCGAGAAACGCCCGCGCATATTGCCGCGCGCGATCAAGCGCCGTCATTCCCGCGCCTTCAGGATCATCTGGGTCTGGGTGACGATGGCGGCGATCTTTCCGTCCTCGCGGCGGATTTCAGTTTTCCAGACCTGCAGCGAACGGCCGATATGAACAGGCTCGGTCACCGCGATCGCCTTCTGGCCGACCGGCACGGGGCGCAGGAAGTTCGTCTTGCTTTCGACCGTCGTCGTCATCATGCCTTCGGGCATGTTGAGGAAGGCGCCGCAGCCGCCCATATTGTCGGCGAAGGCCATCATCGCGCCGCCATGCATCGTCGCCGGGATGGTGCAATGGTCAGGCGTCACCGTCAATTCGGCTTCAAGCCGCGTTTTCGTCACAAACGTCATCCTGACCCCGATCATCCGGGCGAAAGGCGCATTCATATCGTTAAACGCGGCGGCGAGATTTTCTTCCGTCATGACTTTCTTTCAGATCCAGCGCCTGACGCGGCGGGCGTAGGCGTCGTAGTCGGCGCCGAATTTCTCTTTCAGGTATTTTTCTTCTCGGCTGATGATAAAGCTCAACGCCGCGAACGATAGGACAATCGCCGCAAGCGTCAAAGGACCCGGCGCAGCAAGCCCCGTCCCAATGAGAAAGACCATAATCCCGAGATAAGTCGGGTTGCGCGAAATCCTGTTAAGCCCCTTTGTCACCAGCTTCTCAACATCGCCCTCTCCCGCCGGAACGCCGACGCGCCAGGAGCGTCCCATGCCGCCCTGCGCCGCAATGATGATTACGCCGCCGGCAAGGAGAACGGCGATCGCGGCGAACGGCGCCGGCGAGGCTTGCGTCGCCGTCCAATAATCAAGCGCTGGGAACGGGGCGCGGGCCAATAGGTAACCGCCGAACAACACGCCAAGGCCGATGATCGCGCGCTGCGCAAGATTTCCCCTTGCTGCAAGCTGGTTGACCGGCACGCCGGACCGTCGCAACAGCGCCGAGCGCGCCGCCATATAGACCCCAAGCGCGAAAATAATCGCGGCGACGGCCCATCTCAATTCATTCTCTGTCATCACTCTCTCCCGTATACCCATTGGGGGTATATGGGATTTTCCAAGCGCACTCAATTCCCCCAATTACCGGGTAATATTTTAGCATAATTGAGATGCTGTAACCTCAGCGCTGATGAGCGTTGATGAGCACGGCGACCAGCAGCGCCGTTTCCCCGCCGCGATTGACCCAGGCGTGATTGGTTGCGCGCTGGATGACGACGTCGCCGGGCTTTAACGATGTCGCCTCGCCGTCGTCGAGCAGCAAATCGACCGACCCTTTGACAAGAATGATCGCGTCGAGCGTGTCGGTTTCATGCATCATCGGATGACGCGACACATCGACTCGCGCATGAGCGGCGCCGCAGGCCGCAAAGGCGAACGCCGCCTCCGCCTCACGCTCTTGCGCCGTCGCGCTTTTGTTTTCCGCCGGCACGGTGAACCAGCGGATCTTGACGGCGCCGCGCGCCGGTTCAAGCCGCACGTCTTCCCCGGCGAGTTTGTCGGCGCCGTCTAGGAGGCCGGCGCCGAGCGCGGCCGTCCATATTTCAGCAAGACCGCCCTCTTCAACCGCAAGAACTTTCGCCGGCTTGCCGTCGATCAGCACCGACGAGCGGCCGTTCGCGTTTTCATGCGTAACGATGCGGCGCAATTCGTCCCAGATCATTGCGCCGCCGCACCGTCCATGCGCGCGCGAATCGTATCGACGACGGAGCGCGCGTCATAGATTTCGCCGCCGGCGTCATCAGCGGGCTTCTCGCCGCTTCCGAGCAGAACTTCGAGACGCACCGTATAAAACTTTCGCGCGCCGATATTGCCGATATTGCCGCCTACGCCGACGCCGACATTGCGCCCGCCGCCGCCGACCCCGGCGCCGAGACCGACGCCGCCTTTTTCCTGTTGATCCATGCTGCGGCCGATGACGCGAAACCAGTCATAGCCGCCCTCAAGCGCCAACTCGGCGGCGCGCAGGAGCGCGTAATCCTCAACGACCGTCAGCGGCGTCGCGCCGTCGCCGGCGAAGCTGATGCGATAGCGATTCGTCTCGATGCGGGTTTCTTCATAGCCGAAACCCTTGGAATCCGCAGGTCCGTACGCCGTCCCAATCGCGGTCGCGCAGGCCGCGAGCGCCATGACGGCGGCGATGATGATGAGATGACGCAAGCGAGCCTCCCGAACGATGTCGGGCGCGAATCTAGCACCAACCCAGCATGCGTTAAAAGAGCCGCGTCACCACATCGGGGCGCATCAGGATCGTCAGCGCAATGCCGGCGAGCGCGCCGCCGAGATGGCCCTCATGCGCGATTATGCGATCCTTGCGCTCCATCATCTGCGCGGAAAGGAGAATGAAAATCGCGCCGTACAAAATGGCCGGAATCCCGATCGGCAGGAACAGGATGTAAAGCTTATGGAACGGGTAAAAACAACAATAGGAAAGCACGACCCCCGATACGGCGTCCGATGCGCCGACCGAAGCGTAGGCGGGATTGTCGCGATTGACGCGCAGTGAGACGAATCCGCTGGCGAGAATGGCGCCGAAATAGACGACGAGAAATCCGAACTTGCCGAGCGTTTCTTCAACGACCGGCCCAAAAAAATAAAGCGTCAGCAAATTCAAAAAGAGGTGGGCGAGATTCGCATGCAGGAAGCTCGATGTGACGATGCGGTAATGCTGCCTCTGATCGCGCACGGCGCGAACCTGAAACGCGAACTGGTTGATAAAGGTCCGGTCGCCGTAAAAGGCGTAAAGGCTGATGATGATGTTGACCAGGATGAGCGCCGTCGTCGCCGGCGCCAACGCCATTTCCACAATAAATCCCCTCACCCCGCGCCGGGCCAGTCTCGGCTGGTTCACGCGCGATCGCAATCTTCGATGAACGGTAAATCGACCGTTAAGAATGCGCGTCTATTCATTCCTGATGGCCGTTTCCGCTCAAAGCCCAGCCGCGCCCGCCCAAATCGACCCAAAGGCGATGGTCGCGCGCGCCTATGGCGATCCGAACGCCTTGTCGCGCCGGTTTCGCGCGCAGCGCTTTGCGCGCGTCGGGACGATGATCGACCGCGTCATTGCGGAGAAGGGACGTTGCCGGATCGCCGATATCGGCGGGACGAAATATTATTGGGACATCGCGGAAGGCTTCGTTGCGGACCGTCCGCTGGAAGTGACGCTGATCAATCCGAAGGAAGCGCAGTCGGCGCAGGGCAAGTTCCGCTATCTCGACGGCGACGCCGCCGACCTATCGGGCCTCGATGACATGAGCTTTGATTTCGTTCACTCGAACTCCGTGATCGAGCATGTCGGCGACTGGGACCGGATGGCGAAGATGGCGGCGAATGTCCGCCGGCTTGCGCCGGCCTATTACGTCCAGACGCCGAATTTCTGGTTTCCCTATGAACCGCATTTTCGTTGTCTCTTCATTCACTGGCTGCCGGAACAGCTTCGCTATCGTCTCGTGAAGAGGTTTGCGCTCGGCTTTGCCGAAGCGAAGAAGACGGTCGATGAGTCAATGCGACGAGTGCAATCGGCGCGCCTCATTGACGAGGGACAGATGCGAGCGCTTTTTCCCGACGCAGAAATCGCGCGTGAAAGAGTTTTCGGCCTTACTAAGAGCGTGATCGCTTACCGGGACTGAGCGGCTTCCTTTTCATATTCGGCGGGCGTCAGCGTTTTCATGGCGAGCGCATGAATGCGCTCGCTGAGTTCTTCGCGCAGAAGGTCGTTGACAAGGCGCTGGCGCGCGACGCGGCTCACCCCGTCGAATTTCGATGACACGATGAGCAGGCGGAAATGCGATTCGCCATCGGCGCGCGCGCCGGCATGGCCGGCGTGCAGGTGCGATTCGTCCTTGATATCGAGACGCTCGGGCGCAAGCCCCGCCCGCAATTTGGCGTCGATCCGTTCGGCGACCTTCATCGGCTCAATCTCGCAAATTTGTTTAATTTCAACGCCCTCGCTCGGTCTTCTCGGCCTGTCAAGATTGTATCAACGCAAGGCGCGCACCATAATCGGCCCATGAGCTATTCCTACCGCCCGCGCCACGGATACGACATCCGCGTCAAGCCGCCAGGCCAGGCCGCAAAAGAGCCGGCCTGGGCGAGCCGTCACACGCGCCGGTGCGACCAGGACGGGTGCGACGAAAAGGCCGTCGTCAGGGCCTCGAAAAGCCCGCGCGAGACGAACGTCAAGGTCTGGCTCTGCGCTGCGCACGCGCGCGCGCACAACGCGCAATGGAATTTTTTCGAGGGTCTCTCCGAAAAGGAAGCGGAAGCGGCGCGACTTTCGAATATTTACGGCGACCGTCCGACCTGGGCGATGGGCAAGAATGAGCGCGCCAGAACCGCATCGCGCGCGCGCGGGCCCGCCGATATTCGCGACGCTTTCGGGCTTTTCACCGAAGCGGTGAAGACAGCCGCGCGAACGCCGATCGCCATGCGCGACGGACGTCCGCTCTCAAAGCTGCAGCAAAAGGCGTTTGAGACGCTTGATCTCGCCGTCACCGCGCCGGCGGCGGACATTCGCCGCCGCTATGCGGAAATGCTGCGCCGGTTTCACCCTGACGCCAATGGCGGGGACAGAAGCGCGGAAACGCAATTGCAAAACGTCGTCAAGGCGCACCAGATTCTCAAGAAAGCGGGTTTCTGTTAGGCGGTCCTGGACCGAGAAAGGGGCGTCATGTTCATCGGTCATTACGCGCCGGCCGCGGCGCTGAAGCCCCTGACGCCCTCGGTCCCGCTCTGGCATTATTTCGTCGCCGTCCAGTTCCTTGATTATTTGTGGGCCGCCTTCATCCTGGCAGGGGTGGAACAGGCCCGCATCGTTCCGGGCATCATGGAAGCGAGCGATCTCGATCTCTATTTCATGCCCTATACGCACAGCCTCGCCGCAGCCGCGTTCTGGTCCGCCGCCGGCGCGGCGATCTATCGCCTTATTCTCAATCGCGGCGCGGGGCTGCCGGGCGCGGTTCTGATCGGCGTCGCGATTTTCAGCCACTGGCTCGCCGATCTCATCGTTCATGCGGAAGACCTGGCGCTCTTTCCCGGCTCCGACGTCAAGCTCGGCTTCGGCCTGTGGTCATCTCTGGCTTTGAGCAAGGGCGTCGAAATCGGTCTCCTCCTTGGCGGCTTCATCCTCTATCTCGGCGGAACGGCGGCGAAAGGCGCGATCGGAAAGGTCGCCCCCTTTATCGTCATAGCCGCCCTTATCGGGATTGAGGTCTATTCATCGACTGGCGCGCCGCCGGCCGATATCCGGATCTTCGCGATTTTGGCGCTTATTTCCTACACGCTGATCGCCGCCCTCGCCGCCTGGCTCGATGCGACGAGGACCGAACCCCAGCGCTGATCGGCGCCCTTGAAATCCTTGGCCTTTCGGGCAAGTGTCCGCCGCGATTTCAGCGGTTGAATGAGCGTTATGGCGGCGATCGACGACAAATTCATGGAAAAGCCCGATGTGACGGTGGACGCGAAGAAAATCTTCGGCGTCGATTTCCGCACGCCCGTGCCGGCGTTTTCCAAAGCGAATGAGTATGTGCCGGCGATCGACAAGGCCTATCGCTTCGACCCGCAGACGACCCGCTCGATCCTTGCAGGCTTCGCGTTCAATCGCCGCGTCATGGTCCAGGGCTATCACGGCACCGGCAAGTCGACCCACATCGAGCAGGTCGCGGCGCGCCTCAACTGGCCCTGCATCCGCATCAATCTCGACAGCCATGTCAGCCGCATCGATTTGATCGGCAAGGACGCGATCGTCGTTGAAAACGGCCAGCAGGTGACCGCCTTCAAGGAAGGCATCCTGCCCTGGGCGTTTCAGCGGCCCGTCGCGCTGGTCTTCGACGAATATGACGCCGGCCGACCGGACGTCATGTTCGTGATCCAGCGCGTGCTTGAAGCTGAAGGGCGCCTGACGCTGCTCGACCAGAACAAGGTGCTGCATCCGAACCCGTGGTTTCGTCTCTTCTCGACGACGAACACCATCGGTCTCGGCGACACGACCGGGCTTTATCACGGCACGCAGCAGCTCAATCAGGGCCAGATGGACCGCTGGTCGATCGTCACGACATTGAATTACCTCGCGCATGACGAGGAAGTCGAAATCGTCATCGCCAAAACGCCGCTCTACGATTCAAAAGAAGGCCGCGAAGCGATCAACGCGATGGTGCGCGTCGCCGACATGACGCGCAACGCCTTCATCAATGGCGACCTCGCGACCGTCATGAGCCCGCGGACCGTCATCACCTGGGCGCAGAACGCCGAGATCTTCCAGGATATCGGCTACGCCTTCCGCGTCACCTTCCTCAACAAATGCGATGAGCTTGAGCGCCCGACCGTCGCCGAATTCTATCAGCGCGCCTTCGGCGAAGACTTGCCCGAAGCCGCCTATCAGGTCGAAGTCGCGTAATTGTCTGAGCGAGAAATGGCGCGCGATTAATTAATCGTCCGCGTATTTTCCGCCGCCTTTAGCGCGCCGGGCGCAAAAGTGGAAATCGGTTTTGCGCGAAAAGGCGCGCTGGAATAACAACTTGATCGTCGGGCGCGATTCAGGAATCGCGCCCGATGATCTAGAATTTCCAGTTCCCGGCGAACCACGTCGATCTCGACCTAATCCCCAATCCGGGTTAATCGCAGCCCCGAACGCGCGTCAGCTCCGATCGGCGTACAGACCAAGTCGCGCGTGTCATCGTCCGGATTCGCGCAGACGAAATAGTACATCGTGAAAAGGAGCGAGCCGTCATCAAGCGGCAACAGGGCGCTTGCATAGTCGTTTTCTTCGTCGACAAACGCCAATCCGCCGTCAGAAGCGATTTCGATGTCGCCTTGCGCGTCGATGAAATCCGGCCAGCGATACCGCCCCAGGCGCGGATCATCGGGCTTGATGGGCGTGTGACTGAGCTTGATCGCCGGCCATGTGCGCTTCTTTCCGTCGGCGAGCCTGGAAATCTCGTCAGCGAGCCCCTGCGCGAATGCATAATTATTGGACACGATTATCGTAATTGAATCCGCCTCCTTGTTCGCGAGGATTTGACTCGAAAATCCGGGCGATCGTCCCGTCGTCTCCAACGGCGCGTCATCGAGATGGAAGAGCTGCTGTCGGATCTCGGAATTGAATAATTTGTTTTCGAGGATCGCCCGATAGAATTTTCGAAGATCGCGGGCCGTCGAATAAAGAGATCCTCCGCCTGGGCGGGTTTCGACGGCGTAAGGGCGCGGATGGCGCGGTTTGCCGGCTTCGGGTCCCGGCTCATAACCGACAGCCATTTGTTCAATCACATCGCGGCTGTTTAGGATGTCGCCGGAATCCGTCATGCGAAGCGGTTCGAAGACGAGGTCCCGCATCGCCGTTGAGTAATCCGATCCCTCAGCCGCGCCGATCATATAGGCGAGAACCGCATAACCGCCATTTGAATAGCGCCTGTCGGTTCCGGGTTCGAAATCGAGCGGCAATGCGGCAAGCCGCGCCAGCAATTCCTCGCGTGAAACCGCGATGTCTCCACGCCCCCAGGATTGCTCGTTCGTGTGCGGGATGCCGGATGAAAATTCAATGATGTGGCGCACCGTAATCCGGTCGGCGCCCGGAAAATCGGGCAAATAGGCCGCAACGCGCGTGTCGAGCGTCAATACGCCCCGTTCGATCAGCGCCCCAAGGGCCGCGTCCGTCAAGTCCTTGGAAACGGACGCAATGCGAAAACGGGTCTGGCGGTCATGCTCTATTCCGAACTCGTGCGAGGCGCGACCAAAACTTCGTTCGTAAACGATCGTCCCGCCGCGATCGACAAGCACGGCGCCGTCAAACATTCCGGCGTCGACAAACGGCGCAATGAGGCTGTCGATTGCGCGAAAATCCTCACCCGCCGCAGGTTGCGCCCCCGACAACGCAGCGCCGATCAAGGCCGCGCAGCAAGCGACCGTCTTCTGTTGAACCACCAAACGCTCCTGAATTTGAAATAGGCACGCCGAATTCGGTCGCTTTATCGAAAATACGGTACCGGACCGGCGCGCCCAATGGTAAATCCGTGAAATGCATCATTCCGCTTCTGAATTGCTGCGTAATTGCGGTTCGCCCTCCCGAATCCTCCATTGGCAGGCGGCGGCGCTGTTGTCGGCGCTTGTGATGGTTCTCATTGCTGCATCGCAAAACTTCGGCGAACCGAACACCGCCGGCCGAATCGTCGGTTTCGAAGCTGAGCATGGGAGAGAAGCCGGCGGCGGCGTCCAGTGGACGCCGGCATGGCCGGATCACCTTGCGCCGCGCGGCACGCAACGGTACCGGATTCTATACTTCATCGATCCAGGTGCGGCGACCGATCATCGCCCGCTCGCGCTTCGCCTGTCGGGGCTCTTTTCATCAGAGGCTTATTGGAACGGCGTTCCCATCGGCGCCAACGGACGCCCGGCTGACAACGCGCCTGATGAAACCCCCGGAAAAATAGATGCGGTCTATTTTATTCCGTCGTCCGCCATTCATTCGGGCGTCAACGAAGTTGTCATAAAAATCTCAAGCAACCGGAATGTCCTTCCGACCAGAAATGTCTTCCATCGGGTCAGCGTCGTTCCCTATTCCGACGACGCTCGCCGATCGTTGCGGGAATATTCGAGCCCGGTGATTGCGATCGGAGCGCTCCTTTTCGCCTTGGCGGCGTTGCGCGGGCTGCCAATCGGCGTTGGGCGCCGCGACCGAGCGGACGGCGCGGCGATTATCGGCGCCGCGGCGGCGATGGCGACCGGCGAGATGGCGAGAGCGCTCATCAATTACCCCTATCCGCTCCACGCGATCAGGCTCGCCATTATCGTCGCCGGCGCGGCCGCGTTTACAATATTCACGATCCGTTACGCCGCACGTTTCGCTGCGCCCGCCCATCTATGCCGAATAACGGCGACGGTTACCGCGATAGTCATCCTCGCTGCGCTGCTCGTTCCCGGGTGGGACACAAAAATTTCGGCGATCCTTGGGACCGGCGTCGCGGGGGCGATCTGTCTTTCCCTATTCGCGCTGCGCAAAGGCGATCCGAGATCGCTAAACCTTTTATTCGGGCTAAGCCCGTTTGTCATCGCCGGGATTTCCGGATGGGATCAGTTTCTCGACAACTATTTCTATGTTTGTCTCGTTCCGCTCATCATCAACATTTATTTGATTGAACGCGCCGCTCCCGAAGCGAAAGAACGGCGTGCTGCGCCGACAACCGCAAACAGCACTATTTCATTCCGTGAGCAGGGCAAACTCACAGTCCTGAAAACCGCGCAAATAATTGCGGTGCGCGCGGCCGGGAATTACAGCGATATCGTCCTATCGAACGGGCGCAATCTTCTTGTTTCTGAGGCCTTGCGTTCAGTTCACGCTCGATTGCCCGAAGATTTCATCCGGGTTCATCGTTCGCATATCGTAAACAAGGACGCGATATTGGAAATTCGCGCCATCGGCGCCGGAAAATATCAAGCGCTCCTGTCATCGGGTTATGCGGCGTCGGTTTCCCGCGCCAAGATCGCTGAGCTTCGAGCTGATCTGCGCGGCGGTCAAGCCGCGCTCGAATCAATGACCTAACAATCTGGCGCAATAGCATCGAACAAAGTTCGACCATCGAGCAGCTCGCCGACATTAACGCGCGCCATGGCGATATGGCCGAGAAGATCTGGCGCGATGCGGCGCGTCATCGCCGGCGCTAGGCCTTCCATCCGCCGTGGAAAGAAATCGGCAGATGGTGATCGAGCAGAATTTTCGCGACCGGTCCTGCGCTGACCGATTGGGCATCGAACACGGCGTAAAAGCTTTTCATTGTCGCGCCGTCGAGACATTGCGCGATCAGCCAGCCTTCGTCGAGCGCGCCGCCGGTCCTTTCAGCGAAGACCGGCTCGCCGACATGGGTCAGCGCGCCGAAATCAAACGCATCAGCCGCGCCGGTTTCATAATCGAACCGCTTCAAACCGCGGTTGAAACCGCCGACCCCGCCGAAGCTGAAATAGCCGACACGGTGACGCGCCATTGCGGCGCGTCCGTCGATCATCGGAAATTCATGATTGCCGTGATCGAGAATTTCTTCAGACAGCTTGTCGGTCTTCAAATCCATCCGGTAGCGGCGAATGTTGCCTGCCGCTTCGGCGCGGCCCATCCGGCCCTGCATGATGTTCTTGAACAACGCATCCTGCCCGATGAAATGATCCGGCTCGTCAAAGCCGACAAAATCCGCAACGATCTCATCGCCGGACTCGAAGGCGTTGAGCGCGTGCCACATATAGGACCCCGGCGCCTCGAAATAACGCGGCTCCCCGCCCTCGCGCGACACGACGGCGATGAGATTCCCGTCAGCGCCTTTCCATTCTAAACTGTCGGTGAAGCTCTTCAGGCCGGCGAGAAACGGGAACACCGAGAGATAACATGGGTGCAAAACGAAGATCAGATGATTTTCAGTTGCGATGAAGTCGTGAAAATAAACCTGCCGCGGCGTCTCGAAGGAAAATTGCCGGCGCAATTTCAAGTCGGGTTCGTAGACAGCGACATGCGCTTTCATAAAGCGACCGAATTCAGCGCCCGCAATAATCCACTCCCCGGTTTTAGGATCGAGCTTGCTGTGCGCCTTGAAATTCACGCCCGGAAGACCGTCGCCGACCGGCATGTTTCCGAGCGTATCGAGCGAGTGCGTATCGATCTCATATGTCGGGCCGACTTCGTCCCGCGCCAGGATCTTGCCGTGAACTGGATAGACAGTGACGCCCGCCTGGCTATGGGTGACGCCGCCGCCGAGATTATCAAAAGGATTGCTCGATTTGCGGGTCGTCCAGGTCGCGAATTCGCGCTTCCCCGACGCTTCCTCAAGCTCATACTTCTCGGTGCGGACGAATTTGTTCTGGTAGCGGACGCCCTCGTCGGAGAAGCCCAGCCGCTGCACAAGCCCGTCGCCGTCCAGCAAATGATGGATGGACGACGCGCCGCGCTCAAACAGACCGGGACCGTTGCGATAGAGCGAACCGCGCAGGCCCGCGGGGATTTCGCCTTCGACGCTCGGCGCATAATCGCGCCCGCCTTGCTCCGACGCTCCAAGCAGGCGCATCCACGCCGGCGCGGCGTCATAGGCGTCGCTCGCCCCGCCCGATTCACGCGCGCACGCGCCGGCGGCGCCGGCGATCATAAGGCCGGCCGCGCATTTGATCGTCTCGCGCCGCGTCAAACTCGGAATAGTCCTGCTCGTCATGGCGGTCTCCCTGAAAGGATGGCGCCTTGCCATTCTCGCCAAATCTTTACATTGTTAAGATAACTCGTATCTTAACAATGTCAAGATGCGAGTTCTCCGTCGCCAACCCGGCCTTAAGGCACTGAAATGAGTGAGAAACCCGTCAAAGCCGCCTATCATCACGGCGATCTGAGAGCTGCGCTGGTCGCCGCCGCGCGCGCCATGGTGGAGAGCGACGGGGCGGACGCCGTCTCGCTGCGCGCCGTCGCCAAGGCCGCCGGCGTATCGCAAGCGGCCCCCTATCATCACTTTGCGGACAAGCAGGCCTTGCTGTCGGCCGTCGCCGCTCAAGGCTTCCGCGACTTCACCGCCATGATGCTCTCGCAGGTCAATGAGGCCGATCCGCCGCAGCATCGCCTCAACATGCTCGGCCTCGGCTATGTCAAATTCGCCCTGCGACACCCGCTTCTGTTCAGGCTGATGGAAGGCGCGCCCTTTCAGAGCGATGACGCGGACCCTGAACTTGCCGAGGCGCGGCGCGACAGTCTGACGCCGCTTGTCGCAATCGTTTCGGCGTGTCTTCCCGACGCCGGCGAAGACGAGATTAAAACCGCCTGCGCGGCCGCATGGTCGCTCGTGCACGGCATGGCGACGCTGTGGAATGACGGCAGGCTCAGCATTCTTCTCGACACGTCGGATCCTGAAAAAGCGGTTCTCGCCGTCACCGGGCACATGACGCTTGAACGCTGCCTGACGCCGTCAACACGATGACGGTTTTTTCAAACGCGCGATGCGCGCTCACCCCTTCATGGCGACTTCGCCGATCTTGTTCAGGAACTCGACCCAGCCGAAAGGATAATCGGAAACGTCGACGGCGCGAATGAAGCCTGAATGCGTCAGCGTCAGTTTCGTCTTGCCGTCGGCCGCCGGCTCGAGCGTCCACGTCACTTTTTGATCGGGCACTGAAGCGTCGCCGCGCCAGTCGGGCCAGCTGATCGCAAGCCTCCTGTTCTCTTCAAATTCGAGAATCGTCATCGGCGGCGGCTCGACCTTCTTGCCGTCGACCTCATAGGAAAAGCCGAAGCCGTATTTGCCGCCGACTTTCGGCTCAACAACCGGCGCCGGGGCCGGAAACCACTGGCTGATCTGTTCAGGCGTGATGAGCGCGGCGAAGACTTTTTCAGGCGATGCGTTGATGACGATCGACTGCCTGACGACGGGATTGGGATCGTCGAAATCCGGGCGGTAAATCTCCCGCTCCCCCATCAGATAAAAGCAGAGATTGCCTGTGTTGAGCCGCCATAAATCGTCGATCATCTCCTTGGCGCGCACGCCGTCCGGAAGCGAGGAGAATTCGTGACGGATCGTCACTTTCGACGTCTTCTCGCCGTCAGCCGCGACAATCCATGTCACCTTGCTATCGCGTCCAAGCAGGCGCCAATTAAAGCTTAAAGTCGAAACCGGTCCGTAATGCGCGATCGTTTGCGTCGCATCGCCGCGTCGCTTGGTGTCGAGCGTATGCTTTCCCCAAAAGCGATAAGCGCCGCCTTCGCGCGCGTCGATTTCTGCGTGCTCCGCAAACCAGACCTTCAGCGCCTTCTCGTCCGAGAGCGCGGCGAAGGTGTCAGCCTGCGAAGCTGGAAACGTCACCGGAACGGCGTATTCATAGACATATTGCGCATCCATACTCTTCTCCCTCAGTTTTCCGTTTCGTTCATTTCAACAAAATTCTTGAGATCAACGAGCCGCGCAGCCCAGAACAGCCGATAGGGCTGAAGCCATCGATCGACCTCCGCCAGCCCTTCCGGGTTCAGCGAATAAAAACGCTGCTGCGCCTGACGTCGCTCTTTCAGCAAACCCGCCTGTCGCAGCACGCGCACATGTTTGGCGATCGCCGGACGGCTCACCGGAAAACGCCGCGCCAGATCGCCGGCGCCGATCTCTCCCCGCCGCAAATGATCGAGGATCGCTCGCCGTGTCGGGTCAGCGATGGCGGCGAAGGCTGTCCGTGGGACGGCGCTTTTTGTAACCATAAGGTTAAATACATTTAAAATCAGACGATTGTCAAGCAAATCAGGAGCCCCCTCTCCACGCCGCCGCGCTTGACGGTGGGAGAAACGCCAAATCATTGTAGGGTCGAAGAAATTCAGACTGACGATGGAGATAAGATGCGCCTGATGTTCCTGGCGGCCGCCGCCTTCTTACCCCTTTCGCCTGCTCTCGCCGCCGAGGCGCCGACGCTATCTCCCGAAGCGAAAAAGGTGATCGCCGGCATCGATGCGCGGCACGGCGATATCGCAGACCTCGCCTCGAAAATCTGGGGCTATGCTGAAGTCGGCTACAAGGAACAGCGATCCTCAGCGCTTCTTCAAGAAGCGCTGAAGACGGAAGGTTTCTCGATCAAGAGCGGCGTCGCCGGCATTCCGACAGCGTTCATCGCCGAATGGGGGTCAGGCGGTCCGGTCATCGCGGTGCTCGCTGAATTCGACGCGCTGCCCGGCATCAATCAGGACGCCATGGCGACGCGCGCGCCGATCGACGGCAAGACCGCCGGCCACGCCTGCGGGCATAATCTTTTCGGCGCAGGCTCCGTCGGCGCCGCGATCGCAATCAAAAACTGGCTCGCTGAAACGAAAACGCCGGGCGTCATCCGCCTATACGGCACGCCGGCCGAAGAAGGCGGTTCCGGCAAGGTCTATATGGTGCGCGACGGCCTCTTCAAAGATGTCGACATCGCCCTTCATTGGCATGCGGATGATGAAAACTCAGCCGAGGCGCGGACAAGCCTCGCCAACCGGTCGGCGAAATTCCGCTTCCACGGCGTCTCCGCCCATGCGGCCGGCGCGCCGGAGCGCGGGCGGTCGGCGCTCGACGGCGTTGAGGCCTTCAACCTGATGGTCAACATGATGCGCGAGCATGTCGATCAGGATGCGCGCATTCATTACGTCATCACTAAAGGCGGCAGCGCGCCGAATGTCGTGCCGGACGAAGCGGAAGTCTTCTATTATGTGCGTCATCCGGACCCGGCGGGCGTTGAGGCGATATGGGCGCGTCTTGAAGACGCCGCGCGCGGCGCGGCGCTCGGAACTGGCGTCAAGGTAGACTGGGAGATCATCCACGGAAATAACCCGCTCCTCATCAATGAGACTTTGGCGAAAGTCATGTATGAAAAGCTCGTCGAAGTCGGCGGCGTCAACTACACCAAAGAAGAAGAAGCCTTCGCGAAAAAGATCTACGCCTCGTTCAACGATCCGGACGCCGCGCTCGGCGATCAGGAAAAAATCCAGCCCTATGAGAAGTCTTTGGGGTACGGATCGACCGATGTCGGCGACGTCTCCTACGCCGCGCCGACGGTCGGCCTCAGGACGGCGACCTGGGTGCCGGGCACCGCTGCGCATTCATGGCAGGCGGTCGCGGCGAGCGGCATGTCGATCGGCCATAAAGGCGCGACGGTCGCTGCGAAGGCGCTGACGCTGACGGCGATCGAACTCTATCAGAATGAAGAATTGCGCAATGAAGCGCGCGCCGAGTTCGAGGCCCTGCGCGGCAAGAATTACAAATACAAATCGCTTCTCGGCGACCGCAAGCCGCCGCTTGACTATCGAGAGTGAGCGGCGGCGGCTTCAGCCCCGCCTAGCCCGGCATTTCGAAATGCGCCGGCGCAGCGGGGCCGAGAGGCAAGCCGAGCGCGATCCAGATGAACGTCAGGATAAGGCCGCTGACCAGAAGGAACAGCGAATAGGGCAGCATCATCGCCGTCAGGCTGCCGAGGCCGAAATCCGGCCGCCAGCGCTGGCAGAAAGTCAGGATCAGCGGGAAGTAAACCATCAAGGGCGTAATGATGTTCGTCGCGCCGTCGCCGACGCGATAGGCCGCCGTCGTCGCTTCCGGCGATACGCCGAGCAGCATCAGCATCGGCACCAAGACCGGCGCCAAAAGCGCCCATTTGGCGCTCGCCGAGCCGACAAAGAGGTTGACTGCCGCCGTCAGCAGCACCATCAGCACGAGCAGGACAGGCATCGGCAATCCCGACGCTTCAATCGCATTCGCGCCGTTGACGGCGAAGATGAGCCCCAAATTCGACCAGTTGAACATCGCGACGAAATGCGCGGCGAAAAAAGCGAGGATGAGATAGTAGCCGAGATCCTGCATCGATTCCGTCATCATGCGGACGATATCGCGATGCGTCTTGACTAAGCCTGTCGCCGCGCCATAGGCCCAGCCGGCCGCGAGAAAAAGCACGAAAAAGCCGGCGACGAGCGACCGGAAGAAAGGCGACAGCCTCCCCGGCCCTTCCGCATCCTCATCAAGAAGCGCCGTGCCCGGCCCATAGGTGAACAAAAGCCACAAAAGGATCACGGCGAGAACCGCGCCGCCGGCGTAAAGAAGGCCGCGCTTTTCCGCCTCGGACAAAGGCTTGTCTTCGCCGAGCGCGCGGCGCGCCGATTCTGTTTCCGGTTTGAACGAACCGAGCCGCGGTTCGACTATTTTGTCGGTGACATACCAGATCACGGGCAGGAAGATGACCAACATCGCCGCGATGAAATACCAATTGCCGGCGATGTTGGCGTCCCAGCCCGGCAGGATGAGTTCCGCGGCCGCTTCGGTGATGCCGAACAGGAGCGCGTCAAGCTGACCCGGAAAGAGGTTGGCGGAAAAACCGCCGGAAACGCCCGCGAAAGACGCGGTGATGCCGGCGATCGGATGTCGGCCGGCCGCAGCATAAAGAACGCCCGCAAGCGGCACGAGAACGACATAAGCGGCGTCGGCCGCAAGATTGCCCATCATGGCGACGAAAGCGACCATCGGCGTCAGCAGAAATGTCGGCGCGCCGCGCACAGCGCCGCGCATAGCCGCGCCGAAAAGCCCCGTGCGTTCGGCGACGCCGGCGCCGAGCATGACGACAAGCACATAGCCGAGCGGATGGAAATGCGTGAACGTCGCGGGCATTTCGACCCAGAGTCGCTGAATGTTTTCCGGCGCCAGAAGACTCATCGCCGCTATGACGATCGGCGAGCCGGCGTCGGTTTTCTGGGTCGGATGCAGCGCGCTGACGCCGGCCATATCCGTAAGGACGCTGATAAAGACAAGCGCGACAATCAGATAAAGAAAGATAAAGGCAGGATCAGGCAGCTTGTTTCCTGTCCGTTCGACCCAGCCAAGAAACCCGCCGCCGGTCGCCGCGCGCGCGGCGCCATTTGCATTCGCCATTCTCCGCCTCCCCTGTCAAGGCTTGTTGACGGTAAGGACAGGACCATTGTTGGCGCACGGATTCAACCCGGGTCGCCGCCGCGCCGGCTGCAAGCGAACATTGCGCACGCGATAAAGCGCCCATAGCCTTAGGGCGCTAGCGACCGGAGCCTTAAATGACGACTTTCGCCGACATCAAGAAAAAAATGCGCATCCCCGCAATCGGGGCGCCCCTGTTCATCGTCTCAAATCCGAAACTCGTCATCGCGCAGTGCAAGGCGGGCGTTATAGGCTCCTTCCCGGCGCTCAATGCGCGGCCGCAGGAAAAGCTCGATGAATGGATCGTCGAGATCAAGGAAGCGCTCGCCGAACACGATGCGAAGCATCCGGATCGCCCGTCCGCGCCCTACGCCGTCAACCAGATCGTTCATCGCTCCAACGACCGGCTGATGAAGGACATGGAATCTTGCGTCCGGCATAAAGTGCCGGTCGTCATCTGTTCGCTCGGCGCGCGCGAAGACGTCTATCAGGCGATTCATTCCTATGGCGGGCTTGTCCTCCACGACGTCATCAACAACACCTTTGCGAAGAAAGCGATCGAGAAAGGCGCCGACGGCCTCATCGCCGTCGCCGCGGGAGCCGGCGGACACGCCGGGGTGATTTCCCCCTTCGCGCTCGTCCAGGAAATCCGCGAATGGTTCGACGGGCCGATCGCGCTGTCAGGATCGATCTCGACCGGCGGCGCGGTTCTCGCGGCGGAAGCGATGGGCGCTGATTTCGGCTATATCGGCTCGCCCTTCATCGCGACGGATGAAGCGAACGCCTCAGACGCTTACAAGGACGCCATCGTCAGCAACGGCGCTGATGACATCGTTTACACCAACCTCTTCACCGGCGTTCACGGCAATTATCTGAAGCCCTCGATCATCGCGGCGGGCCTTGATCCCGATAACCTGCCTGAAAGCGATCCCTCAAAGATGAATTTCGGTTCAGGCGGCAACACAGACGCCAAGGCGTGGAAGGATATCTGGGGCTGCGGGCAAGGGATCGGCGCGATCAAGTCGCGCGGGCCGACCGCCGCCTATGTCGAAAAACTCGTTCGCGAATATGAGGCCGCCAAGAAAAGGATATGCGGGTAATCCTGCGGCTTCACGGCGCGCGGCGACATGGTTTAGGGTCCGGGCGAATCTCAGTCGCCGGACCCTTTTTTCATGCGCAAACGCCAGTGCAAGATCGTCGCGACCGTCGGTCCGGCGAGTTCATCGCCCTCCATGCTGCACCTCCTGCATGACGCGGGCGTCGATATTTTTCGCCTTAATTTCTCGCATGGCGAGCACGAAAAGGCCGCGAAAGTCACGGAAGCGATCCGCGAGATCAGCCGCAAGACCGGAACGCCGATCGCGGTATTCGCCGACCTTCAGGGACCGAAAATCCGCACCGGCGCGTTCAAGGGCGACGGGCTTGAACTGAAATTCGGCGAGACCTACCGCCTCATCCTCGCCAAAGAGAGCGATGAGAAAGGCGTCATTCCGATTCCGCACAAGGAGCTCATGAGCGTTCTTGAGGCGGGCGACATCTTGAAGCTCGATGACGGCAAGCTGCAATTGACGGTCGTCGAACGGAAAAAAGACGCGGTCATCGCCCGCGCCGACACGCCGGGACGTCTTTCAAGCCGCAAGGGCATCAATCTGCCGGGCCGCAAGCTTCCGATTTCCGCGCTGACGGAAAAAGACCGCGCCGACCTTGAACACGCGCTGAAAATCGGCGTCGACTATGTCGCACTCTCCTTCGTGCAGCGCCCCGAGGATATTGAGGAAGCGCGCGCGATCATCGGCGACAGGGCGGGCGTCATCGCCAAGATCGAAAAACCGTCGGCGGTCGAGCATCTGGACGAGATCATCGCGCTGTCCGACACGTTGATGGTGGCGCGCGGGGATCTTGGCGTCGAACTCCCGCCGGAAGACGTGCCGAACATCCAGCGGCTGATCGTTCGCGCTTGCCGACGCGCCGGCAAGCCGGTGATCGTCGCGACGCATATGCTGGAATCGATGGTCGAATCGATTGCGCCGACGCGCGCAGAAGCCTCAGACGTCTCGACCGCCGTCTTTCAGGGCGCCGACGCCGTCATGCTGTCGGCCGAAACCGCCGTCGGGCGCCATCCGCCGACCGCCGTCGCCATCATGGACCGGATCATCCGCGCAACGGAAAGCGATCCGGAATGCGCGTCATTCTCGTCTCTCGACGACCCGAAATCGGAACACACGACGGCGGACGCCATCACGCTTTCGGCGCGGCGCATCGCCGAAGTGCTCGATTGCAAGATCGCCGTCGCCTACACCAAGACCGGCTCGACCGCGCGGCGCCTGTCGCGCGACCGACCGCGCTGCGCCATTCTGGCGGCGACGCCGGACGCGCGCGTCGCCAACCGCCTTGCGCTTTACTGGGGCGTCGCGCCCGTCATTACGGACGACATTTCGCATTTCCATGAAATGCTCGCCAAGGCAGATGTCCTCTCGATGTGTCACGGCGCGAAAGAGGGCGACCGGATCATTATCATCGCGGGCTACCCTTTCGGGCGGCGCGGCAAGACCAATACGCTCAAAATCAGCCGCATCGGCGCGCAGGGCGAATAGAAGGCGCAATTGCGGCGCGCGCGCCGCGTTTGCGCCTCATGTCACGCGCATGTGTTTTTCAACGCCAAGGAGACGCCGCAAATCCGCCTTGCGGAACGGCCATAAAGGACGCCTCGTTCAGCAATATCGAGTGCGTGAAATGGCGAACCGGATCATCGAATGCGCGGACAGCGACATCCTTCTCGTCGTGCCGGAAGGATCGCCGACATTGCGCGCGCTTGAAGTCGGTCATCGCCGGCCTATAGTTCCCTGCAATCGAAACTCGCGAGGAACGCTTGATGCCCGTCTCGACCCGCCTTGTCGAATATTCTCACGACGGAAAGACCTTTGAAGGCTTGCTCGCCTCGGAGGGCGCGCCTGCGGGCGAACGCCCGGCGGTCCTGATTTCGCATGCATGGGCGGGGCGCGGCGCGGTTGAGGAAAGTTACGCAAAGCGGCTCGCCGAGCTTGGCTATATCGGCTTTGCGCTCGATCTTTACGGCAAGGGCGTTTACGGCAAGACGACGGAAGAATGCCAGGCGCTGATGAATCCGCTGGCGAGCAACCGGCCATATTTGCAGGCGCGCCTTTTGAACGTAATCGAAGTTGTAAAGAGACTTCCCGAAGTCGACGCCTCGAAAATCGTTGTCATGGGTTTCTGCTTCGGCGGTCTCTGCGCGCTTGATGTCGCGCGCACGGGCGTCGACGTCAAAGGCGTCGCCGCTTTTCACGGGCTTTTCGGCGCGCCGGGCAACACCAAAGGCAACAAGATCAAGGCGAAAGTCATCGCCTTTCACGGCTGGGACGATCCGATGGTGAAGCCGGACGACGTCAAGGCGCTAGGGCTCGAACTGACGGAAGCCGGCGCCGACTGGCAGATCTGCGCCTATGGGGGGACCATGCATGCTTTCACCAATCCAAATGCGAACGATCCCGCTTTCGGCACGGTCTACAATAAGCGCGCCGCGGAAAGGTCTTGGGAGTCGTTCAAGCTTTTCCTAAAGGAGTGTTTTGTCTGATGACAACGCGCCTTCGTTATCAACTGGCGATAAGCCTTGATGGCTTTATCGCGCCGCACGACGGCGGCCTTAATTGGCTCGATCCTTACCGCTCATTGGCCTTTGATCATTTCAATCGCTTCATCAAAGGCATCGGCGCCGTCGTAATGGGGCGTGCGACTTATGACGTAATGCAGTCGATGGGCGGAACGGCGGGATTTGGAGAGATGCCTGTCGCCGTTATGACGTCGCGGCCTTTGCAGCAAGACCCTGAAAAATACGCCATCGCCAGCCGCAATCCCGCCCAAGCCTTTTCTGATCTGCGCGGGCGTATGAAAAAGGGCGATATTTGGCTAATGGGCGGCGCGGACACAGCCGCCCGATTTCTAAACGCCGATCTGATCGACTCAATCGAATTGACCGTCGTTCCGGAGATTCTCGGCGGCGGCACACCCCTATTCTCGGGAGCCTCGCCGACGCGATTCAAACTTGGCTCAAGTAAAGCCGTTGCGCTTGGCGCGATCGAACTGATCTATGTCAGGATTTAAATTGACTCCAATCGATCGGTTTCGTCCGGTCGATGAATTTCGTCGCTGACGGCATCGGATATTTAAGCCCCGTCGCGCAATTGAAGAGAACTGCGCTTTCCGACTTTGAAATGAATCCCTCGCTCAGCGCGCGGCGATAGGCGGCATAGGTCGCCGCGCCTTCTGGGCACAGAAGCAAGCCTTCCTCTCGCGCCATTTCCTTTTGCGCGTCGATGATGTCGTCATCATCGACGGCGATGCCGAAGCCGTTCGATTCGCGCACGGCGCGGATGATGAGGAAATCGCCGACGGCGACCGGCACGCGAATGCCAGCGGCGACGGTCGCCGCATTTTCCCAAAGCGGCGCATGCACTTCGCCTTTTTCCCAGGCGCGTACGATCGGCGCGCAGCCCGTCGCCTGCACTGCGACCATGCGCGGGCGTTTAGCGCCGATCCAGCCGATCTTTTCAAGCTCGTCGAACGCCTTCCACATGCCGATAAGGCCGGTGCCGCCGCCGGTCGGATAGAAAATGACATCCGGCAATTCCCAATCGAACTGCTCGGCGAGTTCGAGCCCCATCGTTTTCTTGCCTTCGATCCGATAAGGCTCTTTTAGCGTCGAAACATCGAACCAGCCTACTTTCTCTTTCCCTTCGCCGACGATTTTGCCGCAATCATTGATGAGGCCGTTGACGCGATAGACGTCGCCGCCCTGCAGTGCGATCTCTTCGACATTGACGGGCGGCGTATCGTCTGGACAGAAAATGGTCGTCTTCATCCCCGCGCGCGAGGCGTAGGCGGCCATCGCCGCGCCGGCGTTGCCGTTGGTCGGCATCGCAAGATGGGAAAGACCGAATTCCTTCGCCATCGCGACGGCGAGCGCAAGGCCGCGCGCTTTGAACGAGCCGGTCGGCAGGCGGCCCTCATCTTTCACGAGGATCGCCCCGCCGCCGAGCCTTTTTTCAATGCGCGGCGTGCGGATCAGGGGCGTTACGACTTCGCCGAGCGAGACGCGGTTTTCTTCATGATCGACAGGCAGGAATTCACGATAACGCCAAAACCCTTCCGTGCGGCGCGCAAGCGCCTCCTTGCTGATCGACGCGGCGAGCCGTTCAAGATCATAGCGGACAAGCAGCGGCCTTCCCGCTTCGGAAAGTCCGTGGACGCGGCGCGCTTCATAGCGCTTGCCGGTCATTGAACATTCAAGATGAGATGCGAAAGACACGGTCATGCGTTCGCCATATTCGATTGCCGCAAGGCCCGGTCTATTGGCGCGCGCGGCCCGAGGCAAGCACGAGCGCAAGCGCGACAAGGCCGGGGGCTGCCTGTGTCAGCCAGATCGTCGGTTTAGCGGTCGCGCCGCCGAACGCGCCGGCGATGATGACGCAGAGAAGAAAGAAAATCTGGATGTCGCGCTTGCCTGCGAAAAGCCCCCAGAGAAGGCCGGCGGCGAGAAAGCCGTTGTAAAGCCCCTGATTGGCGGCAAGCGTCGCAGAAAAGGCCGATTGCTCGGCCGTCATGGAAAAGATTTCGCGCCCGACCGGATGATCCCAGAAAAACATTTCAAGCGTCAGAAACGCCGCATGCAGCGCGGCGACAATCATGACCGCCAGTCCGGCGACGGCTTTCATCGCTCGCTCTCGCGATCGGCCGGCGCCGCATCCGCGCCAAGCCGCTTGAGCGCCGGCCCGAAATCGGGATTGATCTCAAGCGCCGTGCGATAGGCGTCCCTCGCCTTCACCGTATCTTTTTGGGCTTCATAGGCGAGGCCGATATTGTACCAGGCGACATGCGCCTTATTGAGTTCGTATTTCAGCGAGGCTTCATAGTCGGCGATCGCCTCGTCATAGCGCCTGAGAAAATAATAGCTGTTGCCGCGGTTGAGATAGGCTTCCGCAAGCGTTGAATCCCTGTCGAGCGCGTAATCGAAATCGGCGAGCGCCTCGCTGATCCGACCATTTCGGTTGAGCAGGACCCCCCGATTGACGCGGGTGGCGACTTCGTCGCGGCGACTGAGCCCGCCCCGCTCCAGCGCCTCGTCGCAATCCGTCGTCGACAGCGTCATCGGATCGCGCGCCGCGTCGAAACACAATTGCGCGTCCGTCGCGCCGATCGTCGTCACCGACATCTGGGCCGAAGCGGGCGCGGCAATCGCCAAAAATCCGATAGCCAGAAAATTCTTCATGATCGCCTCCGCAGCCATCATCATCAGAGGAAAAGTTACGTCAGGCAATAAGACCTTTCCACCCCCCGTTGTCCTCACATTTGCGCGCCTTTATGGTCCGCCGCGCTTTAAACAGGGATCGCAACATGTTGAAGAATAAGGCCGCCCTCGTCACCGGCTCGACAAGCGGCATCGGGCTCGGCGTCGCCCGGGCGCTCGCGGCCGAGGGCGCCGACATCATGCTGAACGGCTTCGGCGACGCGGACGAGATCGAGACGATCCGCGCCGGCCTTGTGCGCGACTATGGGGTGCGCGCGCTCTATAGCGGCGCCGACATGACGAAACCCGATGAGATCGCCGCCATGGCCGCCGAGACGGAAAAAGCCTTCGGCAAGATCGACATTCTCGTCAACAACGCCGGCATTCAACATGTCGCGCCGATCGAGGCGTTCCCGACCGAGAAATGGAACGCGATCATCGCAATCAATCTTTCAGCGTCATTCCATACGATCCGGGCCGCCTTCCCGGGCATGAAAGCGCGCAAATACGGACGCATCATTTCAATCGCCTCAGCCCACGCGCTCGTCGCCTCGCCTTTCAAATCCGCCTATGTCGCCGCGAAGCACGGCGTTCTCGGGCTGACCAAGGTCGTCGCGCTTGAAGGCGCCGAACACGGCGTCACCTGCAACGCGATCTGCCCCGGCTATGTGAAAACGCCGCTGGTTGAAAAGCAGATTCCCGATACGGCGAAAGCGCGCGGCATGAGCGAGGCGGAAGTCGTTGAGAAAGTCATTCTCGCCGCGCAACCGACGAAAAAATTCGTCACTGTCGAGGAAGTCGCCGCGCTCGCCGTCTTTCTCGCTGGAGAAAACAGCGGCTCGATCACCGGCGCGGCCTATCAAATCGACGGCGGCTGGGTCGCGCAATAAGGCGCGCGTACCGACAGGTTTTCGCGTTCGTCGAAATTGAAAATCTTTTCCGCGCGCGCCGCAATTTCGCCTTGAATGAATTTTCAAGCGCCTGTCATGACGATTATGTCATGACACAGGCTTAACTGGCGCTGCGGTTGATGAATCTCCTATTACGCTTACGTCTGATGCGAATCAGAGCCGCTCTCGTCGCGTTCCTGAGCGCGACAGATGTTGTGTAAAAAGGAGACTTCGATGATCAAGATGCTGTTGACCGGCGCCGCCGCTTGCGCGCTCGTTTTTTCCGCCGCCGCCGCCAATCCGGCTGAAAAATCGGCGCCGAAACCGACTTACAAACCGACTGCGGCCGCCGAGGCGATCGATCCGATCGCCGTGACGACGAAAGAGGACGCAGCGCTGCTCGCCGACCGTCAATTCGCCGCCGCGGATCTTAACGCCGATAATTCGATCGACGCGGAAGAGTTCGCGGCCTTCGTCGCAGCGAGCGCGCAAGCGCGCGCGGGACTTCCCGGCGCGCCGGATGAAAATTCAGCGCCGGCGGACGCGGCGTTCAAGACGATCGCCAAGGGCGACATGATGATCGCCAAGGAAGAACTTGTCGAAGCGCGCGTTGAAAGCTTTGAAAAAGCCGACGCCGACGGCGACAAATCGCTCGACGCGCTTGAGCAGCAGCGTTTCGCCGCGCTCGTCTCCGCAAAGCCGCAATAACCCCTGGCGCGCACCCCCCGTCGCGCCTTGAGCAAGTTTCGCGCGCCATAGCGTGCGAAACTTGCTCGCCCCGAATCCGGAACGGCGATGCGTTGCGTTTTGTCGTCGTTTTTGAAGGCCCGTCCCGGCGTAATCGGGGCGGGCCTATTCGTTCGGCAGGTCGCGATCGTCTTCGCCTTCGACGGCGGGAATGGCGTAATCGCCGGACAGCCAGCGATGCAAATCGACATCGGCGCAGCGCTTTGAGCAGAACGGCTTATAGTCAGGCGTCGCCGGCTTCTTGCAGATCGGGCATGCCGCCGAATTGCTGTTGTCGTTTACGGCTGGCTTATTCGGCGAGATCATAGGTCCCCGACTTCAACGTCTCATTTTCGATTATGTCAAATCGCGCGCCGTATTTTTGCGCCAGACGGTTGCGCCATTGCGGACGTTCCCGCTCAAGATAGCGGACAATGTCGGCGGCGGCGGCAAGGCGAAACTGCGATGACGGCCTTGCGCCAAGGGCGCTTTCCAAGGCGCGGATCGCCGCTTTCGCCGACCAGTCGAGCGTGAAGCGCCGCCCTGCGACCGGCCAGTCGGCGCCGACGGGCTCGCTCGCCTCTTCAAGCAGGGAACGGCGGCGGCGCGGCAAAGTGAAATCGCAAAGCCCGTCGGGCGCGATGCGGCCGAACCGCGCGCCGTCAAAGCGCTTCAATCCGGTTTTCATCGTCTCAACGAGCGCCGAACGCGCCTGCGCGTTTGTCGGCGGCAAGAAATCAATGATGACGCGCCCGCCGAGGGAACGGCGCGACAAATCAAGCAAGATGCGCGCAGCGGCGGCGACGTTGACCTTGTCATTCAGCCTCGCGCCTCCGCCCTCGCCGGCAGACGCCGTATCGACATCAATGACCGCGCCAGCAGCGGTTTCCTGAAAAATCAGGCGCGCGCCGCCGGGCAGCGCGACAATTGAGGCGAGGCTTTCTTCGATGACGCCGTCAACATCGTTTTCAGCGAAGGATTGTCGTTCAAGCAAAACGCCGCCGGCGCCCGCCGCTTCAAGAAGGCGCTTCGATGTCGGATCGTTGACGATCACGTCCGCGACGGCGCCTTTCGACATGGCGCGGATCGAATGAAAGGCGCTCGCGGCGGCGTCCAGCGTTTCTCCAATCATGCCGACTGCGCCTGTCGCCGCTTTCTTTTCAAGCAAGGCCACATCCGCTTCGCTCAGGCCCTTGCGCCAGTCGCTCGAGAGCACGGCGCCTTTTTCGCCGATCGGCGGGCGATGAACGCTGAACAACGCGCGAGCGCCCTCAATCGGCGGCTTTTCGCCTTTCCTGATCGGAAGAAACCCTTCTCGCGCCGCGCCGATATCGACAAAGACGGCGCTTAGCGATTTCGATACGGATGTGACGCGCCCGGCGACGATATCGCTCGCCGCCGTCTCTGTCGCGAGCATTTCATCGCCGCGCGCCGGGCCGAACCAAAGATGCGTTACGACGCCGTCGTCGACAAAGGCCGCGCGCGTTTCAGCCGCGCCGCATTCGATCAAAATGCGCGCCGTCACATCGTCCGCCAGCCGGCGCCCTTCAAGAGGTTCGCCGTTTCATAAAGCGGCAGGCCGACAATGTTGGAATAAGAGCCGATGATCGAAACGACATGCTTCGCGAATAATCCCTGAATGGCGTAGCCGCCCGCCTTGCCGCGCCATTCCTGCGAGGCGACATAGGCGTCGATATCGCGCGCTTCGAGCCTCGCCACTTTAACGCGCGATTCAACGACCCGCGAACGCATCTCCTCGCCGGGCCCGGCGAGGACAATTGCGGAAAAAACGCGATGCGATCGGCCGGACAAGAGCGTAAGACACGCGCGCGCCGTCGCTTCATCTTCGGCTTTCGGCAGAATGCGCCGCCCGCAGGCGACGGCGGTGTCGGCGGCGAGAACGAGCGCGCCCTCTTCCCGAATTGCGGCGGCTTTCGCACGCGCCACGCGCTCGGCGTAATGCGGCGCAAGCTCGCGCGGCAAGACGCTCTCATCGACATTCGCGGCGATGACCGCGTCGGGTTCGACGCCGATCTGGCGCAACAGATCGAGCCGGCGCGGCGACGCGCTGGCGAGCACCAATCTCACCGGCGCGGCCATCGATCCTATTTGAAGCGGAAGGTGATCCGGCCCTTGGTCAGATCATAGGGCGTCATTTCGACAAGGACCTTATCGCCGGCGAGAACGCGGATGCGGTTCTTGCGCATCTTGCCGGCCGTATGGGCGATGATTTCATGCCCCTGATCGAGCTTCACGCGGAAGGTCGCGTTCGGCAGAAGCTCCTCCACGGTCCCCTCGAATTCTAACAGTTCTTCTTTCGCCATTGGCTCCTCAGTTCGGGCGATCCCCCCCTCCTGCGGGGGCGCCCGGACGGCGGGCTTTGAAGGATCTCGGATTGGCCGGGAAAATGGTCGCGACGGCCGCTAAAATCAAGGCTTTTCATAAAGCGCCGGAAAGCGGACCCGGATGCGGGCGGCGAGATCGTCGCGCACGGCGCGATAGGCGTTTAAAAGCGCCTCGCGCCCCCCCATGACGTCGCTCGGATTTTCTATCGGCCAGAACTCGATTTTCTCGCGCGGCAGGCTGCGGCGCAACTCGCCCGCCGCTTCCGGCGTCAACGCAATGACGAGATCGAAAGCGTCAAGCCGGATGTCGTTGACGGCCTTGGGCTCATAATCGCCGAGCGACATGCCGATTTCGCCGAGGACGCCGCCGACAAACGGATCGAGGCCGCCCTCATAGACGCCGGCGGAATCGATCCGTAAACCGCCATGCGCGTCATGTTTCAGGATCGCCGCCGCCATCGGCGAGCGAACCGAATTCATGTTGCAGACGAACAGGACAGATTTGATCATCCGGCGCCTATCTCATGTGGAAACTGCAGATCAGGGTGAAAAGCCGACGCGCCGTATTGAGATCGAGATTGATTTTCTCGTTGAGGCGTTCGCGAAGGATTTCAGATCCCTCATTGTGGAGAGAGCGTCGCGCCATGTCGACCGTCTCGATCTGCGCGGGCGCGGCCGTGCGAATGGCGTCGTAATAGCTCTCGCACAGCATGAAATAATCTTTGATGATTTTCCGGAACGGCGTCATCGACAGATGAACCTGGCCGAGCGCTTCGCCGCCCGCGCCGCCGCCGACGTGACGGCGCACATCGAAAACGAGCCGCTTGTCGACATAGGAAAGGTAAAGCTCGAACGGCCCGTCGCCGGCGCCGATCGGCTCGAAAAAATTCTCTTCCAGAAGGTCGTATATCGCGACTTTTCGTTCGTGTTCTATATCGGCGGTCGCGCGCGCCAGGCTGCGCCCATCGAGATCGATGTGCGCGATCCTCATCGCCCCGCCCGTGTCGCCATCGCCGTTCATGAGGTGATTCTAACCGGGCTCGCGGCGCGCGTCACGTCTGCAGCGCGCTTACCGGCGCCCGGAATTATGGTAAGAGGCAAAAAAAACGGGGCTCCTATGAAATGGATGAAGATCGCCTCTCTGGCGATTGGCGTCATCGCCGGCGTCGCCTTTCTCGGATATGGCGCTGTCTGGCTGCTCGGCGAACGAATCATCAGCCGTCGGTATGAAACGCCGCCGCTGGACATCAGCGCAGTTACCGACCCCGCCGTGATCGCCAAGGGTGAGCGGCTCGCCAATATCGCCGGGTGCCTCGGCTGCCATGGCGCAGAGATGAACGGCAAACCGTTTGGCGAAGCGCGCTTCGTGTACCGTTCGATTGCCGCCAATATTCCTCGGCTCGCCTCTACCTACTCTGACGAGGATTTCGCACGCGCGATCCGGCATGGCGTGCGAAAGAACGGGCGCAGCGTGATCGGCATGCCGTCGCCCGCGTTCTACGACATGCGCGACGACGATCTGACGGCCTTGATCTCCTTCATGCGCACGCTGCCCGATCGCGGCGAAAAACTGCCGAGATCGGAGACGTGGATTCTCGGAAGGCTTGAACTCATTCAAGGCCTTTTCCCGCCGGAAGCCTCAACCATTGACCACAACGCAGCGCGCAAGAATTATGATTTTAGCGACGAGGCGCAGCGGGGCGCCTATCTGGCGAAGATCGCGTGCGCTGAATGCCACAATGTCGATTTTACCGGCGCGCCTTACAGCGACGAACCCGGGGGCCCGCCGGATCTTGCGATCGCGGCCGGGTATTCGCCGGAGCAATTTGCAAAGTTGTTGAAAACGGGCGAGCCGGTCGGCGGACGCGATCTCAGATTGATGGACGATGTGGCGCGCAGCCGGTTTATCCATTTCACCGACGAAGAAATCGCCGCCCTGCACGCATTTTTCATTCAGCGCGCCGGCAATCTCTAAGTCTTTACGCCTTGTGGTCCGGCTTCGCCTGCGTCAGCCAAGGCGCCGAAATATCCGCGATCTGGGCGTTGAGGCTTTCAACCTCGAGACGGATCGCGCCGCCGCCGGCGAAATCGAGCGTGACGACGCCCGCGCCGTCATCGCCCGGATCGAAACGGATCGCCAGAAGATCGACGACGCCTTCCTTGGCTTCGGGACGGAGGTTCATCTGACGCGCGGCGATGACGTCGTCGAAATGACAACCGGCGCGCACGCGCGCGAACGGCCCGCGCGATTTGCCGCCCGCATCCTCCCAGATGAAGCGGTTGGCGACGAAAGCGAAGCGACGCTGATTGGGGAGATAGGCGAAATCGCCGATCTTCGCGATAGCGTCCTGCAGAACGGTCGAGAGGACGTTGAGATCGTCCGCATCCTCAATCATCAATCGAAGCGGCTTATAGTCCTTAAACCCGGCCATCAATCGCCTTTCACGCGCTCGATCAGCGCCCCGCAATGGCTGAGCTTGTCTTCAAGACGTTCAAAGCCGCGATCAAGATGATAGACGCGATTGATGATCGTTTGCCCTTCGGCGCCGAGCCCCGCGAGAACCAGACTCATCGAGGCTCTCAGATCAGTCGCCATCACCGGCGCGCCTTTCAGCCGCTTGACGCCGCGCACGGTTGCGCTCTGCCCGTCGACGGAGATGTTGGCGCCCATCCGCGCAAGCTCCGGGGCGTGCATGAATCGGTTTTCAAAAATCGTTTCCTTGATGACGGATACGCCGTCGGCTGTCGTCATCAACGCCATGAATTGCGCCTGAAGATCCGTGAAAAAGCCCGGATAGGGCTGCGTGACGATATTGATCGAGCGACAGCGATCGACGGTTCGCCTGACGCGCACGCCGCCCTCTTCCTCTGTCAGGGCGAGGCCCGCTTCTTCAAGCACGCCCGCCGCCGCGCCGAGAAGGTCTAGCCTTGCGTTGCGCAGGAAAAGCTCGCCGCCCGCCGCGCCGACCGCCATCGCGTATGACCCGAATTCGATCCGGTCCGGCACGACGACATGGCGCGCGCCCGACAGGCGATCAACGCCGGTCACGCGCACCGTCGAATGGCCGGCATTTTCGACTTTCGCGCCCATCGCGTTAAGGCAGTCGGCGAGATCGACGATCTCAGGCTCGCGCGCGGCGTTTTTCAAAACGGTTTCGCCCTTGGCGAGAGCGGCGGCGAGCATCGCGTGTTCCGTGGCGCCGACCGAAACGAACGGAAAATCGATCTTCGCGCCGTGAAGCCCGTCAGGCGCCGAGGCGATGACGTAGCCTTCATCAAGTTCAATCCGCGCTCCCATGGCGGAGAGCGCCTTGAGATGAAGGTCAACGGGCCGCGCGCCGATCGCGCAGCCGCCCGGCAAAGACACGCGCGCTTTTCCCTCGCGCGCGAGCAACGGACCCAGCACGTTGAACGAGGCGCGCATCTTGCGCACGAGATCGTAAGGCGCCTCGGTCGATTTGATCGTCGCCGCCTTAAGGGTCAGCGTCGCGCCGTCGAAATCCTGCTCGACGCCATGCTGCTCAAGCAGTTTCAGCAGCATGTCGACATCGGCGAGGCGCGGCGTGTTCTCGATGACGAGCGCCTCATCGGTCAAAAGGGCGGCCGCCATCAATTTCAGCGCCGAATTTTTTGCGCCGCTGATCGCGATCTCGCCGAAAAGCGGCCTGCCGCCGATAATCGCCAGCCTGTCCATTCAGTCCGTTTCCTTGCGCGTCGCCGTCTTGCGGCGGCGCAGATTTTCACGCAGCGCCGCCGCGAGGCGCGCTTCACGCTTTTCCCGGCCGCCTTTCGCCGGAGCCGGCGCCTTTTTCAAGGCCTCATGCGGGCGATCTTCAGCCTTGTCAGCGGAATTCGGCGGCGGTTCGTCCTTCTCCATGGCGCGCGACCTTAGGCAGCCGACAAGCGCCGTCAAGCCCGCGGTCCCTTATGCTGCCGGCAATAAACCCTTTTCCATACGGTCCTGTTTTTTGAAAGGCGATCGTCGCCAGCTGGTCGGGCATCCTCGTGAACCGATTTCCGCAGCGTTCCGGCTAAAAAAAGCGGCGCCATACGGCGCCGCTTTTCTAAGATATGTGTCGCTGACAGCTACTTTTATCGAACTTCATTGTCGTGCAGAAACTCGATGACGGCCCTGGCGTCGTCTGCCGCCTGCGCGAATGCTTCGAGCGATTCTATGCCCGAATAATCAACGCCTCCGAACACCGCGTCGTAAAGATCCACTTCAGTCGGCACATAACTGCCGTCCGGTTGAGCCACCAGTACGGTCACTTTGACGCCGTCATATGTGTCCGAGCGTTCATACTTGAAGTCGTCGAAATCGAATTCCGTATACGTGACATCGCCGACTTTCGTGGTGTTGATGCCCAGAAACGCGCTGATATAGGCGATATCGTCCTCCGTCAGCGACGTGGCTTTGTCGCTCGCCGCCGCGAGAAACGACGCAGCCGCTTGATAATCCTCTGCGGTGACGACGCCATCGACAAGATAGGAGAATTCATCGCCGGGAAGATCATCGACGCCGGGAATGCCGCCGGTCGTCAGCAGCGCGACGTAGATCGCCAGGTTTTCCAGCGGCGAATCGATCGTTGAAGTCGAGCCGTCAGGGTTGGTGATCACTAAGCGTCCCGCAGGATCGAGCGCAACGGCCGTCGCATCCGTCAAGAGAGTAATCACCTCTCCGGCCCGCTGGTCGAGGACGTGACTCGGCGACCGGCCGACATTCAGCCGACCCAGATCGACCTCGACAACGAGCGTCGGGTCAATCGGAGCACCCTCTTCGTCAAGCGGGATCAGGGCGCCGTTGGAGTCCAGCGGCTGCACAAAGCCTTCCGGCGTCAGGATCGGAACGCCGTCCTCGTCCCGCAGAATCACCCATAGATCGCCGAAGAGATCGCCGCGCTTGCTGCCTGCGGTTGAGGGCTTGCCGCCCTTGTCCGGCGGACCGCCGGCCTCTCCGGCCCATATCGGACGATCAGAGTCTTCCCCGTCGCCGTCGTCTGCGGCGATGTCGCGGAATATGTCCTCAAGGCTCCCGTGAGATCCCCCGCCTGCTTCGCCGGAGGAGCGGCCCTTCCCCTTCTTGGCGCCCTTGTCCCCGTGATCTTCGCCGCTGTCGTGGCTCGATCCTCCTTGATGGCTGGACGCCCCACCCTCATGTCCGCCTGTCGTATGCTGAGCGAATGCTGGAAATGACGTCGCGGACCAACTTGCGACCAAAGCTCCTGCCCCGATCAGCGCACTGAGGGCTGCAGTAGACCTGAACGCCGGCTTCCGGCGGGTTTTTACTTTTGCAAACATTGCGGCCTCCTTTTTGCCTTTTGCAAATCACTTAATCGCCGAACCGCCACCGGTTCTTCGACTTCGTCGCTGGTTTCGATCCTTGCCGCCTTGCGCATCAGAGCGCCCGCAAGACGCCAAGCCGAAACAGGACCTCGGAATTCCTGAATGTGTCGACGGAACTGCCGTACTCGACCGCGTATTCAGGATAATTCGTGTAAGTGTAATCAAGCCGCAGCCGCGACCGGGGCGTCAGGCTTGTTTCAAGACCGCCGCCGATCCGCAGACCAGCCCTCATCACTCGTGAATTCACTGTCGCTTTGCCAGTCTCGAAATCCGTAGCAAAGCGCGTCCAGACGACGCCGACGCGGCTGTAAACGAGCGACGAGCCGTCGAGCAGAACGCCGACGCGCGCGCCGGCGCCGAAAGAATATTCATGCTCGGCCGAATAAACGCGTCCAGTCGGATCGCGCTCGATGTTCCAGTCGATATCCGACACATCGACGTCCGCCTCCGCCCCGACATACAGCCTGGAAATCGTCGCACCTGCGCCGGCGAAAGCGCCGATTGCCGGCCCATGCGCGCTTCGCATCACATCGAGCTGAGATCCGCCGCTGCGAACGCCTTCGTTCCGGCTCGCCAATGCGCCGTGGCCGAGCTGAAGCCCCGCGTAGAGACCGGAAAATTTCACCGGCTTCATGTCTTCCGCGGGTTCGGCGACGCCGGTTCTGAAACCGACGCCGAAACGGAACTGGCTTTCGACGTTGGAGAAGTTGTCGAAAGTCGAAGCCCCAGTTGCGATGTCATAGTCGTCGTAAGCGGCAACGGAATATTCAACCTTGATGAATTCCCGCCCCAGACCTTGCGCCTCCAGCCCGATCCCGAAACCGAGGCCGCGTTCCCGCTCGTGCGCTTCGACCTCTACGCCATGCGACGTGTAATTTGTTTCGAACTCGCTCGAAAGAACACTGAAGCGACCATAAAGGAGATCTCGACGGTCGGTGACGTATCCGATGCGAACGCCTCCGCCGAATCCATTCGCCTTATTTGCGGAGAATTCGCGCGCGGATGCATGACTCCATCTTGCGCTGTCGCTTGTCCCTTCAAGCTCGACGCCTAGATAAAGACGCTTCGCCACAACGCCGTATCCGATAGCGCCGCCATATCCGAGACCAAAATCGCCGAAATCTGCCGTGTTGCTGCCGGATCCGCGCGGACCGTCCAGCCCGGTCGTCAACGCGCCGTAGGTTCCGAACGCTGCGAGATAGAAGCCGCCTGGCGCGGTCTCATTGAAAAACCCGGAAAGCGCGCCTGCGCCGGCGAAGTCGCGTGGGGAAAGCTGCGCGCCTAATCTGGCCGTCAGCCGATTTTCACTGAAGTCGAATCCGGCGGCGCTCGACGTGCGTTGGGCGAAAGCGTAATCGACGCCGGCGAATATTCGCCGCGACAGCCAGTATTTGGTCCATGCGTTGACGCCGACGATAAATTCGGATCGCGCGACGCCTTCATAGTCGTAATGCGCGCCCGTGAGGCTGAGGCCTGACGACAATCTCGGATGCGGCGAAAGACTCGCGGTTATCGCGCCGCTGGTGAGAATATAGGCCGACGCGCCTGGCAACGTCGTCTCTTCAATTCTCCGGTCAAGCCGGAGCGAGCCGCTCAGCCCTTCCGGCGCCTTCCATTTCAGCTCCGCGCCCACGTCGAACGTATCAAACGCCGGAAGCTGGCTGTCGCGATAATTCCGATGGATGACGCCGCCATAGACTTCGCCCGAAACAGACGGCGAGAATGTGCGGCTGACGCCCAGCGCTGCGGAATAGCCGTTGGAATCGCGATCGAACCCGAAATCATCGAGCCCGGAATCATATTCACGGCGATCGAACGCCCCTTGTACGAAAACGGAGAGCCCCTTGCTCACTTCAACCCCGGCGCGCGCGCCGGTTTCAATCTGAATGCGATCCCTGTCGGCGTTATTGATCGAGCCGGCCGAAAATGGGGTGGCGCTGAATTCATAGTTTTCGACTGTGGCGCCGATGCGCGTGTAGAACGCGCCGCTACTTATGAGAGCGGCCGCATAGGCGTATCCGCGTTCATACCGGGTCGGCTCAGACCCGTTCGCGTCGTCCGGCGACGTGCGATTTTCGTGATCCCACTCGTATTCGCCGCCGCCGATCAGCAGGAAATTTTTGGAGAGCCGCACCTTGGTCCCGACGCCGGCCGTCCAATCATCGTAATCCTCTCCCGTATTCCGGTCATATCGCGCAATTTCGCCTTCGCCGCGAAATGCGGCGCTTGCGTTTTTTCCGCCGACAGAGAATTCGGCGCCCGGCTCCAGCAAGAAAATGAAATCGGAGGCCTTGTCGTTCTGCGTCGCGAAAATATTGTCGCTGAACGCAGCCACCGCATCGACCCAAAGATCTAGGCCCGCGGAGATCTCGCGATCGGCCGACGCCTGTTCCGCTTCGGCCGGAGGCGCCGCCTGAGCGAGTGCGGCGACCGGGATCAGTCCGGATGCGGACATCAGCGCAGCGACTGAAAGACACCGAGCCCTGCCTACAGGCGCACGCCCCTTAAATTTAAAATCGGCTGTCAAAGCGAATTCTATCCGTCGCATTGCGCGGAGATAAACCACGCCAGCGACGTCTTCCCATCAGTTCCTGAAATCTAAATAGGGATTTTCGAACTTGCGGCGATGATCCAGATCAAGCATTCAACACATTATCCGAAGGTCAGGGCGGCGCAACGGTCAAGCACGCCGTCGCATCCGCGCAGCGTGTTGGACGGATTTGATCAAAAAGGCATTGGCGATCAGATAGATCGAAGGCGGAACCCCAGCTTTTCAGGCGACGCCGTTTGATCGGATGCGACAAAAAGGCGTCTGGCGGCGCTTTTCGCGAAACCTTGAGCGCTGCGCCGTCGTCACCCCGCGCTCCCGGATCAGCCTCACCGCCTCGCGCTTGAATTCCCCACTGTGAGTCCGTCGCCTTCCCATGATAGCCTCCGGATCGATTGAAACACCTTATCTCGGTGTCCTTCAAACCGGGGACAGGCCACATCAGCCAAGTTGCAAGCGACCTAGCAAAGCCGAATGTGATGATCGACCAGTCTATGAGGGCGGCCGAAGCCGGAACGAACGCGAATAAAAGCGCCAACGCAGTCCTCGTGCGATATTCCCTCATCATACGCCCGGTCGAGACGACAGGCGCCGCCCCTGCTCCGCAATGTTGAGATTGCAGTCCAAATGAAGACAACGAAGCTGCGCATCGCGCCTCCGCCAGGCTTCCGGCGCAACATAGAGGGCGACGGTTGACAACCCGATGCGACAGGCTAGAAGCCCGGGAAACCTGAGGTTTTTCCGGTCTATAGCTGCGGTAGCTCAGTGGTAGAGCACTCCCTTGGTAAGGGAGAGGTCGAGAGTTC
>CALAZI010000106.1 GCA_937895955.1 uncultured Alphaproteobacteria bacterium | reverse complement strand
CTGTCAAACAGGGATGTGAATCATGGCGGTCGCGCTTCTTTCGGTCGGCTTTCTCGGCCTTCTGGTCTTCGTTCTGGGATGGAATGTCAGCCGCGTGCGCGGCTCCGTCATGCATACGCAGGCCGAGCATGAGGCGGACCCCAAAAGCGCGCTGAGGAAGGCCGTGCGCGCGCATGGCAATTGCATCGAATACGCGCCGACGCTGGCGCTGCTGATCCTGGCGCTCGGGCTTCGCATGCCGATGATGCCGACATGGATCGCCGTCGTGATGATCCTCGCCGTCATCGCGCGCTACATCCACGCCGCCGGCGTTTTGACGAGCGAGAATATTCATGCGCCGAACAAGCTGAAATTCGTCGGCGCGCTTCTCACCTATGTGACGGGATCGGTCCTTTCGATCCTGCTGGTCGTCCACGCGGCGCGATTGTTTTAGGCGGCGCTTGCGCCCTTCTTCTCCCTCCCTTGGAAAGGGAGGGTCGGGGAGGGTTCGACGATGGTGCGTCGCGGCCTGGCGCGAGGGGTTGAACCCGCCCTTTCGACCCGCGAAATCGCTTTCGCGATTTCGGGCCTCAAGCCCTCCCTTTCCAAGGGAGGGAAGAGAGTGCGCCGCATTAACCCTCTAAGCCGTTGTTTTCAGAGCGGCGGGCGAAGTTATCCCCCTACTTATCCAACACCTATGCGGCGGCCTTATGCTCGCTTTCATCCTTCGAGGCCCGGCTTACGCCGGGCGCCTCAGGATGAAGTGAAATTTTCGCCCTCACCCTGAGGCGCTTTCGCGCAGCGAAAGCCTCGAAGGGCGCAGGCGGGACGGGAAAAAGGAGGATGCGCATGAAAACGATGTCGAACGCCGCGACAGAGCGCATTCGCCTTTCGCGCGAATTTCAGAGTTACGGATTATCCGTGCAAAAACGCTGCAGGCCGCATGGCGGCTTGAAAGAAACCCATGCCCGGCGCGGGGATTATCCGCACAATGCGGACATCCATTCCCGCAACGCGCGAAAAGAAAAACCCCGGCGGTCGCCCGCCGGGGTTTCAAAACTGACGCTAAAAAGCGGTCTAGTCTTTCTTCTGGCCTTTCAAAGCCGCGCCCAGAATGTCGCCGAGCGAGGCGCCGGAATCGGCCGAACCGAACTGTTCGACGGCTTCCTTTTCTTCGGCGATTTCGCGCGCCTTGATCGAGAGCGAAATGCGGCGCGAGACCTTGTCGAAGCCGGTGACGCGCGCGTCGACCTTGTCGCCGACCGCGAAGCGCTCGGGGCGCTGTTCGTTGCGGTCTTTGGAAAGATCCGATTTGCGGATGAAGGCTTTCGGGCCGCCTTCGCCGCCGACCTGCACTTCAACCCCGCCGGTTTCAACCGCCGTCACCGTGCAGGTGACATCGTCGCCGCGATTGATCTCGCCGACCGATTCCATCGGGTCGGAACCGACCTGCTTGATGCCGAGCGAGATGCGCTCTTTCTCCGGATCGACGTCGAGCACTTTCGCTTTGACGACGTCGCCCTTCTTGTAGTCCTTGATCGCTTCCTCGCCCGATCTGTTCCAGTCGAGATCGGAAAGATGGACCATGCCGTCCATTTCCTCGTTGAGTCCGACAAAGAGACCGAACTCGGTGATGTTCTTGACCTCGCCCTCGATGACGGCGCCGATCGGGTGCTCTTCGGCGAAGCGCTCCCACGGATTGTCGAGGCACTGTTTCAAGCCCAGCGAAATGCGGCGCTTGTTCTCGTCGACCTCAAGCACCATCACTTCGACTTCCTGGCTGGTCGAGACGACCTTGCCCGGATGGACGTTCTTCTTCACCCAGCTCATTTCAGAGACGTGGACGAGGCCTTCAATGCCTTCTTCCAGTTCGACGAACGCGCCGTAATCGGTGATGTTGGTGACGCGGCCCTTGAACTTGGCGCTGACCGGATATTTCGCGGCGACGCCCTGCCAGGGATCAGGCTGCAATTGCTTGATGCCGAGCGAGATGCGGTGCGTTTCCGGGTTGATCTTGATGATCTTGACCTTGACCGTGTCGTTGACGCCGAGAACCTCCGACGGGTGGTTGACGCGGCTCCACGACATGTCGGTGACGTGAAGGAGGCCGTCGACGCCGGGCGCGAGTTCGACGAACGCGCCGTAATCGGTGATGTTCTTGACGACGCCGTCGCGCTCATCGCCCTCGTTCAGTTCACGGACGACTTCCTGGCGATGTTCGGCGCGATCCTCTTCAAGGATCGAACGGCGCGACACGACGATGTTGCCGCGGCGCTTGTCCATTTTCAGAATGCGGAAGGGCTGCGGCATGTTCATCAACGGGCCGGCGTCGCGCACGGGGCGAATGTCGACTTGCGAACCGGGGAGGAACGCGACCGCGCCGCCGAGATCGACGGTGAAGCCGCCCTTGACGCGGTTGAAGATGACGCCTTCGACGCGCGCTTCTTCCTTGAACTGTTCTTCAAGACGATCCCAGGCTTCTTCCCGACGCGCCTTGTCGCGGCTGATGACGGCTTCGCCGTTGGCGTTCTCGATGCGCTCGACGAAAACCTCGACATGGTCGCCGACTTTCAGCTGCGGCGTCTGGCCGGCGGAGGCGAATTCCTTCAGCGGCACGCGGCCTTCGGTTTTCAGGCCGACATCGATGACGGCGACGTCCTTTTCGATCGCGGTGACGCGGCCGGTGACGACATGGTCTTCAAAGCTCTGTTTGTCGAGCAGCGAGGCTTCGAGCATTTCCGCGAAATCGGCGCGGGTCGGGTTCATAGACTGGGTTTGAGACACGTTCATTCAAGTCCTTGTTCAAGTCAGCGTTCAATGCCGACCGGTTCGACCGGCGGTCTTCCCTCAGCCTTAGGGGCTTCGGGCGGTGAATGCCTGTTCGGGTTTCAAAAGACGGCGCGGATCGCGTTTGACGGACACAAAGAGCCGTTTTCCGTGTCTCGCCCGGGAGAGCCGATCCTGGATTTGGACCTTCCTGCAGAAGGCCCCGATCAGTCCTCGCAGCGTCGGAGAACGCCGTCGATCACGCGGCGCGCCGCCGCGAAGGCCGCCTCTATAGTCAAATGGGTGGTGTCTAGCAACTCCGCATCCTCGGCGCGGACCATCGGCGCGTCGGCGCGCGCGGCGTCCCGCGCGTCGCGCTCCTTGAGGTCGGCGAGGACTTCGGTTTCGGAAAGGTCGGGCCGGCCGGGTTCAAGCTCCAGAAACCGCCGATGGGCTCTGACTTCAGGGCTCGCCACGACGAAGAATTTGACCGCCGCATCGGGACAGACGACCGTGCCGATATCGCGCCCGTCGAGCACTGCGCCCTTCGCCCCCTTGGGCGGCCGGCGGGCGAAATCGCGCTGGAAATCGAGCAGAGCCTGGCGCACCGCCGGCTGGGCCGCGACGACGCTCGCCGCCGCGCCGACCTCGCGCGTGCGGATGTCGGCCCCCTCGATCGCCTCCAGCGAAAAGCGCCGCGCCGCGGCCTCCGCCGCCGCCGCGTCGCTGGGGTCCTCGCCCGCCCGAAGGAGGAGATATGCGACCCCGCGATAGAGCGATCCCGTGTCGAGATAGGCGAGCCCGTAATGCCTGGCGATCGCCCGGGCGAGGGTTCCCTTGCCGGAGGCGGCCGGGCCGTCGAGCGCGATGATGAGCGGTTCGGACATGACGCCCCGCATTTGCGGCATCGCGCGCGGCGAGACAAGGGCGCCGGCCGACGAACGCCGCCCTTTGAAAACTAAGGCGAACCTCACCATATGTTCGCCTTCCGCGGCGCGCGTAGGCTGCGGCTGGCGGGTTTTATGGATCTCTCCGTTTTCGGCCTGTCGCCCGATTTTGCGGCGGCGTTTGTTCAGGTCGTGCTCATCGATCTCACGCTTGCGGGCGACAACGCCGTCGTCATCGGCCTCGCGGCGGCGGGCGTCGCGCGCGAGAAACGCGCGACCGCCATCGCCGTCGGCATTCTCGCCGCGACGGTTCTCAGGATCATCTTCGCGCTTCTCACGACGACACTGCTGTCGATCGTCGGCCTTCTGCTCGCCGGCGGCGTTCTGCTGCTCTGGGTGTGCTGGAAAATGTGGCGCGAATTGCGCACGCCGCACAGCGATGATCGGGGTACGGACGTTATGGAAGGGCATGCGCCTTCCGGCGGGCCGGCGAAGCCGAAATCGCTGTCCGCCGCCATTTTCCAGATCGTCCTCGCCGACATCTCGATGTCGCTCGATAATGTGCTCGCCGTCGCCGGCGCCGCGCATGATCATCCGAGCGTCCTCGTGTTCGGCCTTGCGCTCTCGATCATGCTGATGGGGTTCGCCGCGACGTTCATCGCGCGCCTGCTCGAACGCCATCGCTGGATCGCCTATATCGGCCTCGCGATCATCTTTGTCGTCGCGGTCGAGATGATCTGGCGCGGCGGGCACGAAGTCTGGAGCGCGTCAGGCGCGGAAATCACCGAAAACGGCATCGAATTCGGCGATGCCCCTCATTGAGGCGCGATGTCGGCGCCGAGGCCGCGCATCATGTCGACAAATTGGGGAAAACTCGTCGCAATCATTGAGGCGTCGTCAATGGCGACTGATCGCTCCGCCGCAAGGCCCATGACGAGGAAGCTCATGGCGATGCGATGATCGAGATGCGTTTTCACGCAGGCGCCGCCCGAAACGCCGCCGGCGCCGCTGACGACGAGCCAATCTTTTCCGCTTTCGACGCTGACGCCGTTCGCCTTGAGGCCGGCTTCAACCGCGGCGAGGCGGTCGCTTTCCTTGACGCGGAGCTCCTCAACGCCGTTCATGCGCGTCTCGCCTTCTGCGAAGGCGGCGACGACGGCGAGGATCGGATATTCGTCGATCATCGACGCGGCGCGGGACGCCGGAACGGCGACGCCCTTTAACGACGATCCGCGGACGCGAATGTCGGCGACGGGTTCGCCCGATATGTCGCGCATGTTTTCAAAGGCGAGCCGGGCGCCCATCTCTTTCAACGTTTCGAAAAAGCCGGCGCGCAAGGGATTGACGAGAACGTTGCGGATGACGACTTCCGAGCCCTGCGTGATCGCCGCCGCAGCCGCGATGAACGCCGCTGAGGAGGGATCGCCAGGCGTGTCGATGCGGGTCGCTTCGAGGGCGCCGCCGCCTGCGAGCGATATCCTGCGCGCGCCGTTTTCCTTTTCGACGCGGATATCCGCGCCGAAAGCGGCGAGCATGCGCTCTGTGTGGTCGCGCGACGGCGTCCGCTCGATGATGCGGGTCATTCCCTTCGCGCCGAGCCCTGCAAGCAGGATCGCCGACTTCACCTGAGCCGAAGCGACCGGCATCTCATAGTCGACGCCCTGCAACGGGGCGGCGGTCAGCGATCCGGGCAGCTTTCCATCCCTCAGGGCGATGCGCGCGCCCATTCGGCCGAGCGGCTCGGCGATCCGGCCCATCGGCCGCGCGCGAAGGCTCTGGTCGCCGTCGAAACGCGCGGAAACGCTCTGGCCGGCGAGCGCGCCCATGACGAGACGGCAGCCCGTTCCCGAATTGCCGAAATAAAGCGCGCGGTCAGGGCTCCGCCAGCGCGCGCCCTCGATCCGCCAAACGGGCCCCGCCTCGGCGAGATCGCGTTCAACGCGCGCGCCCAGCGCGCGCATCGCCGCGGCTGTTCGGAGAACGTCCTGGCCTTCAAGCAGCCCTGTCGCGATCGTCTCGCCCCTGGCGAGCGCGCCGAAAATCAACGCGCGGTGCGAGATCGACTTGTCGCCGGGCGCTGAGACGGCGCCGGAAAGCGCGCCGCCGCGCGACGCCTTCAACCCGCTCCCTGCAACCGCCATATCGGACCTCGAATACGCGCTGAAGCGCCGCTTTTGACAGGGCCCGCCGGGCGTGGCAACAGACGCCGCCAAACGAAATTTTCAGTCAGGGATCCATCTGTCGTGAACAAACCCGAACTCGGCGTGAAGCGCGATTGCCCGCAATGCGGCGCGCGCTTTTATGATCTCAACAAGGAACCGGCGCATTGCCCGAAATGCGATCATGAATTCGTTCCCGAAGCGCTCCTGAAACCCCGTAAGCCGCGGCGTGAAGATGAGCCGAGCGAGAACGAAGCGCCGGCGGCGAAGCCAGCGAGCGAGGTTTCGCTCGATGCGGCGGAGAAGGAACAAAAAGCGCCCTCCTCCAAGCGCAAGCCGGGCCTCGATGGTGAAGAAGCCTCGGAAGAGGATATCGACGATCTTGACGATCTCGACATCGATATCGACGACGACGACGACGACACGTTGCTTGAAGACGACGAGGATGAAGACGACGACATGGGCGGAATCGTATCGGGCGGCGGCGACGAGGACGTTTAAATCGCCGGAAAACCGGCTTGCGGAACCTCAGGCCGGCGGCTAGGTTCCGCGCGCCCGAAACGGGGCGGATCGGCGGCCGCCATCCCAATGGCCGGCGAAACTGAATATCGGGGCTATAGCTCAGTTGGGAGAGCGCTTGAATGGCATTCAAGAGGTCAGGGGTTCGACTCCCCTTAGCTCCACCAGTCACCGCAACGCCGCGCGCCGCAGACTCTCGACGCATATGAAAGTCTTGCTGTTCGGCGCCAATGGTCAGGTCGGCCGAGAAATCGTGTCGGCGGCCGCGAGCCAATCCGACCTCAACCTCAAGGCGTTGACGCGCGCCGATGCGGATTTAATGCGTGAAGACGCCGGCGCGGACACAATCAGACGCGCTGAGCCAGACCTTGTCATTAACGCCGCCGCCTGGACGCAGGTCGACAAGGCCGAATCGGAGCGCGCCGCGGCGCGCCGCCTCAACAGCCTGGCGCCGGCCGAACTCGCAGCCGCCGCACTTGCGATCGGCGCCCGCTTTATCCATTTGTCGACGGATTATGTTTTTTCCGGTTCGCAGTCCGGCGAACTGCTCACCGAAGACGCCGAGACCGGTCCCGTCAACGTCTACGGCGCAACCAAACTTGAAGGCGAACGGCTCACGCTCAAAGAGCATCCGGACGCGATCATTGTTCGCACCTCCTGGGTCTATTCAAGCCACGGAGCGAACTTCGTGCAGACCATGCTGCGCCTTGCCGAGACGAAAAAAGAAGTCAGCATCGTCGAGGATCAAATCGGCGGTCCGACGCCGGCGAACGCAATAGCAAAGGCCTGTCTGGCGGTCGCGCGACGCAGCGACGGCGCCGGCGGGCTGTTTCATTTTCAAGGCGCGCCGCCGGCGAGCTGGGCTGATTTCGCAGCGGCGATTTTCGCCGCATCCGGCAAAAATATGAAAATCAACAGAATCAAATCTCAGGAATATGAGACGCCGGCGCAACGACCGTTATTCACCGTTCTTAACTGTTCCAAAATTCGGCGCGAATACGGTGTCGAGCAGCCGGATTGGCGGCGCGACCTGCCGGCGACAATTGAGAAAATCGTGACGCGCGGCGCGGGGCGTTAATGAAAGGCGGCGGTATGAAGGGCATTGTTCTCGCCGGCGGTTCGGGAACTCGGCTTTATCCGATAACCCGCGGCGTCTCGAAACAGTTGATGCCGATTTACGACAAGCCGATGATCTACTATCCGATCAGCGTACTAATGCTCGCGGGCATTCGCGACATCCTCGTCATAACAACGCCGGAGGATCAATCTTCGTTCCGCCGCTTGCTTGGCGACGGCGCGGAATGGGGCGTTCGCTTCGCCTATGAAGCGCAGCCGAGCCCAGACGGACTCGCCCAGGCTTTCATCATCGGCGAAGACTTCATCGCCGGCGAAAAATGCGCGCTCGTATTGGGCGATAATATTTTCTACGGCCACGGTCTGACCGATGAGCTGGAGAAAGCGGCCAAGCTGAAAGAAGGCGCCGTTATTTTCGCGTATCAGGTGACCGACCCCGGCCGGTACGGCGTCGTCGCGTTCAACGCCGACGGCAAGGTGACGAGCATTGAAGAAAAGCCGAAGACGCCAAAGTCGAATTTCGCCGCGACTGGATTGTATTTCTACGACGAGACCGTCGTCGAGCGCGCCAAAAAAGTGAAGCCTTCCGCGCGCGGCGAGCTTGAAATCACGACGCTCAATGAAATGTATCTGAAAGACGGCAAGCTCAATGCGCGGATGCTGGGGCGCGGATTCGCCTGGCTTGATACGGGCACGCATGAGTCGCTGCTTGAAGCGTCTCAATTCGTCCAAACAATTGAAACGCGGCAGGGCTTGAAAATCGCCTGTCCGGAAGAAATCGCGTTTCGCCGCGGATTCATCGACGCGGCGCAATTGCGCGAGCTCGCTCAGCCGCTCCTGAAAAACCAATACGGGCTATATCTCGCCCGGCTCGCCGAAAATCGATAAAAAACCGGCGCGCTCCGAAAAGCGCGCCGGCTCATACGCAACAAAAATCAGGCGGCTCTACTGCTCGACGGCCGGCTCGATGGAGCCTTCCGCTGCAGCGTCCGCTGCGGCGTCAACCACGCCCTCTTCAGCTTCTTCCGCCGCAACTTCCATCGCCGCATCCGCAGACGCAGCGATCGGCTGAGCGGCCTCGAGCGATCCGTCAGCGGCGACTTCCGCTTCAGCGACAGCCTCGATAGCAGCCTCTTCCGCCGTCGCTTCTTCGCTCGCGGCCACTGCGGGCGCGTCAAGCGTTGCGGCTTCAGTCGTCGGTTCAGTGGCGCAGGCGGCGAGGCCGAACGCGGCGGCGCCGAGCGCCAAGGCGAATTGAATCTTCATTGGGGTTTGCCCTCCGTTCAATGACGGCGGGACATCAATCCTAGTCGCGGTCCAGACACAAGCGCGACGTTCGGAATTTACTCGGAATTAATCAACGATGCGATCAACGTTACGGCGTCGTAATTATTTCTTCGATTGCGAAAACGCGCCGAAATAGTCAAGCGCCTCCTCGATGGACCGAGAATCGGCCGTACGCCAATCATGAACGGTGTCCGCGTTCAATAGCGCGCCATCCGGCGACAAGATAAGAATCGTCGGCGTGCCGATGAGTTTCTCAACGCCGAAGCGTTCGGCGACGTCAAGGTTCCTGTCCTTATGACCGACATCGACCCAAACGAGCTCAAATCCGTCTTCAATCAGACGGCTCAAGGGCGTCGTCTGGAACTTTTTCGCGATGCCGCGGCTGTCGTGACACCAATTGCCGCCGAGCACTAAAAGCGGGCGTTTGCCGCTCGTCTTCGAGGCTGCAATGGCGAGATCGACGTCGCGCATCGCATCGGCCTTTTCATCAAACGGCTGCGGCTCGACGCCGGCCTTCGCCGCATCAAGCGCCAGGCGCAGCAAGCGTTCTTCCACGAGATTAAAGCTCGAATGCGCGCCTTTCTCAGGTATTTCGTCAACGCCGGTCGCGACAAAGGCGATCGTCAACTCGTCGCCCGCCGCACCGCTTTCGCCGCCTTCAATCATCCAGGCGCCGCCGTAAAGCCCGTACGCTTCGCCGGCATGACCGATCAGGATCGTTTCAGGCGATAGTTTTGCGTTTCCGGCGATTTCCTGAACCCCCAAACCGAACGCGGCGAACAGACCGTCTTGCGTATCGCCGTTCGGCGCTTCCGCATCGTAACGCCAAACCGGCGAGATCATCGCCGGATGCGCCTTAAGAAGTCGAGCGAGCTTTGCAAGGTCGACAACTGAAGCGCGAAGACCGCCCTGCGGCGAAAAGAGGGTCGGGTTTTCACCGGGCTGATAGCTTTTCAAATACGCCCGCCGATCGACCCCTTCCTCTGCAAGGAAATATGGCAGCGTGTCGGCCAATACGGCCGGCGGATCGGCAAGCGGCGCAAATCGCTCGCCCTCGCGCCGATAAAGACCCGCGCCGGCGGCGCGCGCCGACGCGGAAACGCCTGACCAATTATAGCCGATATCAAGACCCGCCGGTTCGAAGAGCGCCCTCGACATGAAACGGTCAAAGCGCTCGCCGCTGACTTTTTCGATGATCGCGGCGAGCACGCTGTAATTGATATTGGCGTATCGAAACCATGCGCCGGGCGGGCGCGCGCGATCAAAGAGCGCGACCTGTTCGGAAATGAAGGCGGTAAAGTCGCCAGGCGCTGCGATCCAATATTCTTCCGGGTCGGTCAGCGACGACATATGCGACAGCAACTGGCGCGCCGTGACGGGCGCGTCCGGAAAGGCGGGATTGCGCAGACGCCATCCAAGATAGTCTGAAACGTCGCGATCAAGATCGAGACGCCCGTCTTCAACCAGCGTCAGCAGGCTTATTGCAAGCGCCATTTTTGAAATGGACGCGACGCGCATTTTTGACGTCGGCGACAAATCCCTGACGCAAGTCTTTCCTTCGGCGTCGAACGCCGCGCAGCCCGCAGCGCCCGCGTAGACCAGCCTGTCCCCGACCATCACGGCGATTGCGGCGCCGACAAGCGGATCTGTCGCGCCCTTGCCTTCGACGATGCGGGATAAACGGCGATCGAATTTTTCCGCATTGAAAAAAGGGGCTTCGGCTGAAGCGGCCGACGCGGCCGTCATCGCAAAGGCGAGCAGCAACAAGTTTCGAGCGTTCATATCCGTTCCCGCCGCTATCCGCCCTTGCCGAAATATTTCATCAACCGCGCGATCGCCTCTTCAAGGACGTCGCGCCGCTTGCAAAAGCAAAAGCGTGCGTAATGGCGCGGCGCAGCGTCCGATCCCGCAGGATAAAAGGCTGAAACGGGAACCGCCGCCACGCCGGCTTTTTCAGTGATTTCCCGGCAAAACGCCGCATCGTCATCGCGGCCGACAGGCCGGATGTCGACGGTTGCGAAATAGGTTCCCTCGCAGGGAAGAACGTCAAAGCCGACCTCTGTAAGGCCTTGCATGATAAAGTCCCGCTTCGCCTGCATACCGGCGATGAACCGCGCATAATAATCGTCGCCGAACATCAAGCCTTCGGCGACGGCGTATTGCAGATGCGGCGGGCAGGTATAGGCGATGAACTGATGCGCTTTCAGCATGCCGGTGATCAGCTTTTCAGACCCCGTCGCATAGCCGATGCGCCAGCCGGTCATTGAAAAGGTCTTTCCGGCCGATCCTATCCTGACGCAACGATCACGCATGCCGGGAAGCGTCATCAGAGGGATGTGCGGAAGACCGTCAAAGACGAGATGCTCGTAGACCTCGTCGCAGATGACGAGAAGGTCGCGTTCTAACGCGATGTCGGCGACAGCCTGCAATTCCTCGCGCGTCAGGACGCGGCCTGTCGGATTGTGCGGCGAGTTGAGCGCGAGGACGCGCGTCGCCGGGGTCAGCGCCGCTTCAAGCTCTTCGCGGATGATGCGCCAGCCCGGCGGCTTCGGCGCAAGGAATACGGCGCGGGCGCCGGCGGCCTCGACGATCGGCGCGTAGCTGTCATAGGAGGGCGCGATCAGGAGCGCGTCGTCGCCCGGTCGAAGCGTTGCGAAGAACGCCGCCGCCAGGGCTTCCGTCGCGCCGGCGGTGACGAGCGTCTCGTTTCGCCATTCGACGTCAAGGCCGTAAAAGCGCTTGTTCGCTTTCGCGAGCGCTTCCCGCAATTCCGGAACGCCGTGCACCGGCGCATATTGGTTCGGTCCCTTGCGGATCGCGCGCGCCGCCGCCTCGATGATTTCGACGGGCCCGTCCTCATCGGGAAATCCTTGGCCGAGATTGACCGCGTCATGCTCGCGCGCGAGCGCCGACATGACGGCGAAAATCGTCATCGGCCGTTCCGCGAATACGGGGTTCAGTCTTGGCGGCATGCGCTTCGTCTCTTTCATCCGCATTTAACCGTCGACGCCGGCGCGTGGCAAAGGCGGACGAAAGAAAAAGCCGTCCCGCTTGCGGGACGGCTTTTCAATCTTGACCCGACGGCCTCGATTAGTGCTGGGGCTCGGTCACTTCTTCGACCGCCGCTTCAGCGTCATCCACCACTTCGTCAACGGCGGCGGCGGCGTCGTCCATCATTTCGCCGGCGCTGTCGGCGGCGGCGTCCATCGTCGCGTCCATGTCGTCAGCGGCCGCGTCAAGCGCGTCGCCGGCGTCGTCGAGCGCCTCTTCTGTCGCGGCGGCGGCGTCTTCGCCGGCTTCCTCAACCGCGGCGGCGGCGTCTTCAACCGTCGTTTCGCTCGCCGTATCTTTTTTCGCACAGGCTGCGAGTCCGCCCGCGGCGAACGAAACAGCCAACAAAATCAACCACTTCTTGCTCATGATCCTTGCACCCCTGCTTGGCGCCGCCCGTGAATTCGGTCGGCGGAATCGCGCGTCTTGTGTCAGATTTTTCCTTTAAGGTCAAAATCTTGGCTAGGTTAAGTTTAGGCAAGGCTGCCTGGGTTTCGCTGCAGCCGGCGGCAAAACGCCCGGCGTCCGGACGATCGGCAGGGCGCTGTTCCGACACGGCTTCTCCTCCTCCGCGAGGGGTTTCCTCCGGCAGCATGCGATAAAGACGGGAGAGGTCGCGCGGGACGCGAACCATCCGATCTAATTTAAGTACGAGGACGCTTCGCGTCCCGCGCATCATGAATGACCGGCGCGATGCGCCTTTCATCCATTGCGGCTCTTTTTTCGCGCGCTCCGATCCTCGCGCCTCGCCCAACTCGTTGAGCGGTTCGCTGGCATGGGGGACGACGGCCCCGCCCTGCGTCCGTAACGCCGCAAGCCAGGCGCCGCGCGCCGCACCGGACCCATCGAGTAACGGAGCTCAACGCCTCTCCCGATCCGGCGAGACCATCATACGTGAAGAAAAAAGGGGTGGGATAAGTCGGGGGATAAACAGGGGGATAAGGTGGGGGATAAGTTTTTTTATTTGCGCGCCGCGCCAATGACTTGAATGGTTAAGCGCAATTTTCTGGTGTGCTGAAAAACCCTAGCGGAATCGTCCAATTCCTATTACCGCAGGCAGGCATTCCGTAGGCGGACGGTCAACCTATGGGAGAACGTCATCCCGGATGCGGCGCGGCATGCAATGACGCGCTGCTGATCCGGGATCTCATGCGGCGAGCGATCCCGGACCAGCGCAGCAGCGTTCCACGCCGCAGCGCATCCGGGATGACGAGACCCCCGACCGCTCATTCCGGCGCCCGCGCGCGAATGCGCGCAGATCGTCAATTGACCGCTTCGCGGTCGGGCCGGAATCCAAAACACAGCCAGCCTGGATCCCGGCTTTCGCCGGGATGAGCGGCGAGTGAACTGCGCGCATTCGCGCTCAGGCGCCGGGATGGGCGGATTGAAGGCTTGGCGTCGGCATCCTTAAAGGCGCGACGGCGGCGCGGAAATCACTCAAGCGTTCGCAGGCTCGCGAGATAGGCGGCGAGATCATCAATGTCCTCAGCCGGCACGATCAGATTCGGCATCGACCGGTGCGGTGTTCTGAGCAGGACCGCCAACGCCGTGCGCGTCATATCGGGCCGGTCGGCGAGCGACTGAAATGTCGGCGCGTCTTCATTCGGCGACGCCGCCGCGCCGGCGCCGACCGCATGACATTCGGCGCAGGACGTCTCGGCGATCGCGCGTCCCCGATCGGCGGCGACGCTTGTCGCGCGAGCGCCATCCGCCGCGCATGAAAGGATGAAAGCGGCGACGATGGCGGAGACGGCGACGGCGCCGCCGGATGAAATCACGGACATGATTCGAACCCTCCCTGCATGGCCCTCATCTTCCGATTATGGCTTCGCATGAGACGCCGTATTTGATCCAGCGCAACAGGGGAGGACCTCTGCGCCGCCTAGATCATCGGGCGCGATTCCTGAATCGCGCCCGATGATCAGGTTATTATTACAGCGCGCCTTTTCGCGCAAAACCGGTTTCCGCTTTTGCGCCCGGCGCGCTAGTCGAACAGCGAGCCTTGAGACGGTTTTTTGGCGCGCGGCTTTGGAGCCGCCTCGCCAAGCTGCGCGCCGCGCGCGCCGTCCGCAAATAGGAGAGCGACAGCCCCTGCGGCCGGGAGATCCGCGGCGCGCCGGGCGAGCGTTCCGTCCGCCCGGCGGACAAGCGCGAATCCGCGATCAAGCACGTTCTTGTAGGACAGCGATTGGAGAAGGCCCGATAGGGCGCGCAGCCGGTCGGCGGGCCGGATCAAGACGCGCCTGGCGGCGTCGCCGAGACGTCGCGCGTCGCGCCCCAGCGATTTTTCGCCTTCGGCGATGCGGGCGCTGATGATGTGCGGACGCAGCCTCGCCGCGCTCTTCGCCAGCGCCGTTTCCGCCCTGTCGCTGCGCGCGCCGAGCGCCGAGGCGAGGCGGCTCGACAGGAAATCGAGCCTCTGGCCGAGCGCGCCGGTCGCGTCCTCCGGACGACCGAGCCCGCGCGCGGCGGATTGAAGGCGCAGGCCCCGTTCGTCGAGGCGGCGCTTTTCGGCGGCGATCATGCGGCGATGCTTGTTGAGAACCTCAGCGATGAGATCCGAGCGCATCGGCGTCGCTTTTTCCGCCGCCGCGGTCGGCGTCGGCGCGCGCAAATCAGCCGCAAAATCGATCAGCGTCGTATCGGTTTCATGGCCGACGGCGGAAATCAGCGGAATGCGGCTCGCCGCCGCGGCGCGCACGACGATTTCCTCATTGAAACACCAGAGATCCTCAAGGCTGCCGCCGCCGCGCGCGACGATCAAAACATCCGGACGCGGAATGTCGCCGTCTTCCGGCAGCGCGTTGAAACCCTCGATGGCGGCGGCGATCTGCGCCTCAGCGCCCTTGCCCTGCACCAATGTCGGCCAAACGATGACATGACGCGGAAAGCGTTCGCGCAAGCGATGAAGAATGTCGCGTATGACGGCGCCGGAGGGCGACGTCACGACGCCGATCGCTTCGGGAAGAAACGGGATGGGCCGCTTTCTCGCCGCATCGAACAGGCCCTCGGCGGCGAGTTTTTTCTTGCGCTCTTCAAGGATCGCCATCAATGCGCCGGCCCCGGCGGGCTCAAGGCTGTCGATGACGATCTGGTATTTCGACTGTCCGGGAAAAGTTGTGAGCTTTCCCGTCGCCACAACTTCCATTCCTTGCTCCGGCGCGACCCGCAATCGTTGGGCGTTCCCTTTCCAGATAACGCCGGAAATCGTCGCGTTCTCGTCCTTCAGATCGAGATACATATGGCCGGACGCGGCGCGCGTGACGCGGCCGAGCTCGCCCCTGACGCGCACGAAGCCGAAGCCGTCCTCGATTGCGCGCTTCACCGCGCCCGCAAGCTCGCTGACGGAATATTCGCGGATGTTGCCGCTTGAAGCTGAAGTCATGATTGCTTTAAGCATAAACCGGCCGGAGCGGAAATGCGCAATGGCTCCCCGAATCGCGCCTTGCTGCGATATGGATCACAAGCGTCATCGCAGCGCGCGCATAAGCCGCCCGGAATGCGGGCGGGTTTGGCGATCGCCGTCAGTTTGAAAGTTTCACGTCACCGAATTTGCTGGGAGAAAAAATCATGAGGGCAGTTTATTTCGTCGGCGCCGCAGCGGCGGCGCTCACCGTCGGTTTCGGCGGTTTTGAAATCGCCAAAAAGGATGAGGGCGTTCCCTTCGTCAATCCGCTGTCGATCGTTCGTTCAGCCTGCGGCAAGGACCCTGCGGCGGCGTTGAAGCGGCGGATTTATTTCCAGTCGATCGGCGCGGCCTATGCGGCGACGCTGTCAGACGATCCGTCGGCCGCCGATCCGGCCGAAGCGCGGATGCGCCCGGTGCCGGGCATCGGCTATGATGTGACGACGACAAACGACAAGGCGCAATCCTATTTCGACGCCGGCCTTGCGCATATGTGGAATTTCAATCACGGCGAAGCGGTCAACGAATTCAAGGCGGCGCAGGCGGAGGACCCCGATTGCGCGATGTGTTACTGGGCCGAAGCCTTCGCGCTCGGACCCAACATCAACGCGCCGATGAGCGAGGAAGCGGTCGCGCCCGCTTACGCCGCAATTCAAAAAGCGCTTTCGCTGAAAGACAAGGCGAGCGAAAAGGAACGCGCGCTGATCGCCGCTTTGGCGAAACGCTATTCGAAGGCGCCGCCTGCGGACCGTTCCGCGCTCGACGCGGCGTTCGCCGACGCGATGGACAAAGTCGCAAACGCCTATCCGGATGACGATTTCATCCTGTCGCTCGCCGCTGAAGCCAATATGGACACGCAGCCCTGGGACTATTGGCTCGCCGACGGCCGCACGCCGAAAGGCCGCGCCGACCGCACGCTGTCGCTCATCGAAACGGTGCTCGCCCGCCATCCGAACTACCAGCCGGCGATCCATCTCTACATTCACATGACCGAGGCGACGACGAACCCTTATCGCGCCGAGAAATACGCCGACGATCTGGCGCGCCTGTCGCCGACGCTCGGCCATTTGATCCACATGCCCTCGCACACTTATGCGCGCGTCGGGCGCTTCAAGGACTCGATCGAAACCAATCTCAACGCAGTCGCCGCGGACGAGACGTTTCTCGACAATTCAGACCCGAGCCCGCTCTATCAATACGGCTATTACGTCCACAACGTGCATTTCGTCATGACGTCGGCGCAAATGGCGGGCGACAAGGAAACCGCGCTCGCCATGGCGAAGAAGCTCGACGCCAAGCTGCCCGCTGAAATGGCGGTCGCCGTGCCCTTCGCGCAGCCGATTAAAGTCGCGCCTTATTTCGCGATGGTGCAATTCGCCGAACCGCAGGAAATCCTCGCGCTCGAAGCGCCGGGCGAAGAAGTCCCCTTCATGCAGGCCGCCTGGCATTACGCCCGCGGCGAAGCGTTCGCGATGATGGGCGATGCGGGCAAGGCGCGCAGCGAAGCCGAGGCGATCTCGGACATTCTCGCAAACGCCGATCTCTCCGGTCTCGTTGAAAATCTCGTGCCGGCGCCCGACGTTCTCAAAATCGAATATCTCACCGTGACGGCGCGCGCCGCCGCGGCTGACGGCGATCTCGATACGGCGATTGAAGCGATGGAAGAAGCCGTCGCGACTCAGGAAGGCCTCAACTACACCGAGCCGCCTTACTGGTATTATCCGGCCAAGCAGACGCTCGCCGCTTTCGTCCTGCGCAAGGGCGAGGTCGAACGCGCCGAGCAGCTTTTCATCGAAACGCTGGCGGAATTGCCGAATAACGGCTGGTCCTATGTCGGCCTCGCCGAGGCCTATAAGGCGCAGGGCGACAAAAACGCCCGCAAATACGCCGAAAGCCTGATGAAGGCGGCGTGGATCGGCAAGCAAAAGCCGACGCTCGACCGCCT
>CALAZI010000105.1 GCA_937895955.1 uncultured Alphaproteobacteria bacterium | reverse complement strand
TCGGCTGCGGCGCCTACAAGCACCATGTGCCGGCGACCGTCGATCACATCATTCAACGCTCGGAGTTTTTGACCTCTTACACGCCGTACCAGCCGGAGATAGCGCAAGGAACGCTGCAATATCTCTTCGAGTTCCAGAGCCAAGTCGCGGCGCTGACCGGCATGGATGTCGCCAACGCCTCGATGTATGACGGATCGACCGCCTGCGCCGAAGCCGCATTGATGGCGCGGCGCGTCACGAAGCGCGGCAAGGTGGTTCTTTCCGGCGCGCTCCACCCGCATTACGCGGCGACGACGCGCACCAATGTCGAACTTTTGGGCGACGAAGTCGTGCAATTGCCGATCGATACGGACGGCTCGGAAGATTTGAGCGCCGCGATCGACCAGGAAACATCCTGCGTCATTGTGCAGACGCCGGACGTCTTCGGCAATTTGCGCGATCTGACGGCGCTGTCGAAAGAATGCCAGGCGAAGGGCGTGCTGCTCGTCGCCGTCGTCACGGAAATCATGTCCCTCGGCGCCGTTAAAAGCCCCGGCGAAATGGGCGCCGATATCGTCGTCGGCGAAGGCCAGTCGATCGGCAACGGTCTGAATTTCGGCGGACCCTATGTCGGGCTTTTCGCAACGCGCGAAAAACTCCTGCGCCAGACGCCGGGCCGCTATTGCGGGCAAACGGTCGACGCCGACGGCAAGCGCGGCTTCGTGCTGACCTTGTCGACGCGCGAACAACATATCCGCCGCGACAAGGCGACGTCGAACATCTGCACCAATTCCGGGCTCTGCGCGCTCGCCTTTACGGTCCACATGACATTGCTCGGCGAGGCGGGGCTTCGCCGCGTCGCCGCGCTCAATCATGAAGCGGCGTGCAAGACCGCGGACGCGCTCTCGAAGGTTCCGGGCGTCAATTTGTTGACGAAGTCGTTCTTCAACGAGTTTGCGATCCGCTTGCCGAAAAACGCGACCGGCGTCGTTGAAAAACTCGCCGCTGAGGGCGTACTCGCCGGCGTGCCGGGCGAGCGACTCTGGCCGCATGACAAGGACGCGCACGACATCCTCATCGTCGCTGCGACGGAATGCGTCAGCGATGGCGATATTGATGCTCTTTCACAAAAATTGGCCGAGGTATGCCGATGAGGTGTTCGCAATGTATTGCGGTGCTTTTTGCTGCAACATCCGGCATGTCATCCGCAACCGCCCAAGGAAAGTTAACCTGGGCGGGAAAGCCGTCCGTGAGCGAAATTAGAACGATTGAATTTGATTGCGGCGATGCAGCATATAAGTTCACCTTATCCAATGACAACAAACAATCGAAACTGTTAAACATCGAAAGAGCGCCAGAACATTTTCTCCCGGAAGTACGGGAGAAAATGAAAGCGCTTGTCGCAGAATTTAGAATTATTGAGCCGCTCGAACTTTCCTGCGGAGGCGGCCCTAACGATGGCGACCGTGAAAAGGTGACTGCCGAAAATCGGTACGAGAACTTTACCGGGACCCTTCGCATCGACCTGCGCGGCTATCATCAATCAAGCGTTCATGATGCAATGAACAAGTGCGATGATAGCGGCGGTGAATTTGATGCGCATACCTACCGCGGGATCACGCTTTCGCGTGATAGTATTGATGTGGATTCCAATGTCATTGGCCGGTGCTTTACAAGTCGGGCAAATCTTAAAAAGGCGACTAAGCGATGACCATGAACTCCCAGGGCCGCCAGACAAAAGGCGACGGCGCAAGCGTCGATGTCATCACCTTCACCGGCAATCGCGCCTTGCAGATCGAAGAATCGCTGATCTTTGAAAAAGACGCCTTCGCCTCGACAGGCGTCGATTTTCCTGAACCTTCGGGCAAGCATGACCGCCTCGGCGGCATGAAGCGCGAAACGGCGTTCAATCTGCCGGGATTGTCAGAGCCCGAAGCGATGCGCCACTTCGTGCGCCTTTCGCAGAAAAACTACGCGATCGACATGGGGCCGTTTCCCCTGGGCTCGTGCACGATGAAGCACAATGGGCGCCTCAACGAAAAAATGGCGCGGCTTCCGGGCTTCGGCGACGTTCATCCCTTGCAGCCGCAATCGACGGTGCAGGGCGCATTGGAACTCATCGATACGCTCGCGCATTGGCTGACGGAGATGACCGGCATGCCGGCCGTCGCGATGTCGCCGAAAGCCGGCGCGCATGGCGAGCTTTGCGGCATGATGGCGATCAAGGCCGCGCTCGACGCAAAAGGCGAGGGCCACCGCAAGCGCGTTCTCGCGCCTGAATCGGCGCACGGCACCAACCCCGCAACCGCCGCGCAATGCGGTTTCGTCGTCGACGCCATTCCGGCGGATGAAACGGGGCGCGTCGATCTCGAAGCCTTCCGCGCGAAACTCGGCCCCGATGTCGCTGGCATCATGGTGACGAACCCGAACACCTGCGGCCTCTTTGAGCGCGACATCAAGGCGATCGCCGACGCCGTTCACGAAGTCGGCGGTTATTTCTATTGCGACGGCGCCAATTTCAACGCCATCGCCGGCAAGGTGCGCCCCGGCGATCTCGGCGTCGACGCGATGCACATCAATCTGCACAAGACGTTCTCAACGCCGCATGGCGGCGGCGGGCCGGGTTCCGGTCCCGTCGTCTTGTCGGCGGCGCTCGCGCCCTTCGCGCCGGTTCCTTATGTCGTCAAGGAAGGCGACACGTTTCATCTCGTCGAAACGCGCCGCGCGGCGAAGACGCAAGGCGAGGGCGAAGCGGGCGGGCGCATCACCGCCTTCCACGGCCAGATGGGCATGTTCGTGCGCGCGCTAACCTACATGCTGTCCCATGGCGGCGACGGCATTCGTCAGGCGTCGGAAGACGCGGTGTTGAACGCCAATTACGTGCTTGCGCGCCTCAAAAAGGAAATGTCGCCGGCGTTCCCCGGCTACTGCATGCATGAGGCGCTGTTCGATGATGCATTCCTCAAAGGAACCGGCGTTGAAACGCTCGACTTCGCCAAGGCGATGATCGACGAGGGCTATCATCCGATGACGATGTATTTCCCGCTCGTCGTTCACGGCGCGATGCTGATCGAGCCGACCGAGTCTGAATCGAAGCAGGAACTCGATCTCTTCTGCGATGCGCTCCTCGACCTCGCGAAAAAAGCGAAGGCGGGCGAGGCGGATCGCTTCAAGGCTTCGCCGATGCTGAGCCCGCGCCGCCGGCTTGATGAAACCGCAGCGGCGCGAAAGCCGATCCTCCGGTGGACGCCGGAGGCGGCGCCGAAAGCCGCGGAGTAAAAACCGTCATCCCGGATGCATTGCATCACGCAGTGATGCGATGCTGTTCCGGGATCGGTCGCCGCAAGCGATCCCGGACCTGCGCAGCAGCGTTTCACGCTGCGGCGCATCCGGGATGACGCATTGAAGGGGCTTATCCTCACCACGCTTTTTCCTGCGCGACCGCATTTTGCGATCGCGCGGTGAAAATCCGGTCGCCGAATTTCTTCGTCGCTTTCAGCAAGGGGCGTTCGACGAATCGGTGCAACGCAAAACCGGCGGCGATGGCGCTTGCCGTGAAGGCGACGATCAAAACGACATTGTCGAGCCGCGTATCGGGCAATGCGAGGCTGAGCAATTTGCCGACGACCAAAAATGTCGGCACGTGAATGAGATACAGCGAATAGGAGGCGTCGCCCGCCTTGCGCAGCCATTTGGGCGCGAGGGCGCCTTTTGATTTCTCAAGCGCCGCCGCGCCGTAGAGAATAAGCGCAAAGGGCGGCGTAAACAGCGCGGCGCGCAGCGCGAATTGCCCCATGACGTCCGGATAGAGCCGGCCAGCGAAAAAGAACGCCTCAATTGCAAAAAAAGCGACGCCGGCGATGAGGGCGGGGAAGGCGAACTTGACGAATCCTTTGCGTATAATGGTCGCAATGACGGCGCCAACAAGAAACTCGAATGTCAGCGGATTGAACGCGACCTTCGTCCAGGCGTTTGCGCCGAACGCGCCGAGGCTGAGCGCGCCAATCAAAACGAGGGACCAGAGCGCCAGGAACTGCGGAAGCCTGACCCCTTTCCAGAAAATGAAAATCGTGAAGGCGGCGTAGAAATACATTTCATGAACGAGCGTCCAGCCGACCGGCAGAAGCGGATA
>CALAZI010000104.1 GCA_937895955.1 uncultured Alphaproteobacteria bacterium | reverse complement strand
CGCACCTCATGCCGCAACACCTTGTTCAGGGCGTTTCGCGGCAACGGGCCTATTGAATAGAGCTTTTCCGGAAACTTGAAGACCGCAACGCCCCGTGACTTCAGATAGGCGCTTACGCCCTCAAGGGTCACCGTCTCGCCGGGCTTGGGCACAACGGCGAGACCGATCCGCTCGCCCATGACCGGATCGGGAACCGGGAACGCGCACGCCTCGATCAGGTTCGGATGGCCGCTCAACAGCTGGTCGATCTCTTCCGGCGCGATATTCATGCCGCCGCGAATGATGATGTCCTTATTCCGCCCGACAAACTTCAAAAGCCGCTTGCCGTCGACATATTCGAACAGATCGCCGGTGCGATACCAGCCGTCGCTTGAAAAGGCCGCCGCGGTCTGGTCTGGCGCATTGTAATAGCCTTCAAACACGGTCGGCCCGGCGATCTCCAGTTCTCCCATAAGCGAATCCTCGTCGATCTCCCGCCGGCTCGCCGGATCGACAAGGCGCAGGCGCATATGGCCGCCCGAAGCGCCGTAAAGCGAGGGAAACTCGGACCGTGCCGGGAAATAGGTCGCGCGCTCTTCAGGGTCCGGCACATCGTCAGGCCCGCTCGCCAGCGACACGCCTTCGTTCGATCCGAACAGATTGACGATAGCGACGCCGTATCTTTCCTGGAAACCGCGCACCATGGCCGGCGCCAAAGGCGCGGAGCCCGAGCCGATCGTGCGCACGCTCGCAAGATCAAGCAGCGCCGCCAGTTTCTCATCTTTCAGGATCATGTTCAGGATGGCCGGCGGCGCCAGCGTGAAGGCGGGCTTCTCGTCAGCGATCTGTCTCAGAAACACTGGAAGGTCGAAAGGGTGATGCAGCGCCAACGCGCCCGCCGATTGCAGCCAGCTCATGATGACGCCGCCGATGCTCGCCATGTTGATCATCGGAAACGGATTGAGAATGACGTCTCCGTCATTGAGCTGCGCCGCACGATGCGTCACCGGCCCGATCGCCGCCCAATGATTATGACTGCGCGGCACGCCTTTCGGCGTCCCTGTCGTCCCGGATGTCCAGCAAATGGTGAACACGTCATCGGCGTCCGATAAGGGATGCCGGTCATTCGCCGCCGCCGCGCTCGCCGGCGCCGTTGAAAGATCAACCGCGCCGGGCGGCGCATCCGGGCCGAATGTGAAAAGCGTCGTCGCCGCCGGCAGGGATGCTTGCGCCGCCGCCGGCCGCACGGCGCCTTTGACTTGCGTTCCGCAAATGAAAGCGCGCGGGGCCATGATCCTTGAGATTTCGCGCAGCTCGTGCTCGCGATATTGCACGGCGATCGGGCTGACGATCGCGCCGATTTCGGCGCAGGCGAAATAGACGGCGATGAACTCGACGATATTCGGCAATTGCACGAGAACGATGTCATCCTTGCCGACGCCATTTGACGACAGCGCAGACGCGATTCGGTCCACCTCGCCTTCAAGTTCAACATAGGTCAGGCGTCGCGGTTCGCCGAACGCGAAAGCCGACCGGTTCGGCGCATCGGCGACAGCAAGGCGTGCGGGAACTCTCGCCGCATTAGCGCGGAACATGGCGCCGAGCGTCTGGTCGCCCCACCATTTCGCGGCGCGGTGTTCGCGTCGCTTCATTTCCGAGGCGACTATCACCTCAGGCGGCCTGCGCTGCCCGGATGTCGGCGCCGTTCGCCCAGGTTGAGTGCGTGCCGGAGCAGATCATTTCCGGCAGGAAAATGCGGCACACCGGGCCGCGTTCGAATTTCTTCGCGTCGATCAGAACGCATTCGGTCTTGTTGACGTTGAGGTCATTGATAAAACTGACAAGATAGCCGTCATCTTCATCTTTGGCGTTGATGCGCGGCGCAAACGGCGACTCGCTTCCGAAGCGGTTCGGACCGAATTCGATCGTCTGGCTGTTCCCGGTTTCGAGATCATGCTTGACGAGGCCGCGGAAGAGAAACCATCCGGGTTCAGGCACGGCGCTATAAGCGTAACGGTATTTTTTACCGGCGTATTTTTGATTGAACATGCCGAACTCTAGAATCCGGTCGTCAAGGCGTTCTTCTTTCGTCTCGCCGGTTTTCAGATTGAACCGCCAGCGATGAAGCTTGGGCTTTAAGAGCCCCTGATCGAGATACGCCATCATCCGCTCAAGCCCTTCGGGCGCGTTCGGGTAGGATTTAGGTTGCGGCTCCTCCTGAAAATATCCGTCGAGAATGATTTCATCGCCCTCTTCATAGGCGTTCAGCCAATGCAGCACATAGGTCGGCGCCGCCTCGAACCAGCGGATTTCCTCGGGCCGGCCATAACGGGGAATGATCGCAAAGCGCGTCGGCTGATCGCGATAAAACTGCACGACATGGAGGTTCCTTTCGAGAAGCTCCGGCGCCCAGTAGAGCGGCATGTCGTTGAGGATCGAATAGTTTTTCGTGAACGCCATGTCATGCGGAAGCCGCGGCCCCGGCAACGGGATCGGCACATAGTGCTTCAACTTGTTGTCGGCGCCGACGACGCCGTAATGCATGTAGGGCGCATGCTTTGAATAATTGAAGAACAGCAGCTCGCCGGTCGATTCATCGACTTTCTGATGCGCCGAAATCCCGTCCAGCGGGGTCCAGCCTTCGACGCCGGATTGCTCCAGCGTATACGGGTCAAGGCGATAACCTTCGCCGCACTGATAGAAGGTCGACAGGATCTTGCCGGCGTGAACGACGACGTCGGTCGAGGATGCGTCTTTCAGCCATTCCTGCGCGCCCCATCCCGGGCGCGTGGATTTGTGCGGCGGCTCCATCAGCCCCGCCCAAAGCGATCTTCCCGCTTCCTGTTCGGCGTAGAACGCTTTCGTCCGCACGAAACGATTTCGATACTCAGCGTTGCCGTCCCTGAACGAAATGGCGTGGATCATCCCGTCGCCGTCAAAGGGGTGATAACGGCCGATCGGTTCGTGGATCTGGTTCTCGCCGGTGCGGACATAAACGCCGTCGATGTCGTCAGGAATTTCGCCGACGACCTCCATGTCGGTCGCGTTGTATTCATTATACATCGGCGTCCACGATCCCCTCATGTAAGGGTGATCTTTCGATCGCAGGGTGGAGTTTACGGTGTTAACGAGCTCAATGCCCATTTCATCCTCCTATCGCAGAAAAACCGGGAGCCGCGCCGCCGCATCATATTGCCGGATCAGCCTGTCAACAATCTTCGCAAACAGCTCAATTGCAGTCGTAGCGCTGACGCCCTGGCACAGCGCAGTCACGCAGGCGACATTCGGCATTCAGATAGCGAACCGGGTTTGCGGCGCTTCGACGAATTCCGCCATCAGACGGGCCTCCTCAAGTCTGTCGTCAGCGACAGGCTGAAAAAAGCTCATTGACAATGAGTGCGTGACGACGGACGCCTACAGCGAACGGCATGCCGGAGCTTCACCGACTGAGGCCGGAAGCTGTTGACGGCGGCATGGTCGTGGAGCAGGGAGCAACGAGCTTCGGTCCGGAACCCGCTCTCTTCCTGTCGGAATCAGGCGCTCCTGCGCGCGAGCGCAACCGCCTCGGCGATGATTTCCGGATCGCCCACGTGGTTGGCGAGCGCCAGGATAAGCTTGGCGTTGCGACGATGCGATTCCGGTTCGTCGCAGTCGCGATGAAGATCGATCAGCATCTCATAGACATCGTCGGGCGATGCGATGTTTTTCGCCGTGTTCAACCGAGCCATCGCGCAGCCTCCAGTTTTTTCGGATCAAACGCCTTCCATCGCGCCGCCACATATTGATCAGGGCGTATGAGATAGGCGCCGGCGCCGTCGAGCGCGTAACGCGCCCGCGCCTTTTCATCATCCAGAATGACGACGGGAAGCGGCGCATTCTTGATCGGAGCGGCGGCGAGGAGTTTCCATTCCCATCCGAGCCTCGACAAAAGCCAGCCGCCGTCAAGCGGCGCATCGAGCGCCGGTGATCCCGGAGGAACGCCGCCGGACCATCGGTCTTCATCGGGCGTCGTCAATTCGGATGCGGGATAGGAAACCGCAACCGACAATCGCCCGGAATTTACGAAGGGGCGCGCGAATTCATAGTTCTCGGCGAGATCGAGCACCGCGCTCCGGAACGCGGCGCTGACGGCTGATTTCGGCGTGATGAAATCCGTCGACCGCGTCGAATTCAGGATATTCTCGTCCGCGGTGATAATCGCCTCCTCATTATAGGTCTCAATCAGCGCTGGATCGGCGCCGCGCATGACCGCGTCCAGTTTCCAGCCGAGATTATCAACGTCAGCGACGCCGCCATTGCAGCCGCGCGCGCCGAACGGCGAAACAAGATGCGCCGAATCGCCGACGAAGATCACGCGATCATGAACGAAACGCTTCATCCGGCGGCATTGAAACGTATAGACCGAATACCAGACCTTCTCGAAAGGATGATCGGCGCCGATCATGCCGCGAACGCGCGCGGCGACGTTTTCATCGTTCTTGGCGGCGTCGCGATCGATGTTCCAGCCAAGCTGAAAATCGAGACGCCAGACGTCGTCAGGCTGTTTGTGCAACAAGGCGGACGACCCGCCCCAGGGCGGATCGAACCAGAACCAGCGTTCCGACGGACGTTCTTCCTTGAAGCGCACGTCGGCGATCAGAAAATTGTCTTCGAAAACACGGCCTTCGAAATCAAGCCCCAGCATTGCGCGCATCGGCGATTTGGAGCCGTCAGCGGCGATGATCCAATCCGCACGGAGATCGTATTCGCCGTCATCCGTGATGACGCTCAAGCGATTTTCTGCGAGATCAATCGCCGCAACCTGATGTCCCCAGCGGAAATCGATGTTCGGAAGCGCCGCTGCCGCATCGACTAGAATCTCCTCTGCCCAATATTGCTGGAGATTGATGAAGCCGGGCATCTCCTGATCTTTTTGCGCCAGCATGTCGAATTGAAAGATCGGTTCCTTGCGCGCGCCTCGAAACACCTTGCCGACATTCCAGCTGACGCCTTTCTCGACCATCGCCCGGCCGACGCCGAGCCGGTTCCAGATATCGAGCGTGCGTTTCGAAAAACAGATCGCCTTAGAACCGTCGGCGATGAAGTCATACTGATTGAGAATGACGATCTCATGGCCGCGCCGGCCGAGATCGAGCGCCAGAGTCATGCCGACGGGGCCGCCGCCGACGATGACGATCGGATGGCGCGCGCCCGATTGCGGCGTCGGGCTTGGTTCAAAACGCTTGTGAATGCGGATAGCCGAAAAATCGCCGCGCGCCCGCCGCGTCTCGCCGCCGCTTTTCCGCCCTGGCGCATCGTTCATCGTCGCTCGCCCCTAGTCCTGAAGCTGGCCCCAGACTTCGCGGTCGCGCGCCATCGTCCAGATGCGCGGCCAGTCGACGCCGTCATATTCATCCCAAAGGCGCTGGACGTTGAAAGGCAGGCAATGTTCGAAGATCGGCCAGGCGCCGAATTTAGGCGCGAGCGCCGCATGCGTCGCCTCGAACGCCTCTTTCAGCGTGCCGCCGCGTTCGTGAACCGGCTTCACATTATTGCGCATGCCGACCAGGAACTCGCGCGTCTGCTCGATTGCGGCGTCGACTGCGGTTCGACCGCGCGCCACCGCGCCGCGACCGCCGATCAGCGCTTCCGCCTTGAACGCTTTGACCTTGTCGAGCGTCTTGCTCGACCAGTCCATGTGAAAGGCGTCGCCGGTATAGAGCGCCGCCTGCGCTTCAACGAGATCGCCGGCGAAGAGCGTTTTCGTTTGCGGATGCCAGACGACGATGTCGCCCGCCGTATGGCCGCGCCCGCAAAATTTCAATTCCAGATGGCCGCGTTCGCCGCCAAGCTCGATCCGCATCGCGTCTTCAAAGGTCAATGTCGGCCAGGTGAGTCCCGGAATCTCTTCCGGATCCTTGAAGAGACGCGGCATGCGCCCGAATTCGGAATCCCAGTCTTCCTTGCCGCGCTCCTCGATCAGTCGGCGCGTCGTCTCGGAGGCGATGATCTCCTGCGCGTCAAAAGCCGACGCGCCGAGAACGCGCACGGCGTGATAATGCGTCAGCACGAGATAGCGCACCGGCTTGTCGGTATGCTTGCGCAGCTCAGCGAGCCAATCGCGCGCCGCGCGCGGCGTCGCGCGCGCCTCAATTGCGACGATGAAATCCTCGCCCTCGATCGCGCCGACATTGGGATCGCCTTCCGCCGTCAGGGCGTAAACGCCCTCCGCCAGCTTTTCGAGAGTCTCCTTTTTTTCTGCAAGATCGGCGGAGGATGCGAAAGGTTTGGCCATTGCCCCGTGTCTCCATCTCGTTTCGTCGCCCCGGTCCGTCGGCGGGACGGCCTGCCGGAATCATTCCAATCGTGACAGTTGCTTTTGTAACTATCTACCGCTAGGCGGCGCAAATGGCGTTCGATCTTGAAGATTTCCTGCCCTACCGGCTGCATCAGGCCGCCGAGCGCGCAAGCCTCAATTTCCGCAAGGCCTATCAGCGCAAATACGGCATCACCCGGCCGGAATGGCGGGTGCTTTTCAATGTCGGCCAATACGGCCCGATCAGCGCCGTCGCGCTGTCGGCGCGTTCATTCCTGCACAAGACGAAAATCTCGCGGGCGGCGGCGAAGCTGGAAAAACGCCGCTGGCTTAAGCGGATCGATGATCCGCAAGACCGCCGCAGCCATACGCTGGCGCTGACGCCGGCCGGCCGGCGCGCCTTCAATGACTTAAGGTCAATGGCGGACGCCTATAACAGATCGCTGGCGGCGATGATCGGCGAGGACGCCTTTCTTGCGCTGATCGATCAATTGCGCGCCATCGACGACGCCGAGGAGCTGCGTTCCTAGGCGCGCTTGCGGAAGAGTTTTCGTTCGAGATTGCCGAGACGCATGATGATCTCGCCGGCGGCCAAAACGACGATGACGCCGATCGCGGTTGAACGCTGCCAGCCTTCGCCCGGCACATAGAGAAACAGGAATATCGCCGCCGCCATGACGATGACGCAGCTCGCCGTCAGCGCTATTGCCGCCGCAGGACCGCCGGGAACGCGAAACGGCCGCGGACTGTTCGCATCGCTCTTTCTGAGTTTGAGAAACGCCAGCGCCATGCCGATATAGGGCAGGAGAAAAATCACCGCGCTGAACGAAAAGAGCCCCCAAAACAAATCGGCGTTCGATTGCGCAATGCGCCCGTAAAGGATGAGCGCGCCGGTGCAGGTCAATCCCATCAGCATCGCCGCGCCGATCGGCGTGCCGAGCTTCGGATGACGCCAGGCGAAAAGCGAGGGAAACTGTCCCTCCTCAGCCGCTTCCGCCGTTGCGCGGTTGCAGCCGAACGCCCAAGTCGCGCCGTTCGAAAAGAAAGTGTAAAGCGCGCAGGCGCCGAGCAGCGGCACGATGATATTGCTCGCCGGCAGATCGGCGAGCAGAAGCGCCAGCGTGTCGACCAGCCCCTCAACGATATCGACCTCGTCTGCGGGAACGGCGGCGAGAATGCCGGCGGTGGCGGCCGCGTATAAAAACAGCACGATGAAACCGGACATCAGGACCGCAGCGGGGACATCGCGCGCAGGGCGCCTGATCTCGGCGCCGGCCGCCGAGACGAGTTCAAACCCGACCATGCCGTAAACGATCGCCGGCACGTAACGAAGACTCTGCGACCATTCAGGCTTCAGCGTCTTCAACGTGATTTCATTGGAGAAGCCGTAGGTCGCGCCGTAACGATAGCCGGCGATGATCAGGATCAGGAAGATCAAAATCTTGAACGCCGCGCCGAGATTGGGAATCCACTTCCCGATCCTGAGGCCGAACAGTTCAAGCGACATCGCCGACCATGCGAGAACGATCCCCATCGCAACCTGATCGCCGATCGAAAGTTCCAGACCGGTCAGTTGCGCGAAGACGCCGGCGAAGAGAATGTAAATCGCCGGCAGCCAGATCGCCGTATTGACCCAATAGGCCCAGACCGCGCGCGCGCCCCAATGCTTGCCGAACGCCTTGCTGATCCAGACATAAATGCCGCCTTCGGCCGGATAGGCGGCGCCGAGTTCCGCCGTGATGAGCCCCATCGGCAGCAGGAAAATAACCCCGAGGATCGCCCACCAGGTGAGACTTGAGACGCCGATCGCCGCCGACGAGGCGATCGTGTCCAACAA
>CALAZI010000103.1 GCA_937895955.1 uncultured Alphaproteobacteria bacterium | reverse complement strand
TCGGCGGCAATGTCGTCATCGACTTCGGCGGCGGCGACACGCTCACCCTCCTCAACCGAACCATCGCAAGCCTCGATGCAGATGATTTCGCGTTCGGGTGAGGGGGGGGCGTCACCGCGCTGTTTTCCGTTTTTGGTCAAAAATTGCGCCAAATTCTCAGCGTAGCGTCATCATCAACCTGGCGGCAGCGGCGTTATTCCATAACGGGCGTGACGCGGCCGAGTTTTCCTGCTTTGATGCTTTCCGTGAACCGGCCCCTTGCGAGGCCTCGCCGGTCGCTTCCTGCTTGACCGGCGCCGCTCCCGGCGAGGGCCGAAATATTGGCAAGGGAGCCGACCATGAGCAAAAACCCCCATACTGCAAGGTGCGCGGTCATTGTAGGTCCGCAAGGCGTCGGTAAAACGACGCTGCTTTCGCAAATGATCCAACGCGCCGGCGCCGAGACGCCGGCGTTTGATTCTTCCGCTGAAGCGAAAGAATTCGCAATGACGACGGAGCCGAATTTCGCGCGCTTCGACTATCTCGGCGAAGTCTGGTCGACCATGGATTGCCCCGGCTCGATCGAGCTGTTCGAGGCGGGCGCGGATGCGATGCGCGCCGCCGATATCGTCGTCCTGGTCGCCGATCCTCATGCCGATAAAACCGGAGCGCTCGCGCCGTATCTCAAATTCCTCGACGATAATTCAATCCCGCATGTGATTTTCATCAACCGCATGGATGAAAGCGACGTTCGCGTACGCGATATGATGGAGGCGCTCCAATCACATTCTGAACGCCCGCTTGTTCTGCGCCAGGCGCCGATCCGCGAAGATGGAAAGATTGTCGGCGCCGTCGACCTTGTCAGTGAGCGCGCATGGAAATATCGAGAAGGCGCTTCGTCGGATCTGATCGAAATGCCGGAATCTGATGTTGCGCGCGAAAAAGAGGCGCGTGAAATATTGCTCGACACGCTCGCCGACTATGACGATGCATTGATGGAGCAAATTCTCGAGGACAAAACGCCGCCTAGCGCCGACATTTTCAAGTTGATGGCGAAGGAACTTCAATCCGACCTCATCGTTCCTGTAGTCCTTGGTTCCGCCGTGCATGGCAACGGCGTGACGCGCCTGTTGAAATTGCTGCGTCATGAAGCGCCGGATGTCGAGGTCGCAGCCAAGCGTATTGGCGTTGACGACGGGACGAACGTCGCCTCTGTGATAAGAACGTTTTATGCGCCCCATGCGGGGAAAATTTCCGTGGCGCGTGTCTGGAAAGGCGCGCTCAAGGACGGTTCAGCCGTTAATGGCGGACGCGTTTCAGGTCTCGTCGCATTGCAGGGCGAAGCGCGCGTCAAGACCGAATGCGCCGAGCAAGGAGAGCTTGTCGGCATCCCGCGAATTGACGACCTTGCGGCGGGCGATTTCATCGTCGATGGCGAATTGAAGCGCCGCGACGATAACGGCGTGCGATCGGCGCTTTTTTCACAAGCCATTTTCGCCGCCAATGAGCGCGATGAGGTGAAACTCTCCGCCGCGCTTCAGAAACTAATTGAAGAAGATCCCTCTCTTTCCGCCGAGCGTCGCGCCGACACGGGAGAGACCGTCCTCAAGGGGCGAGGCGACATGCATCTTCGCCTTGCGAAGGCGCGGCTGAAAAATCGCTACAATATCGATGTCAGGATGAAGACGCCGAAGCCGTCCTATCGCGAAACCATTAAAGGCGCGACGGATCATCACGCGCGACACAAAAAACAAAGCGGCGGCCACGGACAATTCGCCGACATCAAAGTGAAGGTCAAACCGCTCAATCGCGGCGAAGGGTTCAGGTTCGATGAAATCATCCATGGCGGATCGGTGCCGAAACAGTTCATTCCGGCTGTAGAGGCGGGCGTGACGGAAGAGCTTAAAATAGGGCCGCTCGGATTTCCGGTCGTCGACGTCGCCGTGACGCTCTATGACGGGCAATATCATTCAGTCGACAGCAACGAGATGTCGTTCAAAATGGCTGGCCGACAAGCGATGCGGGAAGCCTTGCCGGAATGCCAGCCGGTTTTGCTTGAGCCCATCTATGAAACAGTCATTTACGCGCCGTCATCCCACACCAACAAAGTCCATGGAGTGATTTCCTCGCGCCGCGGACAGATTCTTGGCTTTGACGCGCGGCAAGGCTGGCCTGGCTGGGACAGTGTGACGGCGATGATGCCGGAGGCGAGCGTCCAGGATCTTATCATCGAGCTTCGATCGATCACCCAGGGCGCGGCGACGTTCGAAGCGAAATTCGATCACTACCAGGAGCTCCACGGAAAAGATGCGGAGAAGATCGTCGAGGAGCGGCGACGCGAAATGCACGTCTGAACAGGAAGGGTCAGTCATTGTTTGTGGGCGACGTCTCCTGAAGAGATCGGCCGACGAATCGGCTGTCGGGTGATTGGACGGCGCCTCATCCATAGAGCTGTGTCAAAAAAAGCAGAAAAATCAGCCCGTTAACCAGCTTGCAAATTCCCAAGGCAAGTGCGAATTAGGGCCGCGCTTCGCGCCGGGAAAGGCCAGGCGCGGTTATTTGAAATTGGTGCGCATCACGAGCGCCGAGACCAGACAGGAGTGGGGCGGTGAAGATTTACGTTATTGGCGGAGACGGTTTCTGCGGGTGGCCGACGGCGCTGCATCTGTCCCAGCGCGGCCACGACGTCGTTATCATTGACGATCTGTCGCGCCGGAAAATCGACGTCGAGCTGGAAGTTGAATCCCTGACGCCGATCAAGCCGATGTCGGTGCGTCTGGCTGCGTGGGAAGAGGTTTCCGGCCGCAAGATCCGGTTCGAAAACGTCAATGTCGCAAAAAATTACGCGCGCCTGCTTTATCTCTTCCAGAACTTTGAGCCCGACGCAATCGTGCATTTCGCCGAGCAACGCGCGGCACCCTATTCGATGAAATCATCTTACCACAAGCGTTACACCGTCGATAACAACCTGAATGCGACGAACAATATTCTCGCGGCGATTGTCGAATCCGGCATCGACGCGCACCTCGTCCATCTCGGAACCATGGGCGTCTACGGTTACGGCACGGCAGGAATGAAAATTCCTGAAGGCTACCTCACCGTTAAAGTGCCGATCGACAATGGTGACGAAGTTTCGCAGGAGATCCTTTACCCGGCGAATCCGGGCTCGATCTATCACATGACCAAGACGCAAGATCAGTTGATGTTCGCGTTCTACAACAAGAATGACGGACTCAAGGTGACCGATCTTCATCAGGGCATCGTCTGGGGAACGCAGACGGCCGAGACCAAGCTTGATGATCGTCTGATCAACCGCTTTGATTATGACGGCGATTACGGAACGGTTCTTAACCGCTTTCTGATGCAGGCGGCGATCGGCTATCCGCTTACGGTGCATGGCACAGGCGGCCAGACACGCGCTTTCATTCACATTCAGGATACCGTCAGATGCATAGAGCTGGCGATTGAAAATCCGCCGCAGCATGGAGAGCGTGTCCGCATCCTCAATCAGATGACGGAAACGCACCGAGTTCGCGATCTCGCGCAATTGGTCGCCAAAATCGCCGGCGCCGATATCGAGAACGTCAAGAACCCGCGGAAAGAAGACGCCGAAAACGATCTCCACGTGGAAAACCGCCAGTTGCTCGGCCTTGGTCTTGACCCGATTACGCTTGAAGAAGGCCTATTGGAGGAAGTCACCGAGATTTCCCGGAAATACGCCAACCGTTGCGATCGCACGAAAATTCCGTGCGTGTCGTTCTGGACGAGCAATCAGCGTCCGGTCTGAACCGCTCAGAAGTGACCCCATATTTCGTCGCGCCCGATAATGTTGAACGGCGCGCGACGATACCATGCCGTGTTGCCGAAATGAGTCGCGCCGTCCCCGGCGCCGAAATTATATATGATGCGTTCTGCAGAAGGACGGTGCGCCATGCCCGCCGCCGCCGTTAACAGGCAAACGGTTTCGTCCCAGGCGAAAAACCGCTCTAACGTGCTTGTTGGTTGGCGGCCCGGCGTCACGTCGATCTTCGCCCGCAGCTCGCTCGTGAGAACCGATTTGACGAATTCCAGATATTCAGCTTCCGACATCAGATAACAATTCAGGAGTTGCTCCCAGATCGGGCGCAATTTTTTAGAAGTTGTCGCCCAGCCCCAGCCTTGAAACCTGCCAAAATCCTCGCCCTTCTGCTCAAGCCCGAACGGGTGCCCGTACACCGAGAAAACCGCCGGGTCGTCTTCGATCGCATCCAGCTCTTTTGAAAAACCCTTGATCGCAGCGCCCGTCGGAAAGCAGTCATCTTCGAGAAAAAGAATACGTTCATAATCGTCCATCATTTCTCGCATTGCGATTATGATCATCTTGCGAAAGCCGAAATTTCCTCGATTTCGTTTAATGCGCGTAACCCCAAATTGTCGCGCAATTTTCTCTACATTATCGATTATCGCTCTTTTGTGGGGACGACCCTGATCTCCATCAATGAATACGGTCGTATCGGGGATGCAGCCCTGCCAGGAAAGACTTTCAAGAATGGGAGCCAGATGATCTGCGCGATCATATGCGAATACCGCTACGCCAAGCGGTTTTTGGAGCTCATAATCATCATAAATCGACGGCTTTTTTTCACGGCTGGAAATCGAATCTGGCGTTGATTGCGGCTCATTGGAAGAGCCGATTCCAACCGAGCCGACTGCGTTTTCTGTCGAAATTTGCGCAAGCGCCTCATTCTTGCGACGGTTGCGTTCTGCAAGAATGAAACGAAAGGGTTTCAATGAGAGCAGGGTTAAAAGCCGAGGCGCCAGCACATCTTCCAAAATCTCAAGACGCAGCTTTGCGGCTTTTAAATCGTTTCTTAGTCGCGCAGCCTCGGACCGAAATTCGGCGATCTCTTTCTCGCTTTGAACCGAGCCTTCCTCAAGTTCAACATTTCGATTATGGAGCGCGACGACATCGACCCCGTGCTGGTCAGTTGCGGTCATATCGCTGCCGGCTTCAGGTTTTTGATCGTGCCGGTTAGTAGATATTTCTCGGCTCATTTTTACTCGCGCGGCTTTTTTTCATAATTGCTTGCGGGCAAATGTATGCCGCATTCAGTTTTCTCAAAATTCGCCCAGCGCCCGGCTCTCGGGTCTTCTCCAGGCTGGACTCTTTCCGAACAGGATATGCAGCCAATTGAAAGATAACCATCCTTCATTAACGGGTGCTCCGGAAGGCGGTGCTTGACGATGTGCTCATTCAGCTTTTCGCGAGACCAGTTCGCCAACGGGTTGAGCTTGGCCTTGCGGCCGACGATTTCGACGATAGGCATGCGGGCCCTAAGCGAACTTTGATGTCGTTTGCGACCGCTTATCCAGCTATTGAACGGACTTAACAGGCGGTTCAACGGCTGGGTCTTGCGGACATCGCAGCAAGCGTCAGGGTCGGTTCGGTTCAGCGCGCCCATCGGATCGGCGTCGTCAACGTCCTTCTTGCGCGGCGCTATGGTTCTTACGTCTTCAAGCCCCAGCAAATGTTGCAACCGGTCTCGATATCGAAGGGTTTCGCCGAACAGCTTCCCCGTATCGACCAACAATATCGGAATATCGGGTTTAACTTGCGCAACAAGATGGAGAAGAACGACCGACTCCGCGCCGAATGAGGAGACGACGGCAGGGACGGAAAATAACGGCCGGGTCAAGGCGTCTGCGATAATTTCATGAGGCTCAATCAGCTCATATTCGGCCGCAAGCTTATTGACGATCGAATCGCCGTCTTCAAGTCCGGCCGGCGCAAAGACATTGCCGAAGTTCGACATCTCGTAAACTCACGCGGAAGTATCGAATTCTTCGTGCCAAATGCCTTTTGGACCGTCAAGTCGGCCCTATATGCTGGACGGTCGTATTCTCCGTCCTCTAAAGACTGGCCCGGCCCATCGGCGCTATGCGCTGGGGGCGGGCAGAAGTCAGCAGGTCGCACATGTCGCGCTTCATTATCGCCGATCCGTCTTTGAAGGACATTCGAGGCCACCATTATGCGCTCTCGACTGCGGCTTCGCATTCGGCCGCCTTGGCGGGTTTTGAAGTATGGTGGTTTTGCTCCAGCAATATCAGCGACGGTTTTGCAAGCGACGCTGCGCGCATACGCCCGACATTCGGCGCGACGATGTATGATAATTACGTCCTGTCTGCGACCGAAAATTCCGAAAAGGAAACATTGATTGATAAAATCGCCGCGCGCCTCCAGGGCCGGGAAGCAAAGCGAACGCGGCAAGCGGCGCAGGCGGGGACCGATCAGTCGAAGGCTTTTGCGCGAGATCTTCTGAACGCAATTAACGATTGCGGGCTAAACCAAAATGACCGCATTCTGATTCATACGGCTGACGGCGCCACTTATACCGCGCTCGCGCAAATTTTCAGTGAGATTTCTTCGGATAGCGCGCCGCTTTTCCACGTCGTAACGCCTTACGATCCGGCCGGGGTTATGCCCAACCGCCGCAATGCCGATGAAGTCAACGATGCTGTTCGATCGCTTGTCGAAACAGGCGTAATCGATCGACGCGTTTTTCTATACGGGGAAAACAGCCTTCTGGCGAAGCATCTTGCAGCGCTCTGGCGCACGGAGGTGCGGCCTCACCCGCTCCCGGCGCAAGAACCTGAAGAGGATGATCGCCGGCGCGCCGGCGAGTTCAGGCGAAGGCTGTTGGGACCGGATGACGATAAGCTCATGATCGTCAGCCTTGGTTCGGCCAGGATGGAAAAAGGCTTTCACCTATTTCCCGATATCGTCAAACGCAGTGAAGAATTTTTGCAAGATCCGCTGTGGACGAAAGTGCGTTTCGTTCTTCACGCCAGTCCGCAAATTATCGGCCGTCACCCGGTGATTGCAAAAACGATCGGCGAACTGGAAGTGCTCGGCGCGCCGCTGGTCACGCTCTTTAAACAGACGCTGTCGGAAGAAGACTATCGCGCGATTCTTCTTGCGGCGGATGCAGTTTTGCTGCCGTATATTCAAAAGGACTATTTATATCGAAGCTCGGGCATTGTTAGTGAGGCGTTAGCTGCGGCAAAGCCCCTTATTGCGACATCGAATTCCTATCCGGGCTCAGCCGCCTCGGCGGCTGGCGGGCTTATCGCGTCGACGCCGCGCGAATTCGGAGCGGCCGTCGCAGAATTTGCGCGCCGCCCGGAGCGCTATGCGGCTTCGGCGAAGGCTGCGCAAGTTAGGGAATTGGAGGAAAACGCGGTCAAGGATTATGCGCCAAAGCTATTGAGGAACGAAGCCGCGCGCCAGGCGGAGATCGCATTCGATTGACAGCTCTTGAGTTAAGCGATTCGGGACCGCGGGTGTGCGAAATCGCCTTGAGCCTATCCGGATCGGCGCTTGCGGGCTGAGCCGTCTGCGAATACAACCGGACCAATCTTCATTTCCAGATTAGAGAGATTGACGGAGGATTTGAGTGCGCGTCGTGCATCTTTGCTATTCCGATTCCCTCGGAGGGGCCGCCATCGGCGCGTATCGACTGCACAATGCGATGAGGTCCAGAGGTGTCGATTCACGAATGCTTGTTGCGCATAAAGGCACTCGGGATGAATCGGTCTTTTGCATTGTCGATGACGAGACGCGCGAACAGTTTGCAACGTCTCAAAAGTTTTCAAATACGATACGATCTCTTTATGGCGCGCCGGGACTCTCAATCAGGTCGATAAATTTAAGCGGGATCGAGGTCGCTTCCATCATTAATTCGCACAGGCCGGACATCGTTCAGCTCCATTGGATAGCAAACAATACGGTGCCATTGTCGGAGTTGTCGAAGATAGATGCGCCGATCGTGTGGAAGATGCCTGACATGTGGGCGTTTTGCGGCGGCGAGCACTACATTAGGCACGGCGATCCAAAACGTTATAAAGATGGTTATGACGTCACGGAGCCGTTTCTCGGCGAGAAGATTGACGTAGACAGATTCTTATGGGAGGCGAAACGCAGGTTTTACGAAGACCTTCCTTTAACTGTCGTTTCTCCATCGAAATTTCTGGCGCAATGCGCTCATGAAAGCGTGCTTCTTTCAAAGTACGACGCGCATCATATCCCCAATCCGCTGCCGTTCGAATTCACAACCCGCCCGCTTGCGACGGATGCGCAAAAGAAAAATTTTCGGGGAAAACTCGGTCTCGGCGACAAGATGGTGTTTTTATTCTCCGCCTTCCAGGCGACGGAAGTGCGAAAAGGCTACCATCATCTGGAAGCTTTGGCGCTTCAGCACCTTCACAAGATTATCGATCCGGAGCAGGTGAACTTTCTCGTCATAGGCGGCGCTGAACAGACTAGGACCCGACTAGGGCGCTATGATGTCATTGTTCAACCTCAGACCGACGACAAGAGCGATTATCTTGAATATTTGCTCGCGACGGATTTGCTTCTGTTTCCGTCGGAGATGGACAGCACGGCGATGGTTGTTCAGGAAGCGCTGGCGCAGGGTGTTCCCACCGTCGCTTTTGACGTCGGCGGCATGCCTGAAATGATCGTGCATGAGAAGAACGGATATCTCGCGCGTCCTTACGATGTCGCCGATCTCGCTGACGGCGTCAAATGGTGGCTCGAATCAGGGCGCGGCGACGATGTGCGCGACTACGCGCTGCGCCGCTCAAGGGGGATGCATAATCCCGGGGCTACTGTAGAGCGCTATGTTTCTTTGTATGAAGGAGTTCTGGATAAATACCGGAAAGGCTCCTCGTTTAAAACGGGGCGACTTAGCTTGCGAGATCTTGAGAAGCCGCCGGAACCGGATAAAGCGCGCGTTTTCATCATCGATCCGTCCGCCGTCAACCTGGAAGATTCCTCTCATCACGCGGAACATGTTCTTGCGTTTGCGGCTATGTTCTGGGCGGCGTGGCTAAAGCCGCATCTCGTCGTCAACAAAAATGCGACATTTGAAAATCCTTTCGGCGATACGGTTAAAGCGCTTGACTGGACGATTTATGACAAGGTCCGATCGCATACGGATCGCAGAAGCGAAGAAGCGGTAGACGGCGATGAAATTGCGAACCTCAATAAAGGATCGCAGTATTCTCATAAAATTCGGAAGCTGTTGACTGAACTGGATGAGAAATACAATTTTCATCAACGCGACATCGTCTTGTTTCCGACGATCGACCGTTTTTGCATAGAGGGCCTGCTGAAATTTCTTTTTGCCTGCCACAAGTCAAAAACGCCGTCATTTCATATCAATATTATGTTCGAGCGCGCAGGGTTCTTGTTGGGCGGATACCCGCTTGGCGCGTTGATCGAGGCGATCGCTAGATCGGGTTATGTTGACAGGAAGATTTTCCTTTATTCCGAAACGCAGCAAATGGCGAATGATCTGACAGAAAAATTCGCGGCCCCCGTAAATGTTTTGCGGCCCCCGAGCGTATTCTCGGCGAAGCAGATCAAGACCGCGGGCAAAAACCCGAATGCAAAAACATCCGAACACATATTCAAAGTCTTCGACACTGTTTCGACAATGCTGCATGAGAAGAGCTCTGATGCACTATTCCGCGCGCCGCGCGGCAAGATCGTCATATCGAGCCCGGGGCGCGGTCGCCGCGATAAGGGATGGAGCGCATTACCCGATATAATTGAAGCCTTTAACAGAACCCCGCAAGGAAATCGCGCGGTACTCGTTCTGCAAAGGCCGAGGGCGATGGACGGGCTGGCGGAAGAATTGAAGCGCCTGGAATCAATCGGCAATGTCATATTGCTGGATGAAATCCTGTCCGGCGCATTTCTCGATTCGCTCTGCGATCAGACGGACATATTTTTACTGCCTTATCTGCCGGAAGTTTACAGAAACCGCGGTTCAGCTTTCTGCTGGCGCGCCGCAGCCGGCGCCAAGCCGATGGTTGTGACGGAAGGCACGGCGCTTTCAGAAGCGTTGATGGAGGATGAGGGCTTTTCATACGAAGAAGCGTCGAAATTCTCGATTCTTCCGAAGACAGAGCGTAAACCGCGCTTTTTTGCCAATGGCGCAGTCGCCGATGATCCGGAAAATTTCGCCCGGTCGATCGCCGATGTCATTGTGGAAATGGATTCCTATAAAATCGGCGCAGAAAAGATGTGCGCTAAATATTATATCGATACGGTGACCTCAAATCCCCTTAAGAAGTTCGCCTATTCAGACTATTATTATTCGCCGAGACGAACTCTGATATTACGTTGCGCCGATGATCCTGCGGCGCCTGACAAGGCTTATGACGGCATGGCGGTCGAAGCGATCGTGGGGGATGGGAAGGCGACGCCGCTGATAGATGACAAGTGGAGCGGCGTGTTGCGCGTTTCAGTCGAAGAAAAAGCCGATGGGCTCACCAAAGCAGGTTTGCCGGAATTTCTCGCCCATGCCCTTTCTAACCAAAACATCGCATCGCTTTATGTTTCTCGGCAGCTCGCAATCGGGAAGGGCGCATTGAGGGAACTGCCTCAACAATGGGTGTCGCGGGCGGTCATTTATTGATCGTCTGAATCCGTTTTTCGGCGATGCTTCTCGCGGGCTGTCAGAGAAGTTTCAGCCGCTTTCGCATTGCCGAGCGTAATCGGTGCAGTTACGATTCTTCCGCTGTTAATGCTCAGGACCTTTCAACGCATGAAATTTTCAATCGTCACGCCTTTGCTCGACGGCGCCCGTTTTTTGAAGTCGGCTATAACGTCGTTACAGGCGCAGTCGCATGGCGATTACGAGCATCTGATTATCGACGCCGGTTCGAAAGACGGCTCAATTGAGATCGTTCAGGCGGCTACGGCGCGCGATCCGCGCATTCGACTCGTTGAGATTGCGGGTTGTCCGCTTTATCGGGCGATCGACGCCGGGTTCGAAAGATCGGACGGCGAAATGCTCGCATGGCTGAATTCTGACGACCTTTATGCGCCTTGGGCGTTGGCGACGGTTGCAAAATATGCGCGGGCCCGAAAGGACTGTCGTTGGTTTGCGGGACTTCCCGGCTGCTGGGACGAGGATGGCGCATTACGATATGTTCGACCCGAAGGCTGGCGGCCGCGATTCCTAATTCGCGGCGGTTGGTTTCACAAAGACCTTCTTGGCTTTCTCCAGCAGGAAACGATGTTCTTCAGGCGCGATCTGTATTTTGATTTGGATGAGGCGGATCGAGCAGCGTTTGGAGAAGCACGTCTTGCAGGCGATTTTATTCTCTGGAAACGGCTGGCGAAGCGCGCCTCGCTTTCTGTAATACCCAGCGCGTTGGGCGGATTCCGGCGTCATGGCGCAAACAAATCGACAATATTCATGAGTGATTACATGGCTGAGGTTCGGAAAGACGGGTCGGTAAACGTTCCATGGCCGTTTACTGGAATCGTACGGCGCAGTTATCGCCTGGCGTCTGCGGCGTACGCCGAGAAATTGGCAGGGCGTGAAGACGCCGCCTTCTATTAGCCCGCCGCCGCTTCCTTATTCGCAGCCGGCCAGGCCAGCGCTTCATCTGTCGGGCCGAAATAAGCCAGCGAGCCGCGGTTCAAAACGATCCCTTTGTTGCAGACTTGCTTAAGCATCGGCACGCTATGGCTGGCGAAAACGAGTATCCGCGTTTTCTGGATGAGATTTTTAAGTCTTTCCCCAGCTTTCTTCCGGAACTCGATATCGCCGGCTGACAACCATTCGTCCAATACAAGTATTTCCGGTTCAAACGCTGTTGCAATGGCGAACATCAGCCGCAGCGACATTCCAGCGGAATAGGTTTTCACCGGCAGATCGAGATAGCCGCCAAGTTCGGAAAAAGCCGCTATCTCATCGAATCGAGCGGCGATTTCTTTGTTTGAGTGTCCCATAATGCGTGCGCGGGCGAAAATATTGTCGGCGCCGGACAGCTCGCCGTTTACGCCAAGGTAGATGGATAGCAGTGAAGAAATGCGCCCTTCGATACGAACACGGCCCTCAGTCGGCGGCAAAATGCCCGCCATGACCTTGAGCAGTGTGGTCTTACCGGCGCCATTGGGGCCGATAATGCCGACGCGATCACCGTCTTTTAGTTCGACGCTGATGTTCGACAAAGCTGAAATGCCAACCTGGCCATGGGCGCGGCGAAGCGAGCCGCCGACTGTCATGGCGCGCACAGTATCGGCGAGAGATTGGCGATTGCCGCCGCGCAGCATGAAATCGACACCGATATTTTGGAGGCTGATTGAAGCCATGGATTAGCACCAGTAGGGCAAGCGCCGCGCAAAATTTGCGAAAATCAATGATCCAAGCGCAGTTACGATGAATGTCAGGACGCCCGCCCAGATAAAACTCACCGCGACGTCGGTTTCGCCGGTAAGCGGGCCGCGAATGATGTTCACGTAGTGATGGAGAGGATTGAGTCGGATGAGGTGAGCGTATTCGCCTAACTTTTCAGGCCGCCAGAAAATCGGCGTCGCGAAAAATGCGAAAGTCAATCCGACATCTATGAATTGACCGAAATCGCGGAACCGCGCCGCAATCGTTCCAATGCCCAGCGCTGCGAAGAAACCCGCCCACAGGACGATGCATAATCCCGCCAATGACACGAGGACGTCCGTGACGCCGACTTTTGCGCCGGTGGCGGCGAGGACGCCGAAAAGTATGATCAGTTTGAATGACAAAACCCAAAGCGCCCGCCCGATGGCGCGGAGAACCAATAATGTTTTGGGAAGCGGGGTTTGGGTCAAAAAAGTCGAGCCGCCGACAAAAACGCCGGCGCCATCGTTAATCAACCCGGAAATCAAGCCCCAAACGATAATGCCGGTTGTCACATAGGGGTAGTAGTCATTCAGCTCGGCGCCGAAAATCTTTCCATAAAGCACCGCAAGGCCCGTGGCGGTCGCAAGCGTCGTTAGAGAAATCCAAAACGCGCCTAGGGCGGCGCCTTTGTATCTGTTGGAGATGTCGTTTGCGACAAGCGTAATAATCAGATGCGGTTTTGCAAATGCTTCCACCATGTCCCGCCACGCATAGGCGTAGCGACTCCTCGACGCGTCAAATTCATAAACCGGCGATATCGCGTCGGTCGTCATCCGGGCTCCGTGGCTGGGCGTTTTGCGGCACTTCAAAACCATTCGGTCTTGGGTGGCAAGCATAAAAGCTTGGAGAAAGAAACGCCTGGAATAGGCGCTATTCAAGGTATGGGCGCCAGCCTCGCCATCGACAAAGCAAGGCGAACGAACGCCTGGCGCTCTTAACGTTAAATCATGCAGCTTCGGTCCCAAAAGGCGGACAAAACGGCGATAAGCGGAGACTTTAACAACATGAGGACGGCCGTTAGGCGCGGGTCAAATATTCAAGGCCGCAAGACAACTAATGGGCGAATCTCAGTTTAGGCGCAGTTTTTGCACCGTTTCTCGCAAGATTTGTCCTATCGCCTGGAACCGTTTTGGCTTGCGTCCTGTATGCCCCTAGTATATGCCAAAATTGGCCTTTTTCGGTGTTCCGCATCCGTTTTTGGAAGCGGATTTTGTGGAGTTTAGGTTAGGTAATGGCCGCCATTGCATTTTCCAACCTTAATCAGAGTTTCCAGATAGGCGACGCCACGCTGATCGGCTACGCGTCGCAGCTGACGCCGAATTCCGGGTTTCAGTATTCATATTTGTCGACGGGTGGCGACGATTGGGATTTGGCAGGATCGGGCATTACGTCTTCCGGCGGGCTGATGACGGGCGGCACAATTAATTCGCTCCAGCTCGACCTGGGCGACGACGATGCGAACGCGCCGGAATTCACGATAAACGGCTTAGGGGGCATCGCGGCGACCAGTCTCGGGATCGGGTCCGGCACGGCTGCGGCCCAACGAAATTCATTTTGGTCGGCCGTTCTGGCCGGCGCCGACACGATCAATTTCACGATGTCGAGTTATGCGAATTTGATTGAATTCGCAGGCGACGGCGCAAATATCGCTGACGGCGCGGCGCATGTCGGCGCAGCTGACATGTTGATCGCCGGCGCTCAATCCTTGGGTAATGCGTCGAAAATAGTCGGCGATTACATGAACATTGTTTCCGGATCGGCAACCGGCGGCAATGATACGTTTACGGTCAGCGCGCTTTCATTATATGGCGATTTCAACGATGTCGGTTCAGGAACGAATGCGACTGGCGGCGAAGATACGATCACGCCGCTTGAACTCGATGCGAATTTACCAAGCATTTTCGCCGCCGTTGGGGACTCCTTCAATTTAGACGGCGCATTGACCGGCGGCGACGATTTAATCGATCTGCGGTCGACCGACATTTCGGCGTATACGAAACTTCGTACGCGCCTTGTTGGCGACGCCTTTGTTATTGGGGCGACCGGTGTCCTGACCGCCGGAAACGATACGATATACGGGACGGCGTTGGGCGATGATATATTCGGCGAAACATACACCAGCTTGGGCTCAATATCCGGCGGAAACGATCTGCTTTTCGGTTTTGGCGGCGACGATTCAATTTCGGGCGATACGGGCGACGATACGTTATCGGGCGGCACGGGCGTTGATACTTTAAGCGGCGGCGCGGGCCTCGACCAATTGTTTGGCGGTTCAGGCAATGACCAGCTCTTCGGCGGAACAGAAGACGACATCCTTGCCGGCGGCGATGGCGACGATCTGCTGAACGGCGAATTGGGCGACGACGCTCTGT
>CALAZI010000102.1 GCA_937895955.1 uncultured Alphaproteobacteria bacterium | reverse complement strand
ACATCCTCATGCGCGATCGCGGCGATGTCCGAGGCGTAGCCGATCGTATTGTTGCGATAGGGATGGGTGAGGAAATGCGCCGCCACAAGCGCGTCGAACAGGGTTGAATCCGGATCATTGGCGTAGCCGTTCATTTCGGCGAGTACGGCGCCGCGCTCGGCCTCGATATCTTCTTTCCGGAGTTCAAGCCGCGCCATGCGGTCGGCTTCGATGTCGATGAGGAGCGGAAGATCGCCCTTCGGGACCGTCGCGAAATAATTCGTGTTGTCGATCCAGGTGTAGCCGTGCCATTCGCCGCCGACGGCGTAGATTTCGCTGGTCAGGCCGAGATCGGGAAAATTCTTCGAACCGCGAAACGCCATATGCTCGAAGAAATGCGCGAGACCCAGGCGCCCCGCCGGATCGTCCTTCGCGCCCGTCCTGTAAGACATGTGAACGCTCGCGACCGGAAAGGTCCGGTCTTCGAGCATGATCAGCGTCAGGCCGGTATCGAGGCGCTCGACGGAGGCGTTGGAAAGGTCGAGGCGCGCAGATGCGACAGTTGGAATGCAAAGCGAAAGCGCTGCCGCAATCAAAATAGAAAACACGATGCGAATTCGTCCTGCGCCCGAAGAATTCGGATTCCCCTCTCCCGCTTGCGGGAGAGGGGGTAGGGGTGAGGGGATGGTGATATTGCAGGAGGGCGCGCCGCCGACTTTATAAAACCGGCGGTCGCCCTCACCCCCGGCCCCTCTCCCGCAAGCGGGAGAGGGGGGCGGAAAGGAGAGTGTTGTGACGACCATCATGCGGTCTCCGGCGATTTCAGCTTGGAAAAATCACGAAGGATCTCGCGCGCGGCGTTGTGTCCGGGCCAGCCGGTGACGCCGCCGCCCGGATGCGTCGACGACCCGCACATGAAGAGCCCCTTGATCGGCCCGCGGTAATCGGCGTGTCCAAGCATCGGGCGGGCGCTGAACAATTGGTCGATTCCCAATTGCCCGTGAAAAATGTCGCCGCCGACAAGCGCGAGCTTGCGTTCGAGATCAAGCGGCGAGAGCGCCATGCGGCCGATGATCGCCGAGCGGAAATTCGGCGCATAGGCGGTGACGGTGTCGATGATCGCATCCGCCGCCGCGTCGCGCGCTGCGTCCCAGCTTTTCCCGTCCGGCAATTGCGGCGCGAAATACTGGCAGAAGAGATTGGCGACATGCGCGCCCTTGGGCGCCAGCGTCTCGTCATAAACGCTTGGGAAATGCATCTCGATCGCCGGCGCGCGCGACCAGCCGAACCGCCGTGCGTCGGTGAAGCCCGCATCGATGTAATCAAGGCTCGGCGCGATGAGGACGCTCGCCGAATGATGACGCGCCGTTCCGGTCGACGGCAGCGCCGTGAAACTCGGCAATTCCGACAAAGCGACATTCATGCGGAATACGGCCGAGCCCGACCGCCATCCTTTCAGGCGTTCGACAAAATCGAAGGGCAGCGCGTCATGCGGAATGAGTCTTCCGTAGAGCAATTGCGGGTGAATATTCGATGCGACCGCGCGCGCGGGTATCGGCGTTCCGTCTTCCAAGACGACGCCTTGCGCGCGGCCTGATTTCAGGATGACTTCCTTGACCGGCGCGTTGAGTCGAATGTCGACGCCTGCTTCGGCGCAGGCCTTCGCCATCGCCTCAGTAATCGCGCCCATGCCGCCGATCGCATGACCCCAGGCGCCTTTGACGCCGTTCGCCTCGCCGAAGACGTGATGCAAGAGCACATAGGCCGAGCCCGGCGTATAGGGGCTGCCGTAAAAGCCGGTGATCGCGTCGAAGCCGAGCATCCCCTTAAGAAGGTCGCTTTCGAACCACTGGTCGAGAATTTCGCCGGCGCTTTTGCCGAAGAAGTCGACGAGATCGCGCTGGCCTTCAAGGCCGAGTTTTCTGACGTCATTGCCAAGGCCCGCCGCGGCGATCATGTCGCGAAGCCCGCCGCCGACATTCGGCGGCGTGACGCCCAGCATCTTGCGTAATAAATCTACAAGCCGGTCCAGCCTGTCGTGATAGCCGTGATAGGCCGCGACGTCTTTTTTCGAATGCCGCGCGATTTCCGCATCGTTTTCCGCCGCATCGCGGCCGAGCAGCATGTGACGCCCGTCCGGCGTCGGCGCGAAATAGGCCATCGGCCGAATGACGATTTTAAGGCCGTGGCGCGCGAGATCCATCTCCGCGATGACTTTCGGCGATAAAAGGCTGACGGCGTAGCTGGCGACCGAGTTGCGGAAGCCGGGGTGGAATTCCTCGGTGATCGCGGCGCCGCCGACAATCTCGCGCCGTTCGAGCACGCAAACCTTTTTGCCGGCGCGCGCAAGGTACCAGGCGCAGACAAGGCCGTTATGGCCGCCGCCGATCACGGCGACATCGTATGAGCGACTTGCGGCGATGACCGGCCTCCATTGCAACAACTGCGCGCGGCGTAAGAATAGCCCATTCCCCAATGGCGCGAAATCTTCTTTGCAGATTCGTTTTTTCAGCGGCTTGATTGGAAAAGCGTTGAGCCCAAATCTACTGGAGCCGCGGCCGAGGCTGCGGCGGCTCTTTGACAGGTTTATCAATTCGCGCAGTGCGAGAATAATTTCAACGCCAACGGACTTTTTCGCGTTACGGATAATACGGACAAAACTGCGACGATCCGCATGCGGCCTCGGTTCAAGCCCATAACCGGCGCGGGGATTATCCGTAACTTACGGAAAATTCCGGCAACTCTCAGTTGACGATCTCGCCGCCCTTCATGACCGCTTTTTCCCCGACAAGGACGGTGATATCGCCAAGCGGATCGCCGTCGACCGCGATCATGTCGGCGTAGCGGCCGACAGCGATCGACCCGACACCCTTTTCCCAGCCGAGCAGACGCGCCGCGTTGATCGTCGCCGACTGGATCGCCTGCATCTCCGTCATGCCGTATTTCACCATATAGGGAAGCTGTTTGGCGTTATCGCCATGCGGGTAGACGCCCGAATCCGTGCCGTAGGCTATAGGCACGCCCATTTTCACCGCCTTGCGGAAAACCTCGCGTTGCGCGTCCGTCGTATCGCGGTTTTTCTGCATCGTCTCTTCCGGCCATTCGTCGCGCGCGCCGACTTCATTGATGTAGTCGCCATTATAGATATCGGCGACGAGATAGACGCCGCGCTTTCTCATCATCGACAGCGCCTCGTCATCGAGCAGGGACCCGTGCTCGATCGAGGCGACGCCGGCGCGGATGGCGTTCTTCGCGCCTTCCGCGCCATGCGCGTGCGCGGTGACTTTCTTGCCGTATTTCGTCGCCTCTTCGACGATGGCGCGCAGCTCCGCTTCCGAAAGTTCGGGAAGGCCCGGTTCCGTTCCGATCGTCAGGACGGCGCCGGTTGCGATCGTTTTCAGGAAATCGACGTCATGCTGCAGAAATTCACGCGCTTTTTGCCGCGCGTCATCCGCGCCGATGACGACGCCTCGGGTGAAATCGGCGGGAACCTTAACGTCTTCGGCGAGCCCCGTGATCGCGCCGCCGCCATTCGGGATCGTGAAATAGCCGCCGGCGACCGCCATGCGCGGCCCTTCGACATAGCCGGCGTTGATTGCGTCTCTCAAGGCGACGTCGGTGAAAGCCCGCCATGAGCCGACATCGCGCACCGAGGTGAAGCCGGCGCTGAGCGTTTTCTTCGCATTCGCCGCGCCGATCAGCACATCCTTGGCGCCGCTCGACAACAGCGGGTCGGCGAGACCGGCCGCCTGAATGTCGCCGATGAGATGGGTGTGCATGTCGATCAGGCCGGGGAGGACGGTTTTGGCCGACCAGTCGATGAGTTCCGCGCCAGCCGGCGCCGCGCCCGACGAAATCTCCGCGATGCGCCCGTCCTCGATGCGGATCAGCCGATCGGTAAGGACGCGAGCGTTTTCAACATCGATGACGCGGCCGGCGCGCACGTAGCGAGTTTCTGCACTGGCGGCGGTCGAAACGAATAAGGCGGCGGCGAGCGCAATGATCGTTTTCATGAATACCTCGCACAAAAGAAAACGGGCGGAATGGTCTTTCCATTCCGCCCGTCGATCAAGTCGTTTCAGCTGTCAGATCAGAAGGACTGACCGAA
>CALAZI010000101.1 GCA_937895955.1 uncultured Alphaproteobacteria bacterium | reverse complement strand
GCCATTTCCCAGACGTCGCCCTCCGCTTCAAAAAAGTCGCGGCGATCGCCGAGAACGGGAACGCGGCGAACAAGGCCCCAATTCGTCAGATCGCGGATCGACGTCGAGACGTTGGAGCGCGCGAGCTTCAAGGCGTCGGCGATCTCCTCCGCGTTCATCGGCCGGCCGGCGATGAAGAGGAGCGCATGTATTTGCGCCACAGACCGGTTGACGCCCCAGGTCGCGCCCATATCGCCCCAATGGAGAATGAAGCGCTCGATCGCGGGCGTGATGACTACATGTATTTCTGTAATTTCTGTCATGACAGAAATATCTGATAGAAATGCCAATCAGTCAAGCTCTTTTCATATCGCTGGATTTGGAATTTTCGTGGGATTATGACCATGATTGCTATCTTGAGTACTCTTTTTTGATCATCCCACGCGGCATTTGGCTTGCATCCCACGAACTTGGACGCCTATCTAACGCCAAATCTGACCCATGCAGGGACATTTCCCATGAATTCCATTGACGAACTTGTCGCCCGCGCCGAGCGCCTGGCCGAACGCGAGGCCCTCGCTTTGTCGACCGTTTCCCGCAAGCTGCTGAATGACGGCAAGGGCCTCAACCGCCTCAAATCCGGCGGCCAGCTGACTCTGCGGACGCTGGAAACCGCATTTGAACGTTTATCTGTTCTTGAAAACGGCGAGAAGCCGGCGGCGAAAACCGCCCTTAAACCCCAGCCGAAGAGCGCGCCGATGACCGCACCGCTTGATGACGCCGCGAAAGGCGGCGCCGATCTCATCTCCCCGCAGCGCATGTCGCATCTCGACCGGCTGGAAGCGGAAGCGATCCACATCATGCGCGAGGTCGCCGCGGAAGCGGAAAATCCGGTGATGCTCTATTCGATCGGCAAGGACTCCTCGGTCATGCTGCAACTCGCGGCGAAGGCGTTCTTCCCCTCGCGCCCGCCCTTCCCGCTGATGCATGTCGACACGACGTGGAAGTTCAAGGACATGTACGCCCATCGCGACCGCATCGCGAAAGAACTCGGCTTCGACCTCATCGTTCACATCAACGAAGACGGATTGAAGCAGGGCGTCGGCCCGTTCACGCACGGCTCGGCGATCCACACCGACGTCATGAAGACGCAGTCGCTGAAACAGGCGCTCGACAAATACAAGTTCGACGTCGCCTTCGGCGGCGCGCGGCGCGACGAGGAAAAATCGCGCGCCAAGGAACGCATCTTCTCCTTCCGCTCCGCGCAACATCGCTGGGACCCGAAAAACCAGCGCCCCGAGCTCTGGAACATCTACAATACGCGCATTCACAAGGGCGAATCGATCCGCGTCTTTCCGATATCGAACTGGACCGAGCTCGACATCTGGCAATATATCTATCGGGAGAACATCCCGATCCCGTCGCTCTATTTCGCCAAGGAGCGCCCGATCGTCGAACGCGACGGCGCGCTTATCATGGTCGATGACGATCGCATGCCGCTGAAAAAGGGCGAGCAGCCGAAACTGGAAATGGTGCGTTTCAGAACGCTCGGCTGTTATCCTTTGACCGGCGCCGTGCGCTCGACGGCGAACACGCTGCCGCAAGTCATTCAGGAAATGCTCGTCTCGACCTCGTCGGAACGTCAGGGCCGCGTCATCGACCATGACCAGTCCGCGTCGATGGAGAAGAAAAAACAAGAGGGATATTTCTAATGGCCCACGCAAACGCCCTCGCCGCCGACGACATCATCGCCTATCTCGACGCGCATGAAAAAAAGTCGATGCTCCGCTTCATCACCTGCGGCAGCGTCGATGACGGCAAGTCGACCCTGATTGGGCGCCTTCTCTACGACACCAAGCTGCTTTACGAAGACCAGCTCGCCGCGCTTGAAGCCGACTCGAAAAAAGTCGGCACGCAGGGCGAGAAGATTGACTTCGCCCTCCTCGTCGACGGCCTCGCCGCCGAGCGCGAGCAAGGGATCACGATCGACGTCGCCTATCGTTTCTTTTCAACCGAAAAGCGCAAATTCATCGTCGCCGACACGCCGGGGCACGAGCAGTACACGCGCAATATGGCGACCGGCGCCTCGACCGCCGATGTGGCGATCATCCTCATTGACGCGCGCCAGGGCGTTCTGAAGCAGACCCGCCGCCATTCCTATATCTGCTCGCTCTTGGGCATTCGCCATATCGTCGTCGCCATCAACAAAATGGATCTCGTCGATTATTCACGCGCGACCTTCGAGAAGATCGAAGCCGAATACCGCGCCTTCGCCAAACAGCTCGGCTTTCAGTCGATCGTCTGCATTCCGGTTTCGGCGCTTGAAGGCGACAACATCCTGACCAAGAGCGCAAACACGACCTGGCATCGCGGCCCGGCGCTCCTCCCCTATCTTGAAACGCTCGACGTTGAGAAAGACGGATCGGGCGAGCCCTTCCGCCTGCCCGTTCAGTGGGTGAACCGTCCGAACCTTAATTTCCGCGGCTTTTCGGGAACGATCGCATCGGGGACCGTAAAGCCCGGCGATGAAATCGTCGTCGTCCCGTCGGGGCGCCGCTCGACGGTGACGCGCATCGTCACGAAGGACGGCGATCTCGCCATCGCCGGCCAGCATCAGGCCGTCACCATCTGCCTCGCCGATGAAATCGACATTTCGCGCGGCGACATCATCTGCGCCGGCAAGGCGCCGGCAGAACAGACCGATCAGTTGGCCGCCCACGTCATCTGGATGCATGACGATGAAATGATCCCCGGCCGCCAATATCTCTTCAAGACGGCGAACCGCATCATCGCCGGGACGATCACCGAGCTCAAACACAAGGTCAACGTCAACACGCTCGAACACATGTCGGGCAAGACGCTTGAACTCAATGAAGTCGGCTTCTGCAACATCTCGACCTCGGCGGCGATCGCCTTCGATCCCTATTCGCATAACCGCGAGACGGGTTCCTTCATCATCATCGACCGGCGCACCAACAACACCGTCGGCGTCGGCCTGATCGATTTCTCGCTCCGCCGCGCGCAGAACGTTCACTGGCAGGATCTCGACGTCAACAAGGACGCGCGCGCTTCGGCGAAGCACCAAAAACCCTGCATCCTCTGGTTTACCGGGCTCTCCGGCGCCGGAAAGTCGACGGTCGCCAATCTTGTCGAAAAGCGGCTTTGCGATCTCGGCCGTCACACCTACACGCTCGACGGCGACAATGTCCGTCACGGCCTCAACAAGGATCTCGGCTTCACTGATGCAGACCGCGTTGAAAATATTCGCCGCGTCGCCGAGACGTCGAAGCTGTTGGTCGATGCGGGCCTTATCGTCCTCGTCTCCTTCATCTCGCCCTTCCAGAGCGAGCGGCGCATGGCGCGCGAGCTTGTCGAGGACGGCGAATTCATCGAGGTCTTCATCTCGACGCCGCTCGCCATTTGCGAAAAGCGAGACGTCAAAGGCCTTTACGCCAAGGCGCGCCGCGGCGAGATCAAGAACTTCACCGGCATCGACAGCGATTACGAGGCGCCGGAGAACCCCGAGATCGCGCTCGACACGTCAAAGATCAGCGCCGCCGACGCGGCGACGGCGATCGTCGAGCACCTGAAAAAGAACGGGTATCTCGGCTAAGCGGCCCGGCGCTATTGCGCCGGCGCTTTTCTGACAAGATCTCCGGACTGCAGCGCGCGCGGCAGGTCCGGAACCAGCAATTCCGCATCGGCCCATTGAATCGGGATGCCGGCGCACAGGAGCGGGTCCGGCGCGTCGCAAACCTGAAAATGCAGATGTGGTTCGGTTGAATTGCCGGACGAGCCGAGCAGCCCCAATTGCGCGCCTGTTTCGACCGTATCGCCTTCCTTCACGCGCACGCTGCCGGGCTTTAAATGCGCGTAGAAAGAGTATTCGCCGTTTCCGTGATCGATCATCACCTGACTGCCGCCGACGGCGCGGCCCCCGCCGGCGATGCGCTCAAATTGTTCCTGCTGGAGGCGCTCAAAATAGGCGTCGATCGTTTCGTCCGGCCGCTTCATCGCCGCGACGTCTTCCGGCTCGTCATTGATCGCGATGACCACCTTGCCGGGCGCGGCCGCATAAACCTGTTCTCCATAGGCGTAATAGTCGGCAAAGCGCGTTCCCTTGCCGCGATGTGTCCACCCATTAGCGCCGACCTGCACGAAGTCGTAGGCGAATTCCTCCATCGGCGACCAGCGGTGCCCGGTGTGAAAACTCGACCCCGCGCCGACATACCAGGCGCCGCGAAGCGGAAATGAATAAGCGATCTGCGACTGCTCCATGCTGACCGGCAATTCGCGCGCATCAGCGCCGTTCGCCGTCACGCGCACCGCGTCGCGCGCGCCGCGGAAAGCGAACGCCTGCCACGAGACGAGCACCGCCTCGCCCGGATCGAGCGTCAAATCCGGCGAAAGCGACGTTCCGGCGGGGAGCAGACGATCGCCGCCGAACTGGAATTTCAAGATATCGAGGAAGCCTCCTTGCTGAAGTCCGGCGCCATTCGCGGCTGCGGCGGCCAGTTCCGCCTGCCCGAGTTTTCGCATTTCGGTGGCGCGCCCAGCCGACAGGAGTTCGAGTGTGACGTCATTGAGCGCGACCGGCGCGGCGCTGTCATTGATGACGGCGATGTTTTGAACGAGAATGCTGTTCGTCCCGCGCTGCCCGTCAAGCTGGTAGGCGTAGACGCGATCGCCCGGATAGAACCGGATGTCGAGCGCGTTCGCGGGTTCCGCCATTCCTGCAATAGCGGCGAGCGCGATCGCGGCCAAAGATGTTTTTTGCATAGGTTTCTTCCTCTTCCTTTCCGCGTCGCCATGATGCCGGCTGCCGGTCTTGCTTGCTTTGGCGAAGCTACAGCTTTTCCGATCGCGACAATATGCGATTTCGGCGTCAAGTTGATAAATTGCGTCAGGCCGGTTCGCCGCCTTGAAAATGCCGGATGATTTTCTGTGCAATACGCGGGCGAAACTTCTTTGGAATGTCGTGGCCCATGCCTTCGATGATTTCGAGCCGGGCGCCCTTTATGTTCCTGAATACGTCGACGCCGCCGGCGGGCGGCGCCAGCGGGTCTTCGCTGCCGTGCATGACGAGCGTCGGGGCCTTAATTCGTCGCGTGAACTTTTTCCTCAAATCGCCGGTGTCGATGATGGCGGCGAGCTGCCGCCTTGCGCCGGCGGGGTAATGGCTGCGCTCATAGGAAGCGGCGAGTCGCGCGCGCAATTCCTCCTCGCTCGCGCCTGAATTTTTCGTGCCGATGAGGTTCCAGAGATACATCGCGCGTTCAAGCGCCTGTTCCTTTGTCGGCGATTTCATCGGCGGCGCCGTCAGCGCTTTTGCGATTTCCTGTCTGGCGCGCGGCAGTTTCGGATTGTTAGTCGATGTCATGATGAGGGCGAGGCTTTTGACGCGGCCGGGATATGTTGCCGCCATCACCTGCGCGATCATGCCGCCCATCGAGACGCCGAGGACATCGGTTTTGTCGATCTTCAGCGCATCGAGAAGCCCGACCGCATCCTTCGCCATGTCTTCAAGCGAATAGGGAGCAAGCCCCTTTATGCCGGCGAGGCGCGCCGCGATCTGAACCATCGGGTTCGGCGCGCGCTTGCCGTCATATTTCTGCGACTTGCCGACATCGCGATTGTCGAAGCGCAGCGTGCGATAGCCGGCAGCGTTCAGCGCCGCGACGAAATCATCCGTCCAGAAGATCAGCTGCTGGGCGAGGCCCATGATGAGAAGAATGACCGGGCCGTCCTCCGGCCCGTCCCATTCATATTCGATCGC
>CALAZI010000100.1 GCA_937895955.1 uncultured Alphaproteobacteria bacterium | reverse complement strand
ATCGAACGCTATTGCGCGGAAATTTTCGGAACGCCCGCGCCGCGCTGAGCGCTGTCAGGCTTCGTCATCCGCCGTATTCGCCTCGCCCGCATCGAACCGCCATTGGGGGCGTTCGGCGCGTTTGACGCGATAGGCCCTTTGCGCGCCGGGCCGCGACGCCGCGCCGCGATTGGCGGGCGCAAGACGCGCCCTTGCGCGGTAACGCGGCCCCGCTTCGAGAGCGCCCGCCGGGGGCGCATCGTCCTTGAGCGCAAACAGGCCAAGGCCGCCATCGCTCTCCCCCGCCTCATTGGCGGCGTACCAGCCGATGAGGGCGACAGCGACGCCGAGCGCAGCGATGAAAACAAGACCGTCCATGAGCCGCCAAGATTAACAGGAAAAGCGCTGCAAGGCTCGTGCTAGGGCGTTCTCGCCGCCGCGCGCATTAACCAAATGGCGCCCTTGGCCGCGATAGAACGGGGCCCGTGAGCGAGACCTTCGACATCGAGCCCGATTTTTCGCCCCGCCGGGTCGCCGGCGCGGCGGGGATGGCGCTCGGCCTCACGATTTACGCCGCGCTCGCCGCCGCCGCGACCGTCATCTATCCCCCGCTCGGCCTCGCCTTTCTCATCCCGCTTTTGATCGGCGTCGTCGCCGTCGCGCCGGCCGCGAAAGCGACCCCGCGCGGCGTCGCCCTCTCGCTCATTCTCATCGCGGCGTTCCTCTTGCCGGTCTGGCCGGTCTATCTCTTCGTCAAGCTCGGCCCAACGCCGATCCTGACGCCGCCGCGCCTCGTTCTTTACGCAGTGAGCGCTTTCTTTTTCTACGACATGACGTTCTCGCGCTGGCGGCGCGCGCAGTTTCTCATCGCCGTCAGAAAAAGCGGCGCGATCAGCGCGTTTGTCTTCCTCTTTTTCGTCATCGGCTTTTTCAGCCTTCCCTTCGCCGAGGGACGATCGATCGCGATTCCTGAATTTTTCCGTCAGGCGATCATCTGGCTCATTCCCTATTGCGCGGTCCTCACCTATTGCCGGCGTCAGCGCGATTTCGTCGCGATCATGAAGGTTTTCACCGCCGGCGCGTTTCTTGTCGCGCTCGTCGCCATCGGCGAGGCGGCGACGCACAAGCTGCTCGCGAATATTCTCTCGCCCTTCATCGCCGACAACGCCGACTGGCTGCGCAACGTCCAGAGCGAGAAAATCCGCGACGGCGCGTTCCGCGCGCAGGCGAGCCATACGCACCCCTTATCGCTCGGCGAGCATCTCGCTTTTTCAGCGCCGTTCGCGCTCGCCTTTATCGTCTCGGCGAAAAGCAATCGCGCGCGGCTGTTCTGGGCCGCCGCCTTCATCGCCATCGTTCTCGGCGCGGTCGCGACGAATTCGCGCGGCGCGATGTTGGTGACGGCGCTCGGCGGCGGCCTCATGCTCGCGCTTCTCGGCTGGCGGTTCTTAAAGCGCGCCTCGACGTCGCGCTGGCGTCCGCTCGCGGGGCTTATCTGCCTCGTCTGCATCGCCGCATCGCCGGTCGCCGCGATCGGCGCCTATGGCGTCATCGCCGGCAAGGGCGGGGAATCGGCCGCCAATTCAACGCAGTCGCGCGTCGATCAGGTCGAACAGGCATGGCCGAAAATATTGAAACGCCCGGTCGGCGGCTACGGCGCCGGGCGGTCGACCCGCGTCCTCGGCTATTGGGGACTGACGCTGACGATCGACAATTATTATCTCTCGCTGGCGCTCGATTACGGCTTTCCGGGACCGATCGTGTTTTTCGGCCTCTTGGCGGCGCTCGCCGTCGCAGCGCTGCGCCGGTCAGGACGATGTCACCCGTCGATGACGGCGATCTATCTTGCGGCCTTCGCGGCGCCCGTTTCGATCGCCATCGCCCGTTCGATCACGTCGCAGACCGGCAACCTCGCCATGATCTTCATCATGGCGGCGGCTTTCGCCGGCGCAAGCGTCACCTTCTCGCGCCGGCGATCGCGCAATCGCGTCTAACGGCTCGTCGCCAGCCGGTCGCCGTGCTGCGCTTCATGCAGGGCTGTGAGGCGCTCATTGTCGATGCCCCTGACAAGCTCAGCCGTCACCGCCTCGGCGCAGGCCTTCTTGTAATCGACGGCGAACAGACCCGAATTCTGGTAAACGTTGCAGGCTCTATCCGCCTTTTCCTCAATACGCTCGTAAAGCGCGGCGATCCTTGCGGACGAGGCGAGATCGTCGCGCGAATAGGCGAATTCGACATCGCCCGCGAAGGCCGGCGACGCGGCGAGAGCGAGCATGGCTGCGGGAATGAAGGCGATTGCGAGGGACTTCATGGCTGTTTACCT
>CALAZI010000099.1 GCA_937895955.1 uncultured Alphaproteobacteria bacterium | reverse complement strand
GCACCATGATCATGATGGCGAAGGTCGGCCGGTCGCGGCGCATCTGCACCAGTTCCTTGAGAAACACCGCCTTGATGCGCGCAAGCGAGATCATCAGTCGACCCGTTTTTCGAGGCCGTTGGCGAAATTGTCGGCGGCGCCCGCCATCAGATAAATGAACGCTTCTTCAAGGCCCGCATCGATCGGTTCCCTCTCCAGCCCGGCAAGGCCGGCGAGCGCGTCGACAGCGCGTTTCAAACCAGCCGGATCGCGCCCGGCGACATGAATGGCGGCGCCGAACCGCGCAAGGACGTCATAGCCGCCCGCCGCTTTCAGCCGTCGCGTCGCTTCGTCGAGATCGGCCGCTTCGATCCGCCACGCCGCAAGGCCGACCTTTTCAGGAATTTCCGACGTGCGCGCGTCGATGAGTTTTTTGCCGTAGGCGATGAAGGCGATGCGGTCGCACTGAACGGCTTCATCCATGTAATGCGTCGAGACCAGCGTCGTAACGCCCTCGGCGGCGTAGTCGCGGATGGCGTCCCAGAAATCGCGACGCGCCTTCGGATCGACCCCCGCCGTCGGCTCGTCGAGCAGAAGAAGCTCCGGCGCATGGATCATGCAGGCGGCGAGGGCGAGGCGCTGTTTCCAGCCGCCGGAAAGCGTTCCCGCCAGCTGTTTCGCCCGATCGGCGAGCCCCAGCGATTTAAGCGACGCCTCGACCCGGTCGCGGACATGATCGAGCGAATAAAGCCGCGCGATGAATTCGAGATTCTCGCGAATGGAAAGGTCTTCATAAAGCGAAAAGCGCTGCGTCATGTAGCCGACGCGCTCCTTGATCGCGTTGCTTTGGGTGCGCACGTCAAGGCCGAGAACGTCGCCGGCGCCGCCATCCGGCTTCAGCAAGCCGCACACCATGCGGATCGTCGTCGTTTTGCCTGACCCGTTCGGCCCGAGAAAGCCGTAGATCGCGCCGCGCGGCACGGAGAGATCGAATTGATCGACGACGGTTCTGGGGCCGAATTTCTTCGTCAGCCCTTTGACATCGATGACGAGGTCGCCGTTCATTTAAGATCGATTGTCACCGGAAGGCCGGGGCGAAGGCTTTCCGGTTCATCCGGCCGCGCCTCGACAAGGAAAACCAGCTTGGTTCGCTCCTTTTGCGAATAGATGACGGGCGGAGTGTATTGCGGCTCGCTGGCGATGAAAGAGATTCTCGCCTTGCGCGGCGCGGCGCATCCGTCGCAGGAAAATTCAACCGCTTCGCCGAGCGTCAGCGATGAAAGCACTTCCTCCGGCGCGAAAAATTTGAGTTTGATATTTTCAGGCGCGAGCAGGGCGACGACGGGATCGCCCATTGTCGCGATCTCGCCTGGTCGGCGATAGATACGTTCGATGCGGCCCGACGCCGGCGCGGTCGTTGCAAGATCGGCGACGCGCCGCTCGGCGAGACTGGCCGCGGCTGTCGCCGCGTCCCACTCGCGCCGCATGGCCTCCTGTTCCGCGCGCAATTGCTCCAGCCGCGCTTCCGCTGCGGCGAGGGTCGCCGCGTCGCTGTCGTATTTTTCCCGTGAGACGGCGCCGTCTTTGACGAGCGCGCGCGAGCGGCGGAATGTCTGGTCGGCGAGTTTCAGCGCCGCTTCGGCCTCGACGATCCGCTTCGTCATCGCGCCGTCATCCTCGGCGCGCGCCGCCGCGCCGTCCGCTGCGGCTCTGGCTTGCGCCGCCGCGAAAGAGAGGCGCGTCGGATCGAGCGTGAAAACGACATCGCCGGCGTCGACGGCGTCGCCTTCCGTCACGGCGAGCGATTTGACGATCCCTGAATCCTGCGGCGCCAAATAGAGGAGGTCCGCCTCGACATAACCGGCTAAGGCTGCGGCTTCTTGCTCAGCGCAGGCGGCGAGGAGGAGCGCGGAAAGCGCAGACGTGAGACGCAACATCATATCGCCAGCCCTTCGAACAGGATTTCAAGATGCGCTTTCGCGCGCGCTTCGGGAGACGCGCCGTCCGTCGCGCCGAGCACATGTTTGCGCATGGCGTGAACGAGGATCGGTCCCATGACCATGCGTGCGACGATATCGGAGTCGACGTCCTTGAAAACGCCGGTTTCAACGCCGCGCCGATGCAGCGACGCGATGGCGCCGAGCGCCTCGTCGATAACGCGCTTGCGGTAGAACTGCGCGATTTCGGCGAAACGCGGCGCAACGGAAAGAACGAGCTTCGGCGTCGCGAACATGCGCGCATCGTTGAGAAGCTGCGTCGCCACGGTGATGAGGAGGGTGAGCGTCGCTTTCGGGTCCTCGCCGCCGGCGTCTGCGAGCGCTTTCAGACGATGCGCCGCCGGCGCGACCTCGCGTTCGATAAGCCCGCGAAGGAGCGCTTCCTTGCTGTCGAAATAGAGATAGACGGCGCCTTTCGAAATGCCGGCGCGGGACGCGATGTCGTCGACCCGCGCGGCGTCAAAGCCTCTTTCCGTGAAGACGGCGAGGGCGGCGTCGAGGATCTCATCCGGCCGCGCTTGCGACCGGCGGCGGAATTTCGGGCCCGGAGTCTTTCGCGTCCGCCTGTTCGGTGCGTCCGACGCCGATTTCTGAAGGGGTTTAGCTTGCGTGGGGGCCATCGGCAACAAATAACTGACTAGTCAGTTATTTGCAAGGGCTGTCGCCGACAAACCGGGGCGGTCGTTCGAGCCGGCCCCCGCATCATCTGAATTAGTGCCGTTTCTCACAGGCAGGTCGGACGCGCGGGACGATAATCCGCAGCGGTGGTTCCGCCGCGGGATGGCCTTCGGCGGCGATCCGGGGAGACCAAAGATGACAGCCAAAACCTTTCGCGCTTTGCTTCTTCTTTCAACGGGTTTCGCGCTGGCGCCTGCATTCGCCGCGGCCCAGACATGTCCGTCTTCAATTGTCGCCATGCCGAAAAGTTCGTCACTCTATCTGTATTATCCGACGACGGCTGACGCGACTTTCCCAAGCTACGGCGGCGCGCCGACATCGCCGCTTAATCCCTTCAATATGGCGGACCTCGATTCTTCGATCGGCACAGCCGCCCAGATGCAGCAGCGCGTCGAGCAGCTCACGGAAGCCGGCTATTGCGAGTTTGACGTGGACGTTCGAACGAGAACGACGACGCCGTCGCCAAGCGAGCCGCGCTGGCAGATCGTCGGCATAGGGACTGATGCGACCGGAACGGGACTGATCGGCAAGGCGCAGGCCGTCGACACCAATGACGCAGACGCGCAAGACTACGCCCGGTTCTGGGTTGAGGAGCTTCAAGGGTGGGCAGGCGCGGAACTCACCGGAGCGAATTCGACGCTGGAGCGCTGGTCGACAGCGCTCGCCAATCTCGTCGTTCATGAATCCGGCCATAATTACGGCGGCACGCATA
>CALAZI010000098.1 GCA_937895955.1 uncultured Alphaproteobacteria bacterium | reverse complement strand
GACTGGCATCATCATGACGGCGTCGATGAGCTGTTCTTTGTCGTCAAAGGTCGCTTCACGATGCGGTTTCGCGACGCGGATGTGGCGATGGAAGAGGGCGACATGATCGTCGTGCCGGCGAATGTCGATCACATGCCTGTCGCGGAGGAAGAATGCTGGGTGATGATGGTCGAGAACGCCGGAACGCGAAACACCGGCGACAAGGTCACCGACAAGACGAAAGCCGACCTGCCGGTTCTTTAACGTCACCCGCCCGTCAATTGTTCAAGCATTGACATGCGATCGAAATAGATTCGCTCCGCTGCGATTTTTTCGCCGTCGAATTCGAAAAAAGCCGCCATTCTGATTCTGAAGGGTTTTCCGGTCGGCGGCATTTCTCCGCCCGGCGTTTTCAGCGGCCCTTCATGCGTTCCCATCAGCCAGAATTCGGTGATGACGGCGTCGCCCGCAATTCTCAGGCTGATGATCTCGTTGCGCTGATCGGGAAACGCTCTTCGGGAAGCGCGATAATACTCGCGCACCTGCTCTTCGCCGTCGAAGATCTGGCCGCCGCCGACGAGTTCGTAATGCGGATGGTCGAACGTGTTGATGGCGGCGTCAAAATCGAGCCGGTTTTCAGCGTCCATATGTTCGCGAACGATCCGCAGGCGCCGCTCGGTCAAGGCGTTATCCGTCATGTCCTGCTCCTCAGTCGCGCGTGGGGAGGCTAGCAAGCGATGCGACGGTCGGAAACCGCTTCAGGCGGTTGCCCCATATTGCGCTCGACGCTAAAGAGCCTCGCGACCTATTCCGGGACAAGCGAGCGAAATGGCTATCCTCGTCGACAAATCGACCCGCGTGATCTGTCAGGGCCTTACCGGCTCGCAGGGCACTTTCCATACCGAGCAGGCGATCGCCTATGGCACGCGCATGACGGCCGGCGTTACGCCCGGCAAGGGCGGTTCGACATGGAAGGGCGGCGGGGCCGCCGAGGGCGCGACGCTGCCGGTCTGCGACACGGTCGGCGAGGCGCGCGACAAATACGGCGCCGACGCCAGCGTCATTTACGTGCCCCCGCCCTTCGCGGCCGATTCGATCCTGGAAGCGATTGACGCTGAGATTCCGCTTATCGTCTGCATCACCGAGGGCATTCCGGTTCAGGATATGGTGAAGGTCAGGCGCGCGCTCGACGGGGCGAAATCGCGTCTGGTCGGCCCGAATTGCCCTGGCGTCATCACGCCCGGCGAGTGCAAGATCGGCATCATGCCCGGCCATATCCACCGTGACGGCCATGTCGGGATCGTTTCGCGGTCGGGCACGCTGACCTATGAAGCCGTGCACCAGACGACGATGGCGGGTCTCGGCCAGTCGACCTGCGTCGGCATCGGCGGCGACCCGGTGAAGGGAACGGATTTCATCGATGTCCTTGAAATGTTCCTCGCCGATGACGACACGCATTCGATCATCATGATCGGCGAGATTGGCGGCTCGGCCGAGGCGGAGGCTGCCGAATTCCTCGCCGCCAACAAGGTCAAGAAGCCGACCGTCGGGTTTATCGCCGGCGTCACGGCCCCGCCTGGGCGTCGGATGGGGCATGCGGGGGCGCTCGTTTCGGGAGCGAATGATACGGCGGCCGCCAAGATTGAGGCGATGGCGACGGCGGGCATCGCTGTTGCGCCGACCCCCGCCGCGATGGGCCGCACGCTCGTCGGGCTCCTCAAAAAATAGGGAGAGGCGCGCTCTTTCCGCGCCGCGCGCCATTGAATCATTAGCCGACTGGCGTAAGTAACCGCCGCGGCGCGTCAAAACGGCGGGCCGACTGGATGATCCGGATCGAGTAATGGCCAAAGACGGCGATGTGCCGGAGGGCGTTCCCTCCAACAAATCGGCGGGCGCGTCCGCCGATCTTACTTTCGCTTCAGGCGTTAACGCCCGCTATGTGGAAAATCTCTATGCGCGGTACGCGGCTGACCCCGCATCGGTCAGCGCGGATTGGCGCGCCTATTTCTCCTCTCTCGGCGATAATGTCGAAAACGCCGTCCTGAAGGATGAGGGACCCAGCTGGGAGCGGAAGGATTGGCCGCCAACCCTGAAAACTGAAACGACGGCGTTGCTGGACGGCGACTGGCCGCAAGTCGAGCGGGACTTATCGGCGAAAATTGAATCGCGCCGGCAGGGCGTCGCCGCTTCGACCGTGCGGCAGGAGACGCGCGATTCCTTAAGCGCGTTGATGCTGATCCGCGCCTATCGCATCCGCGGTCATCTGATCGCCGATCTCGATCCGCTACGGCAGACCAAAAAGAAGCTTCATGTGGAGCTTGATCCGGCGACCTACGGCTTCACCGAAGCGGACATGGATCGTCCGATTTTCATCGATCACGTTCTCGGCCTTGAAACGGCGACCCTGCGCGAAATTCTGGAGATATTGAGACGGACTTATTGCGGCACATTCGCTGTTGAGTTCATGCATATCTCAAATCCGGAACAAAAAGCCTGGATCCAGCAACGGATCGAGGGGCCGGACAAAGAGATTTCCTTCACGCAGGAAGGCAAAGTCGCGATCCTCAACAAGCTGATTGAGGCTGAAGGCTTCGAGAACTTTCTGCAGACGAAATACACCGGCACTAAGCGCTTCGGGCTCGACGGCGGCGAAGCGATGGTTCCCGCGCTCGAACAGATCATCAAGCGCGGCGGCGCGCTCGGCGTTAAGGAGATCGTCATCGGCATGCCGCATCGCGGGCGCCTCAACGTTCTCGCGGCGGTGATGGGCAAGCCCTATCATCATATATTTCATGAATTCCATGGCGGGTCGGTGACCCCGGACGATGTCGGCGGATCGGGCGACGTCAAATACCATTTGGGCGCTTCATCCGATCGAGAATTCGATGGCAACCGCGTCCATCTTTCCTTGACGGCGAACCCGTCGCATCTTGAAGCGGTCGATCCGGTCGTGCTCGGAAAGGCGCGCTCGAAGCAGGATCGCATCGAGCCGGGCGATATTGAAACGCCGCGCACGCACGTGCTTCCGCTGCTGCTGCACGGCGACGCCGCCTTTGCGGGGCAAGGGATCGTCGCGGAATGTTTCGGCTTTTCCCTATTGCGCGGGTATCGCACCGGCGGCACCATTCATTTCATCGTCAATAACCAGATCGGTTTTACGACGGCGCCGAAATTCTCGCGATCATCGCCTTATCCTTCCGATGTCGCAAAAATGGTCGCGGCGCCGATCTTTCATGTCAACGGCGACGATCCGGAAGCCGCCGTCTATGCGGCGAAAGTCGCGACCGAGTTCCGTCAGAAATTCGGATCGGATGTCGTTATCGACATGTTCTGCTATCGCCGTTTCGGTCACAATGAAGGCGATGAGCCGAGCTTCACGCAGCCGGTCATGTATCGGAAAATCCGCTCGCATCCGACAACGCGCGCGTTATACGCCGACCGCCTTGTTGAGGAAGGCGTCGTGGCGGCTGACTATCCAGAACGGGAACGCAGGCGTTTCAAGGATTTTCTTGATAGCGAATTCAACGCCGCGGAAGCGTTCAAGCCGAATAAAGCGGACTGGCTCGACGGCCAGTGGTCCGGATTTGTGCCGCCAATGGACGATGATCGCCGCGGCGACACGGCCGTCGATATCGACATTCTGAAAAAAATCGGCGAACGGATCACTTCACATCCGGACGGCTTTACGATTCACAAGACCCTTGCGCGGGTCTTGAATGAGCGCCGCGCGGCTGTCGTTGAAAGAGGCGCGGAAATCGACTGGGCGACGGCGGAAGCTCTATCTTTCGGTTCGCTGATCCTCGACGGTTTCGGCGTCCGCCTTTCCGGTCAGGACAGCAGACGCGGCACATTCTCGCAGCGTCACGCCGTATTCGTCGACCAGGAAACGGAAAAAACCTTTACGCCTCTCAACCATCTGAAAGGCGCGAAGGCGACGTTTGAGGTTCACGATTCGTCGCTGTCGGAATTCGGCGTGCTCGGATTCGAATACGGCTACTCGCTGGCGAATCCGAAATTCCTTGTGCTCTGGGAGGCGCAATTCGGCGATTTCGCCAATGGCGCGCAGATCATCTTCGACCAGTTCCTGTCTTCTGGCGAAAGGAAATGGCTTCGCATGTCCGGTCTCGTTTGCCTTCTGCCGCACGGCTATGAAGGGCAGGGACCGGAGCATTCCTCCGCGCGCCTTGAGCGTTTTCTGCAGCTTTGCGCCCAGGACAACATGCAGGTCGCGTACTGCACGACGCCGGCCAACTACTTCCATATTCTTCGGCGTCAGATGCGTCGGAACTTCCGCAAGCCGCTCATCCTGATGACGCCGAAATCTCTGCTGCGTCATAAGAAGGCCACGTCGTCATTGGCGGAAATGGGACCCGGCTCATCGTTCCATCGCGTGCTGTGGGATGACGCGGAATGCAAGCCCGGATCGACCGTGCAGCTGCAGCCCGACGACAAGATCAAGCGCGTCGTCATGTGCTCCGGCAAGGTCTATTACGATCTTCTGGAGGAGCGCGAAAAACGCGGAATCGACAATATCTATCTGTTGCGCGTTGAGCAGTTCTACCCGTTTCCGGCGCATTCAATGATCGCGGAGCTTCAGCGCTTCAAAAAGGCGGACATGGTGTGGTGCCAGGAAGAGCCGAAGAATATGGGCGCTTGGACGTTCATGGATCCGAATATCGAATGGACGCTCGAACAGATCGGCGCCAAATCGAAACGTGCGCGATATGCGGGCCGACCGGCGTCCGCTTCGCCGGCGACGGGCTTGATGAGCAAGCACAAGTCTGAACTCGATCAGTTCCTTAACGACGCCCTCATGCTTTGATCGAAATGATTTTTGGAGACTGACTGATATGGCGATTGAAATCCGCGTGCCGACGCTCGGCGAATCCGTCACGGAAGCGACGGTCGGCAAATGGCTGAAAAAAGTCGGCGATCCAGTGAAAGCGGACGAGCCGCTTGTTGAACTTGAAACCGACAAGGTTTCCGTTGAAGTGCCGGCGCCTTCCGCAGGCGTTATCGCCTCCATCAATGCCGATGAGGGCGCGACGGTTGAAGTCGACGGCCTGCTGGGCGCGATTGACGCTTCAGCAAAAGCGACGCCGGCGAAAGAAGAAAAGCCGAAGCCGACGAAATCGCAACCGTCTCCTGAAAAGCCTGCGCCGTCCTTGTCGCCTGCGCCGCGCCGCGCCGCCGCCGAACTCGGCGTCGACGCGACGACGTTAAAGGGCTCAGGCAAGGACGGGCGCGTGACGAAAGGCGACGTTCTGGAAGCGGCGGCGACGCCGAAAGCCAAAACGCCGGAAGTCCCCAAGGCGCCGCGTGAGACCGGGCCGCGTGAAGAGCGCGTGAAGATGACGCGCCTTCGTCAAACGATCGCACGACGGCTGAAGGAGGCGCAGGAAAACGCCGCCATGCTGACGACGTTCAATGACGTCGATATGACCGCGGTCATGGGGCTGCGCTCGCAATATAAGGATCTTTTCGAGAAGAAACACGGCGTCAAACTTGGCTTCATGTCGTTCTTCGTGAAAGCCTGCGTGCATGCGCTGAAAGAAATTCCGGACGTCAACGCGGAAATCGACGGAACGGACATCATCTATAAAAACCACTATGACATCGGCGTCGCCGTCGGCACAGACAGGGGACTGGTCGTGCCGGTGCTGCGCGACGCGGACCTGATGTCGCTTGCCGATATAGAAAAGGCGATCGCCGATTTCGGCCGCCGCGCGCGCGACGGCGCGTTGACGCTTGAGGAAATGCAGGGCGGCACGTTCACAATATCAAATGGCGGCGTCTACGGTTCCTTGCTTTCAACGCCGATCCTCAATCCGCCGCAGTCGGGCGTTCTCGGCATGCACCGCATTGAGGAGCGACCGGTCGTGCGAAACGGCGAAATCGTCATTCGCCCGATGATGTATCTGGCGCTTTCCTATGATCATCGAATTGTCGACGGCAAAGGCGCGGTCACCTTCCTTGTCAGGGTCAAGGAAAACCTTGAAGATCCGCAACGCCTGATGCTCGATCTCTAGGGTCGCCGCCGGCGGCGTTGGGCGGCGGCGTCATTGCTCCGGGACTGCGACGCCGAAGCGCCTCAAGGCGTCTTCGAGCGGCATTAAGGCTTCGCCATATTTGCTTCGGCGTTCCAAAGAACGCTTGTTGATCGGTTCGCGCACCTGTGCGGCGGAATGAGTGATGACGCCTTGCCGATTTTCGTGGAATCTGAGGCAAGTCGGATCGAAGTCGAGGCCGCAATAGTCAAGCAGCGCTCTAATTTCATTTTCCGGTTTATCGACGAGCGCTTCATATTCGACATTGTGCAACCGATCGCCGAAGAGATTTCGCCAGTGAGCCGTCACCTGATCGTAGACGGCGTAATAATGGGCCGCCTCGTCGATGCGATTGGCGAAATCATATTCGTCGAAAAACCGCACGCGAAGGATGGAAAGACAAACATCAACCGGGGATCGACTCAGATTGACGACGCGCGCTTGCGGAAACAGCGCGAAAATAAGGCCGACGCCCCAGAAATTGAGCGGATGTTTGTCGACAAAAGCTGGGCCTTTGCGGGCGTCGACGGGAAGTTCATAAAGATAACGATCAGTCCAGCGCGCGGCGTTTTTTCTTAGCGCCTGTTCAGCGCCGATGGCTGCGGCGAGCGCATGAAACTCATTCGTGATAGTCACCATCGTCGGCATCTCGCCGGCGCCAAACGTTTCAGGGTGAGCGGAAAGGATTTGTTCAACCAGCGTCGTGCCGGATCGCGGCATTCCGACAACGAATATGGGGCGGGGCGACGCCGGCATCGGCTGATGAAAACTGATCGGCGCCGGAAAATGTCGTTTGGTCGCATCGAAGGCGTTTTCGACGTTTTTCGGATTGTATCCGCGCCCCATCGCCTCAGCCGCTTCGGCGATGATTGTTTTCGCCGAAATGAAGCGATCGAAGGCGCGCGCATAATGTCCCGAAGCCTCATCGCGACGAGCGAGCGCAAGCAAGGCTTTCGCCGCGCCGTCCGGCGGCAACGCCTGGCGGTCGACCAGACGTTGAAGATTTTCCGCCATGGCTTCGGTCATCGCTCCGGCGTCGATCTGGGTGAGATTGTCGAAGGCGGCGGGGCAGGCCGGGTCTGCTTTGATCGCCTGCAGCAACAATCGCTTCGCTTCGCCGATCTCTCCCGCAACGATGCGCCGCCGGGCCAGAAGCGTCATCGCAGCCGCGTCGTCAGGGTGAAGCGAGAGCGCCTTTAGCGCTGCGGTTTCGGCGCCGGCGGCGTCCCGATTTGCAAGGCGAAGATCGGAGACGAGTCGCCAGCGCGCGGGTGTTGGAAGCGCTTGCGCGGCCAGCTCGGCGCTTGCCTGCGCCGCCTTGTGGAAGCCGCCGGACATCAGCACGGAAGTCCAGAAATCATAGATCGCCGCGCCCCGTTCCGCAGGAAGAGCGCCGACCAGCGCGGCGATCTTGGAGAGTTTGGCGCTGTCGTCGGCTAATATCGCCGCCGGCCCGGCCGCATTGATGATGGGCGGCGTCAGTCCGAATCGCGCTTCGGCGCGGGCGGACGCTTCGATTGCGATTTCCGTGCGGCGCGTTCTTATCGCCGCTTCGGCGAGACGCGCGTCAAATCGTTCGCGCCCGAACCGGGAAGCGGCGCGCATCAGGGCCTGAAACGCCTCTTCGGCGCGGCCCGCCTGCAAATAAGCTTCAATAAGGTTTTCAGCCGCCTCGATCCGGTCGCCCGCTTGAGCAGCGAGCGACGACATATGATCCTCGGCCTCAGCGCGCGCGCCAATCAGAATGCACACGCGCGCCAATGCGCCCCGTGCGGCGAAATCGGCCGAATTTAACGAGAGCGCCCCCTTGAGCGCCTCCCTCGCTGCTGAAAAGTCGCCGACCATCGCGCAGGCGAAGCCGTAAAGACGGCTCGCCTCGGCGTCTTCGCGCATGGCGTCCTGATCGGTTCTTGCGACCGCAATTGCGCCCATGTGATCGCCCTTTTGCATCAAGGCTTCGAGCGCGCGCGCCATTTGCGACTGATCTCGCCGCATTATCGCCGGCCTGTTCGGATGGAGGCTTGACCTTGCATGCCCGTTCGATCATGTCGCTGCGCGGAACAATACACGCCGCTGAGGAAGGAAGATATGTCCGAGACGTTCGACATTGTCATCATCGGGGCGGGCCCCGGCGGATATAACGCGGCGATCCGCGCCGGCCAGCTTGGCCTTAAAGCGGCGCTTGTCGAGAAGCGCGACACGAAGAAACTCGGCGGCACATGTCTCAATGTCGGGTGCATTCCGTCCAAGGCGCTTCTTCATGCGTCAGAGCTTTTTGAGGCGGCTGAAAAGCAATTCGACAGTCTCGGGATCAAGACCGGCGGCGTCGCGCTCAACCTCGGGAAAATGCTGAAACAGAAAGATGACGCGGTCGACGGCCTCACCAAGGGCGTTGAATTTCTGATGAAGAAAAACAAGGTCGCGGTCTATTTCGGCGCCGGCGAGATCCTTGCGCTTGGAAAAGTGCGGGTCCTTGGCGAGGATGGAAAGACGACCGATCTCGCGGCGAAAAACATCATTATCGCGACAGGCTCTGAAGTGACGCCGCTCAAGGGCGTCGATATCGACGAAAAAGCGATTGTCTCTTCAACGGGCGCTCTGTCGTTCGCGACCGTGCCGAAGCATCTTGTCGTGATCGGCGGCGGCGTCATCGGCCTTGAACTCGGATCGGTGTGGCGTCGGCTCGGCGCGAAAGTGACCGTCATCGAGTATCTCGATCGCATTCTGCCGACCATGGACGGCGAGATTTCAAAACAGTTTGAACGCATTTTGAAGAAACAAGGCGTCGCCTTTCGCCTGTCGTCGAAAGTGACGGGCGCTCAGAAATCAAAAGCGGGCGTCAAGCTCAGCGTTGAACCCGCCGCTGGCGGCAAGGCGGAAACGGTCGACTGCGATGCGGTGCTCGTCGCGATCGGCCGCCGGCCGCATACGACGGGTCTCGGCCTTGAGCGCGTCGGCGTGGCGACAGATGCGCGCGGATTTATTGAAACGGATCATTTCACGACGAATGTCGGCGGCGTTTGGGCGATCGGCGATGTGATCCATGGACCGATGCTGGCGCACAAGGCGGAAGATGACGGCGCCGCATGCGTTGAACTGATCGCCGGCAAGGCGGGTCACGTCAATTATGATCTTGTTCCGAGCGTTGTTTACACTTGGCCGGAAGTTGCGAGCGTCGGCAAGTCGGAAGAAGATCTCAAAAAGGCCGGCGTCGATTTCAAGGTCGGCAAGTTTCCCTTTTCGGCGAACAGCCGCGCCAAGACCAATCATGAAACCGACGGTTTTGTGAAAATCCTTGCGGATGCGAAATCGGATCGCATTCTCGGATGCCATATTATCGGCGTCGGCGCCGGCGAGATGATCGCGGAAGTCGTCGCAGTGATGGAATTCGGCGGCGCTTCGGAAGATATCGCGCGCACCTGCCACGCCCACCCGACGCGCTCGGAGGCGGTTCGCCAGGCGGCGATGGCCGTCGAAGGCTGGGCGATGCAGATGTGAGGCTGCGGGCCGCAGTTTCCGCCGCTCTTCTCTTCCTCCTTGACCGCATGTTCCCTTTTTGTTCTAGTTCTGGGCGGCTAGCATCGCCGGAACGACCTTATGGCTTATGAACGCGCGGACGGGCTCCGCTATCTTTTCATCGACTTCAACGCCTTTTTCGCCGCCGTCGAGCAGCATGACGACCGGGCGCTGAGGGGGCGACCCGTCATGGTCATCCCGCTGGCGAGCGAGCACACAAGCGCGATCGCCGTCAGCTATGAAGCGCGCGCTTTCGGCGTGAAGCGCGGAACGAAGGTTCGCGATGCGCGCGCGCTCTGCCCCGGGATCGCTATCCGTCCGGCGCGGCATGACCGTTATGTTGCGATCCACAACGACATCATGGCGACGCTGCAGGAATTTCTGCCGCTTGCGAAAGTCTATTCGATCGACGAGGCGGCGTTTCGGCTGGGACGGCGAGAGAGCGAACCCGGTCCCGCGCTTGAGATCGCCCGGCGAATGCGGGACGGTCTTGCCGCGCGGTTCTCTCCGGCGCTGCGCGCGTCCATAGGCGTTGCGCCGACCCGGCTGCTGGCGAAGCTCGCCGCGGAGTCGAAAAAGCCGGATGGGCTGACCGTCCTGCGCCTGCAAGACCTTCCGGGAAAGCTGGAAGGAATGACGCTCACGGATATACCGGGCGTCGGCGCCGGGGTCGTTGCGCGCCTTGCGCGCAGCGACATTCATGAATTTTCCGCCCTTTGGAACCTTGAACCCAAAAGAGCGCGGCGCATTTGGGGCTCCGTGCAGGGAGAACGCTTCTGGTACGCGCTTCACGGATATGAAGTCGATGAGCCCGCGCCGAAAAAATCAATGATCGGGCACAGCCGGGTTCTCACCGCTGATTATCAAACCCCGGATCGGACGCGCGTCGTCGCGCGGGCGCTTCTTTTGAAAGCGGCGAGTCGTTTGCGCCATTACGAACGATACGCGGGCGCCTTATCGTTATCCGTTCGCTTGCGGCCCGAGGGCGATTGGGAGGGCGCGCGGAAATTTGCGCCATCCCAGGACAATTTTGATTTTTTAAGATCGCTTGACGATCTCTGGGAGGCGTTGCTGGGCGATGTCGGCAGGAACGGCGCTTCCCTTAAAATCGGCGTCGTCACCGTTTATCTGCATGCGCTGAAGCGCGCCGACGATCCGGCGGTCCGTCAGGAGGATCTTTTCGCCGATCGCACCGCGCGGGAAAAGGCGGAAGCCGGGGCAAAGCTCTGGGCCGCGATCGATGCGATCAATTCCGATCCGACAGGAAAGTTCGAGCGCCTTGGCGGCGCGCGATCCGTCGGCGCCGGAGAGAAGAAGCGCCACGTCGTTCTCGCGCGCCAGCAAGGGCTCGATCTTAATTATCTGGGGGTCAAGATCGCCTTCTCTCGCGTGCCTGAGGCGGCTGAGTTTCTTTATTAGCGTTCACGACGATGATCTCCTGATCATCGGAAAGCTCGACTTCTCCGCAAATGCGGTTAGACCTGTCGCATGGATTTGCAGGTTCCGGATATCATCGGCTATTGCGGCGTCGCGCTTGTCGTCGGCACCTATTTCATGAGTCAGATCGGCAAGATGGATTCAACCCGTGCGCTTTATCCCGCGTTGAACGCAGTCGGCGCTCTCTTGATTCTCTACTCGCTTGCTCATCGCCCCAATCCGCCGTCAATCGTCATCGAATTTTTCTGGCTGGCGATAAGTCTTGTCGGGCTTGCGCGCGTTGCTTTCAAAAAATTCGGCGTCAAATTCCGAGCGCGGCCTTAAGCGCGGCGGCGCAGGCTCGGGCCTCATCGTCATTGTAAGGCGTCGGCGCGCCGACGCCCCAGACGGGACGCGGCCAGGCGTCGTCGTCCGTATTGCGTGCGATAACGTGAACATGGAGCTGCCGCACGACATTGCCGAGCGCGGCGATGTTCATTTTCGATGCGCCGGTCAGCTTCTGCAATGCAACAGAGACGGCGACGGCCTCCGACATCAGCCCGTTCCGGTCGGTCTCGATCATGTCGTGAAGCTCGATGAGCCCTTCGCGCCGCGGAACGATGATCGCCCAGGGAAAGCGAGAATCGTTCATCAGCAACACCGAAGAGAGCGGCAAATCGCCGACCGGCGTCGTGTCGTTCGCTAATTGTTCGTCAAGCTTGAAGGACAAAGGGGTCTTCTCCGTAACCTCTGGATTTCCCGCCGCAATTCGGCCACTCTCCCGCCGATTATCCGCGCGGAGACGATTGCTCCGCGCGTTGTCTTATAGGGCCCAAATCACTGATCGGGCAAAGCGGCTGGCGGACGGGGGCGTCTGCGGCCGTCATAACGGAGGGATGATGACTGACGCAGCAGTAAAGCCGCACGCTGAAAAACAGTGGTTCGGCCATCCGCGCCCGCTGGCGCTCCTGTTCACGACGGAAATGTGGGAGCGATTCGGCTATTACGGCATGAGAGCGTTGCTGATCCTCTATCTGGTTCAGCATTTCGTTTTCGCCGACCGCGTCGCCAACGGCCTCTACGGCGCCTTCACATCGCTCGTCTATCTGACGCCGCTTATCGGCGGTCTCATCGCCGACCAGTATTTCGGCTCCAAGAAAGCGGTGAAGTTCGGCGCGATCCTGATGTCGGCCGGCTATTTGCTGCTCGCCTTTTCGGGCGGCGACATGTCGAAGCCCTATGTGATGATCGATGACGCGCGATACGAGGTGGAGATCGTGCGCAACGGCGACGAAGCGGGGCAATATGTCCTTGACGGAGAAAGCCGTTACAAGATCAGCGGTAATGAAGACGGATCGATCACGCTGAACGGATCGGACGGCGCGACTGTGCCGGCGACGGTTCCTGCGGCCAATTACAGCTTTGATGCGGATCGCAATCCGATCGCCGTCATGCTGCTCTTTGTATCGCTCGGCCTCATCATTGTCGGCAACGGCTATTTCAAACCGAACATCTCGACAATCGTCGGCACGCTCTACCCGGATGGCGACAATCGCCGCGACGCCGGATTCACGATCTTTTACATGGGGATCAATCTCGGTTCGATCATTTCCCAGTTCCTCGCGCCGCTTATCGCCGTCAAATACGGTTATCAGTGGGGCTTTGCGCTCGCCGGCTTCGGCATGCTCCTCGCCTGGGCGCGATTCCAGTTTGCGGGTGATCTCATCAAGGATTACGGCAATCCGCCGGAAGGCGGGAAAAACCGCGATTTCATCATTATTATCGGATCGCTGGTCGCCGTGCCCATCGCATGGTTCCTTCTCAACAACGCGATGGAAACGGCGAGCGTTGCGCATGAAGTCGCGGCGACCGGCATTGTCGGTTATATCGCGTCCCAGCCGCTTCTCGGCCAGGTGATGTTTTTTGTCTACGTCATCGCGATGATCGGCATTCCGGCCTGGGCGGTCTTCTCACTGAAGTCGGTTGAGCGCGACCGGATGATCGTCGCTGTCGTGCTGACATTCTTCTCGGTGGTTTTCTGGACCTTGTTCGAGCAAGCCGGATCGTCATTGACGCTTTTTGCGGAGCGTAACACCGATCGTCATATCGGCTCTTATTTAATGCCGGCGGGACAGGTGCAGATTTTCAATCCGCTCTTTATCGTCATCTTCGCGCCGATCTTCTCGATCATGTGGGTGCGACTCGCCAAACGCGGTCTTGAGCCCTCGGTGCCGCTGAAATTCGCCATCGGTCTCGTGCTGGTCGGCCTTGGTTTTCTGGCGCTCGTCTTCGGCGCGCAGTTCCATGACGCCAATTTCGCCGTGCCGCTCTTCTGGCTCGCTTTCGCCTACTTCCTTCATTCGATGGGCGAGCTTTGCCTGTCGCCGGTCGGTCTTTCGATGATCACCAAGCTGTCGATACCGAAACTCGTTGGCATGATGATGGGCGTGTGGTTCCTCTCATCGGCGTTCGCCCAGTATATCGGCGGCATCATCGCGCAGTTCGCGTCAACGGAAACGGTCGGCGGCGAGGTGCTGAACGCGCAGGTGTCGCTCGACACCTATCTCGGCGTCTTCACCACGATCGGATACGCCGGCATCATTTCCGGCGTGGTTCTGCTCGTCCTTTGGCCGATCCTCAAGAAAGGCATGCACGGCGTTAACTGACGCTTGCGGGGATCATTGAACGGCCCGGCGCCGAAAGCGCCGGGTCTTTTTATTGATCTGCAAGGCGCCAGCCGCGCGCATCGCGCGCGACCTCGAAGACCTCTCGCGCGACTTGGTCGGTCAAAGCGGCTTCGGGCGCCGCGTCCGCGACAAGTTCGCCGGCGTTAAGAACGATGATCCGGGTGCAGAAGCGGCGCGCAAGATCAAGGTCGTGAAGGGCGACGATCGCGAGCCCGCCCGCCGCCGCCTTCCGGTTTAAAAGATCGACGATGGCGATGGCGTGTTTCAGATCGAGCGCGGCGGTCGGCTCGTCGGCGATGATGATCGGCGTCTCGGCGGCGAGCGCCCGCGCAAGATGGATGCGGGCAAGTTCGCCGCCGGAAAGCGTCGATGCGTCGCGATCGCGAAACGATCCGCAATCCGCGGCGGCGAGCGCGGCCTCGACAGCGGCGGCGTCGACGGCGGCCAGCCGGTGCGGCGCGCCATAGGCGAAGCGGCCGAGGCTGACGACAGCCTCCGCCGTCATCGCCCAGTGTATTTCCCGCGATTGCGGCAGATAGGCGATTTTGCGCGCCCGTTCGCGCGGCGTCATGAGATTGACGGGCGCGCCGCCAAGCGTGACCGCGCCGTCGGATGAAATGACGCCGGCGAGCGCTCGAAGCAGCGTCGATTTTCCCGCCCCGTTGGGTCCGACGACGCCGATGAACTCGCCGGCGCCCGCGGTAAAATTAAAGTTGCGGAGCAGCGCGGCGCCTTTGCGCTCGACGGTGAGGTTTTTGACCGAGAAATCGATCATCGCGCGATCCTTTGCGTGCGCGCGGCGACCCAGATGAACGCCGGCGCGCCGATCAATGCGGCCGCGACGCCGAGCTTCAATTCCTGATCGAAGGGAAGGAGCCGGATGAAAAGATCGGCTGCCGATAAAATGACGCCGCCGACAAGCGCCGCCGGGATGATCGCGCGTCCCGGGTCCTGCGAAACGAATGGGCGCGCCAGATGCGGCGCGACGATCCCGACGAAACCGATGGCGCCTGCAAGCGCGACGGATGCGCCGGTCATCAACGCCGCGCCGACGATTGCGAGCGCGCGCGTTTTTTCGATATCGGCGCCGATCGATGCCGCCGCTTCTTCGCCGAGCGACAATGCGGTCAATCCCGGCGCCGCAAACAACGCAGCGACAAGGCCGGCCGCCATAAACGGCGCGACGAGCATGATGTCGTTAAAGCTTCGGTTTGCGACGGCGCCGAACAGCCAGTTGACGAGGTCGGAAAGAATGAACGGGTTCGGCGCAAGATTCATGACAAGGGCGATAAGAGCGCCTGAAAAGGAAGAAAGCCCGACGCCGACAAGAATGAGACGCGCCGGCGAAAGGCGTCCGGCGCCGAGCGTTTGCAGGATGAAAGTCGCCGCGAGCGCGAAAAGAATGGCGGCGAGCGGCGTCGCCCATGGCGCCTGCGCGGAAAGATTGAAATAAATCGCTGCGACGGCGCCGAGCGCGGCCATGGCGGAAACGCCGAGGACGCCCGGATCAGCGAGCGGATTGCGCAAAAGCCCTTGCATCGCTGCGCCGGACGCTCCGAGCGTTGCGCCCGCGAGCCAGGCGGCGAGGGCGCGCGGCAGGCGGATTTCGCGCACGATGACCCCTGAGGCGCTGTCGCTGAAAAATCCGGAGAGCGCCTCGCCCGCTGACAATCCGGCGGGGCCGATAAGGCATGCGGCGATCAAGACGCTAAAGCTGACGACCGCAAGAAGCCAGCCGGCGGCGGTTCGGTTGGAGTCACTCATGCGCCGCGGCCTTTTCTTTGTCGACAGCGTTGCGGATCGCTTCCGCGGCGTCGAGTGAGAACCAGCCGGGGCAAGAAAGAATGTCCGTCGGCAAGTCGACCCGCGGCGTCGCATTCAGCGCCTTGCGCAAGGCCGGGTGACGCGCGGCGGACCAATGATTGATGCGTTCGCTGTTCGCTGAAAAAAAACCGGTTACGATGAAGTGCGGCGGCTCGGCGATGAGCGCTTCGGCGGAAAGCGGCGGCCAATAGGAATGGCCGGCATCCGCAGCCTGATTGTTGACGCCGGCTGCGTTCAGGATTGCGTCGATCATCGTGTTCTTTCCTGCGGTCACGCCGCCGGGCGTGACATAAAGCGCGGATATCTCTGCGCGGCCGCGCGCGGCGAGCGCCGTCAACCGTTGATCGATCTCGCTGATAAGCGCATAGCCTTCCTTCGTTCTGTCGATCGCCGCCGCCGCCGTTTCGATATTCTCCTTGATGGCGTCGAAATCAGCCGCATAGCCGAGCGTGACGACTTTGACGCCGAGTCGTTCTAGCCGCGCAGCGTCGCCGCCCCAGAATCTGAGCACGACATCCGCGTTCGCGGCGAGGACTTTTTCGGCGTCGGCGCGCGCCTGCGCGATCCCGTTCGCTTTTCCGCGCAAATAGGAAAAGTCTTTGTCCGCATCTACAGAAAGCGCGACGATATCGGCAGGTTCGGCGAGCGCGAGCGCGAGCTGGTCGGCGCAATAATCCGCAGAGAATATGCGAATCGCGCCGACCAGCGCCGGGATCAAGACGGAACTCAAAGCCGCACTCTCAAGCCGGCATAGACGGAACGCCCTGGTTCGCCGAAGCCCGAGACGTCTTCGTAATCGGAATCGGTTGCGTTTTCGATCCGACCATAAATTTCAAGCGTCCGAAACAATGCGTATGCGGCACGAATGTCGAGCTTGACGAATGAATCATTGGGCGCCGGAAAATCATCTTCCCGGCCGTTGAAGAATGCTGTCGCCGATAGTTGAAGCTTGTCGATCGGCGAGAGAAAGACGCTCGCCGATCCGGAATGCTTCGGCGTTCTCAAGATCGCCGCGCCGGTATTGGCGTCGACCGCATCGATGAATGAATAGGTTAAGCGGATCGCGGCGCTTTCGCCGATATCGGTTTCCGCTTCGACCTCGACGCCTTCGCTTTTCACGCGGTCGATATTGAAATAGCCGTTCCCGGCGAAGTCAAAATCGATCTGGTCCTTGACGCGCTGCCTGAAATAGGCGGCGCGCATGATTGTCCGCAAGGCGCTCCATTCCTGTTCGAGGCCGACATCGAAGCCGTTGGCGCGTTCCGGATGCAGATTCGGATTGGGAATGACGCCGAACTGGCTGAAATTCAGCTCGAACAGGGTCGGCGCGCGAAAGCCTTGTCCCCAACTTGCGCGAAGCCGCGTCGCATCGCCTCGGCCTTGCTTAAGGATGTAGACGCCGGCGATGCGTGAAGTGGTCGCGCCGTCGAAATTGGAGAACTCATCCCGGCGCGCGCCGGCGGTCAGGATAAGGCGCGGCGTCGGCCGCGCTTCCAGCATGGCGAAAAGGGCGCCGGCCGATGCGCGTTCATCGACGCCGGAAACTTTGGCGGCAGTCCGTTCATATTCTGCGCCGGCGTCGAGCCGGATCGCGTCAGACAATTCCGCCGACCCCCAATAATTCACCGAGAAGCGATCGCCGTCGGCGGCGAAGGTTTCTATGCCGCTATCCGCGTTCGTTCTGTCGATCGCGTTGAAACTGACGGAAAGCGCGCCTTCATACCGATCGCCCGCCGCATGTTCGAGGCGCGCTGCGAGAGCGTAATCGCGCGTGTCTTCGGTTTCGGCCGTATCGGCGAATTGAAAAAGCGGCGGCGGAAAACCGTCAATATCCGCCTTCGAATCGCTAAACCGGGCGAATACGCGCAAATCAGCATCAGTCGTAAGATCAACCCCGCCTGTCAGCGATGCGGCGACGGAGCGATAGCTGTCGGCTTCAGAGCCGCTTGCGGCTCTTGATACGCCGTCCGAACGAACACCCGATATCGTCGCTCGAAGAAACGCATCCTCGTCGCCCCGAAAAAAACCGGCGCCGCCGCGCGCAAGGCCGCGCGAGCCGCCTTCGGCATAGGCGCTGACGGCGGGACCGCTCGTCCTAGTACGGATTGAGACCACGCCGCCGATCGCATCTGCGCCCCAGATGAGGCTTTGGGGTCCGCGCAGCACTTCGATTTGCTCTATGTCAGCGACGTCGAGATTGGCGAAATTGAAACCGCCCTGCGGCGCGCTCGGATCGTTGACGACAATGCCGTCAACGACGACGAGCGTTTGACCGCTCGATCCGCCGCGGATGCGGATGCTGGCGAAACCGCCATAGGAGCCGTTTCGGGCCAGCGCGACGCCGGGCGTTTCGCGAACGGCGTCGGCGGTGAAAGAATATTGCCGCGCTTCGATTTCATCCGCGGTCACGATTGTGACGGCTGATCCGACATCGGCGGCGTTCCGCCGCCGCACGCCGTAGGAATAGACCTGATCTGCGGTTTCGTTCGGCTCCAAGATTGCGGCCGAATCATCGCTTGGCGCGGCCGGCGGTGCGGCGGTTGCGGCGCCCGGAAGGGCGACCGCCATGAATGAGGCTGACAGTAAAGAAATTTTGCAGGCGAATCTGTTCGTCATGACGACTCCTGTTGGTTCAACGGATGTCGTCGCGACGGGTTTCCGCATTCCACGGCTGTTCCCGGCCGCGAAAAGGACGACGTCGACGGCAGGTCTCCTGGCTTGCGGGTCTAAGCTGTCTCCGGGCCTTCCCAGCGCTCGATTGAGGCCAGTGGCCGGTTGGAGAGGGCTCGCCGCTTACAGTTGCGGGCACAGCCGCGGTATTTCACCGCGTTCCCTATTCTCCCTCCTTGCGGAAGGCACCGTCGTGCGGCGTTTTAGCCGACCTTGGCTCCGTCCGCAAATGCGGCGAAACCGGCGCCTGCAAAAAAGCCCAGTATTTCAGACAAATAGCCGCAGATCCTGGAGGGACGACCGGTGACTTTGAAGGCGATGCGCCGGCGCAACAATTGGCGCGCTATCTGGCCTGACTATTGGAACCATCGGCAAAAAAGCCTGTTAAGATTAAGCTAAATTGGCTAGGAGATTTCTAAAGCGCCTTGCAACTCGCGGGGCGGGCTCATCTGTGACACCTGAGGAGGGGACTTCATGAAGCTGAAAACCACCCTGTTAGCCGCCGCCGCGTCGCTCGCGATCGCTCCGGCCGCCCATGCCTATCAGGGCATGTACGGCGCCATCGGCGCGGGCCTTTCCTATGTCGGCCCGGACCGCGATTTCGAATCGGCTGGCCCGCCGCTCGCGTTCGACAGCGAGGCCGACTACGAAAACGGCATTGGCGTGTACACCGCTCTCGGCCATGAAGGTGCGAACGGCTGGCGCAAGGAATTTGAATTCAGCTATCGCCAGAACGATCTTCGCCATCTTCCGGGCGACGGCATCAATTTCACCGGCTGGAATGAGAGCACCGTTGACGGCGACATCCAGTCGATGGCGTTCATGTTCAACCTCATCAAGAATTTCCAAAGCTCGGGCAAGGTGACGCCTTACGTCGGCATCGGCGCGGGCATGGCGCGCCTCAAGGCTGATTACGCCGGCGCCGACCCGTCATTCTCGGGCGGCTTTGGTTCGCTGTCCGTGAACGACAAGTCCTGGGAATTCGCTTATCAGGGCATCGCCGGTCTTGCGTTCGAACTCGCCGAAGGTTTGGCGCTCGATCTTTCCTATCGCTATTTCGCGACGTTTGAACCTGACTTCGCGGGCACGCTTGCGGGCGCCGCATCGTCTTTCAACCAGGAATACAACTCGCACAGCGTGTTCGCCGGCCTGCGTTGGAACTTCGGCGCCGCTGCGGCTCCCGCAGCGTCGCAATACAAGGATTGCTGGGACGGTTCGAGCGTTCCGGTCGCGGCCGACTGCCCGCCCCAGCTGGATGAGCAGCAGAATGCGACGCTCGATCCGATCAACGTCATCGTCTATTTCGACTATGACAAGTCGAACCTGACGCCGGAAGCGGCCGACCTTATCCGTGAGGCTTCGTCGCGCGCGTTGGCGAATGACGTTGATGCGGTTGTCGTCTCCGGCCACACCGACCGTTCGGGCGGTTCGGCCTACAACCAGGCGCTTTCCGAGCGTCGCGCCGCGGCGGTTCGCAGCGCGCTGATCGCGAACGGCATTTCAGCTGACATGATCCGCGTTGAATCCTACGGCGAGGATCGTCCCGCGAAACCGACGGAAGACGGCATTCGTGAGCCGCTCAACCGCCGCGCGGAAGTTGTCATCAGCTTCGAATAGGCTGATCGACTGCGGTAACATTTATGGCCGGCGCAGCGAAAGCTGCGCCGGCTTTTTTTCGTCATGCTTCAAGCTTGGAAGGCGACGGCTCTATTTCCCGTAGATGCGCCAAAACGCCTCAAGTCCCGACGCGATCTGCGTGTCTATCGCAGCATCAAGGTTCTCAGGCGTCGCGCCGAGCAGCATCTCGGTATAAAGCGGCTCGGAAATCAGCGCGCCCAGTTGGTATATTGCGGTCTCCACATCGTCGATTTTGATGCCTTCGCGCTTGGCGGCTCGTTCGAGCGCCGGCGCAAAAGTCGCCGCCATATAAGCCGGCCCGTGTTCAAGATAAGTGCGCCCGAGAGCTGCATTGCGACCCGCCTCGAAAGCGGCGATGCGGCGCAACGCCAAAGCATCCGGCTCGAGCACGCCGCGCAGGAAGGCGTGCGCCATCTCATTGACGAATTGTTCCGTGGTGCGGCTCGCTTCGATCGCCGCCATGTCGACTGGAAGAATGCGGCGGCACATTTCGTCGATCGCCGCCGCGAAGAGCTCTTCTTTAGACCGGAATCGATTGTAGACCGTGCGCTTGGAGACGCCGGCGGCAAGCGCGATTTCGTCCATGCTTGCGCCGTCATAGCCGTTAGCGAGGAACGTCGTGCGCGCGGCCTCGATGATCGCCTCTTCCTTCGAGTCGCGTGTCGGCGGCGGCGTTTTCGCCAGTGAAATCAACACGATTAAATCGCCCTCGGTCTGCCGTGCCAGCCGAGATTACGGCCTTCCGCCGGTCGCGCACAAGGCGCGTGAAGGCGCGATTCACGAATCGTTAACGATGGCGGGCGGACTGTCGACGAATGGCGAGATCGCGGAAAAGCGTTCGTCGTTCGGCGCCGCCGCGCCGACGGCGAAAAAGGTCACGGCGTGCGAGCCCTTTCGTCCGGCTGGCGCGAAACTTCGCCGACGCCGGGGTCTATGTGTTCGCTGGGGCGATCGCGTTCGCAGCGGTCATCGTCCATTTCACGCGCGATCTCCCAGATACAGACCAGCTGTGGCGGGCGAATGCCGCCCCGCGCCAGACCATCGCAGCCGCTGACGGCTCGCCGATCGCCGTGCATGGGCAAAGCCACGGACTGCCTGTACGCCTTGCTGAGCTTCCAGCGTTCGTTCCGCGAGCCGTTCTCGCCGTCGAGGACAGAAACTTTTATCACCATGTCGGCGTCAATCCGCTGTCGCTTGCGCGTGCGCTGCTGGTGAATGTGAAAGAGGGCGAAGTCAGGCAAGGCGGTTCGACGCTCACGCAGCAGCTCGCGAAAAACCTTTTTCTGTCGTCAGACCGGACAGTGAAGCGAAAGGTCCAGGAATTTTTTCTCGCTCTTTGGCTGGAGCAGCGTTTCACTAAAGACGAAATTCTCACTCTTTATCTCAATCGGGTCTATTTCGGCGCCGGCGCATACGGCATCGACGCCGCGAGCTATCGTTATTTCGGCAAGCCGGCGCGCAATCTCGCCTTGCCCGAGGCGGCCGTGCTTGCCGGCCTGTTGAAAGCGCCGACTCATTACGCGCCCGATCGCAATCCGGCCGATGCGGGACAGCGCGCGCGCCTTGTTGTCGACGCGATGCTCGATGCGGGATTCATCACGCGGGAGCAAGCCGAGTACGCCTATCGTTCGCCGGTGCGGATCGGCGCCTCGCGTTTCGCCGGGGCGCCCTATTTCGTCGATTACGTCATGACCGAAGCGCGCCATGCCGCGAAAGGCGCCGACGGCGACCTGCTTATCAAGACGACCTTCGATCCGGCGCTGCAGGACGCGCTCGAAATGGGCCTTCTTGCGGGATCGGCGCTCGCCGAGCTCGACCAGTCCCTGGAAATAGCCGCTGTCATTCTTGACGGCGAGGGCGGGGTTAAGGCGATGGCGGGCGGGCGCGACTATCGCATTTCCCAGTTCAACCGCGCTGCGAATGCGCGCCGCCAGCCGGGTTCCGCCTTTAAGCCTTTCGTCTTTCTCGCTGCGCTAGAGCTCGGCGCCAGTCCGGATGATATGATCGAAGATTCGCCCATTACGGTCGGCAAATGGTCGCCGTCGAATTACAAGGGCAAATATTACGGCGCCGTGACGCTGCGCGAGGGACTGGCGCGATCCCTCAACGGCGCAACCGTACGGTTGCAGGAAAAAATTGGCCGCGGCGCGGTGCGCATCGTTGCGAAAAGAATGGGATTTACAGGCGCGCTCAATCAAGGCCCGGCGCTTGCTCTTGGCGTTGACGCCGTCTCGCCGGTCGACCTCGCCGCCGCTTATGCGCCGCTCGTCAACGGCGGGTATCGCATACAGCCGCACGCCGTTTCGCGAATCGATTTCAGCGACGGTGAAGAGATCTATCGTCGCCGGTCGATTTATTTCGAAACCGCCGCCGCTGAAGCCAGTATCGCCGCTCTTAACGACATGCTCGCATCGGTCGTTGACTGGGGCACGGGAAAAGAGGCGCGCCTGTCCCGATTTCAGGCGCGCGGCAAAACCGGCACTTCCCAGAATAGCCGCGACGCCTGGTTCGTAGGCCATGCCGGCGGGTATGTGTGCGTCGTCTGGGTCGGCCGCGACGACAACACGTCGATGGGCGATCTTACCGGCGGCGGCGCGCCCGCCATCATCTGGCGTGAGATTATGGAGCGCGCCTTGAGCGTTCGGCCGCCTCCCGTCGAAGCGCCGCCTCTTTTGTCGCCGCTGGAACGGGCCGACGAGGTCGCGCCGTCAACAGCCTACTAGGCCGCTAGCGCGCCGTAAGCGTAAAGGTCCGAACCGTTTGCGGAGAACCAGTCGCGCGCGCCGCCCGCGTCGACCCCCAGCTCCCGCAGCAGCCGCCAGAAAGCGGGCGAATGGTTTAAATAGACCAGATGCGCGCATTCATGGGCGGCGACATAATCAAGGATCGCCGGCGGGGCGAGAATCAGGCGCCAGGAAAAGGATAATGAGCCGTCGGCGGCGCACGAGCCCCAGCGTGACCGGGTGTCGCGAATGGAGATCGCGCCGCGCTTGCGATTGAGCGCTCCGGCGTAGAAATCGACGCGCTCCGTGACTGCCGCCCGCGCCTGTCTCTTGAGCCAATCGGTCACGCGGCGATTTATGTGAACCTCATCGCCGCCGACAAACAGGCGTTCCCCGTCAAGCCGCACCGCGCTTCGCGTCGCGCCGGATTGGACGATTTCAGTCGATCGCCCGCGCAGCGGAAAGGCGGACCCGCTGATGAACGGCCGCGCGCCTAACGCTTCGGACAGCTGGCTCTTAATCCAGGATGACCGGGTCCGCGCAAAGTCGATCGCTTCCGGGATGGCTCGCTTTGAAGGGGCGGTGACGATGACCCGGCCGGCAACCGAATCAACGGTAATGATAAGACGTCGGGCGCGCCGGTTGACTCGCGCGGTAAGGGGCGCCGTCCGATCGCCGAGGTCGATCGTTGTCAGCAAAGGCTGGGGGGCGGTTCGGGTCGTCATGCAGCGCGCATCGTCACGAAATATCGGCGCATATCAAGCCCCTTCGGCGACCTTCGACTCTTGCGCGCAACTCCGCTAAATGGAGCGAAATTCGAATGCCGCCCTACGCATGAGTCCCGTGGACGCTTCATCGCCGATATCGCCAGCCATTCGCGCCGCAAACGACATTCCGGCGGACGCAACGCCTATGATGGCGCAATATTCAGAGATTCGCGAAAAGGCTGGCGACGCCCTGCTTTTTTATCGAATGGGCGACTTTTACGAGTTGTTTTTCGATGATGCGATCAAGGCGTCTGCGGCGCTTGACATCACGTTGACGAAAAGAGGCAAGCACGCCGGCGCTGACATCCCGATGTGCGGCGTTCCCTATCACTCCTACGAATCCTATCTGGCTCGATTGATCCGCGCCGGCTTTTCGGTTGCGATTTGCGAACAGACCGAAGATCCGGTCGTGGCGAAAAAACGCGGATCGAAATCGGTCGTGCGGAGGGAAATCGTGCGACTCGTCACGCCGGGCACGATCACGGAAGAATCTCTTTTAGAAGCGCGCGAAGGAAATTTCCTCGGCGCGCTCGCCATATTGGGCGGCGGCGAGGCGGCGCTTGCGGCGGCTGACATTTCAACAGGCGAAGTCACTGTCCGCTCAACCAGTCTTGATTCTTTTGCTGCTGACTTTTCGGTTTTGCCGTTCGTCGAGCTTGTCGCGCCCGAGATCAATGAAGCGAACATGCAATGGCGCGTGGTTCTCGACGGCGTCAGGCGATCCGCACGCCTGTCACATTTGCCGTCTCTTTCATTTGATTCCCGCACCGGAGAGCGGCGGCTTCTGGACGTATTCCGCGTCGCATCATCAGACGCCTTCGGCGGCTTTTCGCGCGCCGATTTCGCGGCGCTTGGCGGGTTACTCGGCTATATCGAACTGACACAGGTCGGACGCATGCCGGCGCTTCGCCCGCCGAAACGCGCCGAGATCGGCGCCCACATGCTGATCGACGCGACGACGGGTGCTTCGCTTGAAATCGTCAAGGCGCAGTCGGGCGGGCGAAACGGATCGCTTCTCGCCGCTGTCGACCGAACAGTGACCGGCCCAGGCGCGCGTATGCTTGCGCGGCGTCTTTCTGCGCCGCTTACTGATCCCGAGGCGATCAATGCGCGTCTTGATACGATTGCATTTTTTACCGGCGCGCGGCGATTGGCGGAAGATATTCGCGCCTCCTTGCGGGCGATGCCGGATATGCAACGCGCCTTGTCGCGCCTTTCGCTGTCGCGCGGCGGGCCGCGCGATCTCGGCGCCATCCGGGACGGACTTTCGGTCGCGCGCGCAGTCGCGGGACAGCTTTCGCATCACGAGTGCGGCGCTGAATTGTCGGCGGCGTCGATCGCCCTTGAGGCGCGCAGCGCAGGCGGCTTTTCATCTTTGATCCGGCTTTTAACGGAAAGCCTTGCGGCGGAATTGCCGCTGCTGGCGCGCGACGGCGGGTTCATCGCGAAAGGTTACGATCCGGGTCTCGACGCGACGATAGCGCTGCGCGATGAATCGCGGCGCGTGATCGCCGGTCTTGAAGCGCAGTACCGGCAGACGACGGGCGTCAAGGCGCTCAAAATTCGCCACAACAATGTGCTCGGCTATTTTGTTGAAACGCCGCCCTCGTCAGGCGACGTTTTGACGTCTGAAGAGCATGCGGCGCTTTTCATTCATCGACAAACGCTTGCCAGCGCCGTCCGCTTCACGACCGGCGAGCTCGCAGACCTTGATGCGCGCATCGCGCGGGCGCGCGATGAGGCGCTTGCGCGCGAGCAGGAAATTTTCGCCGACTTAGCCGCGGCGATCATTGATAGAACAGACGACATCGCCGCGGCCGCTGATGCGGCGGCTTCAATCGATATTGCGCAGTCATTCGCGAAGCTGGCGGCGGAGGACGATTATGTGCGGCCGCGTGTCGACGATTCGCTTGTTTTTGACGTCAGGCGCGGCCGCCACCCCGTCGTCGAGGCCGCATCGCGGCGCGCCGGAGGCGAAAAATTCATCGCTAATGACTGCCTTCTTGGCGATGCGCGCAAGGCGAAGCTGTGGCTCGTCACCGGCCCTAATATGGCCGGGAAATCCACCTTCCTGCGCCAGAATGCGTTGATCGCTATTCTTGCTCAGGCGGGCGGCTTTGTTCCGGCGGAGGCGGCGCATATCGGCGTCGCCGATCGCGTCTTCTCGCGCGTCGGGGCGTCTGACGATATTGCGCGCGGACGATCGACATTTATGGTCGAGATGATCGAAACCGCCGCAATCCTTAATCAGGCGAGCGAGCGTTCGCTCGTCGTGCTGGATGAAATTGGTCGCGGCACATCGACTTTTGACGGGATGTCTATCGCATGGGCGGCGGTCGAGCATCTGCATGACAAATGTCGCTGCCGGGGATTGTTCGCGACGCACTATCATGAGCTGACCGCCTTGTCGGAAAGGTTGCCACGCCTTGAGAACGTGTCGATGCGCGTCAAAGAATATAAGGGCGATGTCGTATTTCTGCATGAAGTCGGACAGGGCCCGGCCGACCGTTCTTACGGCGTCGCCGTCGCCCGACTTGCGGGGCTGCCTGCGGACGTCATCACACGCGCCAATGACATTTTGAAACGACTGGAGGCCGGCGGAAGCAGGACGGGCGCAATTGACGAATTGCCGCTTTTCGCCATTGCGCCAGAGCCGCAGGCGGAAGGGGCGGAACCCGACCCTCTTCGCGAAGCATTGGCTGACATTAATCCCGACGCGCTCTCGCCGCGCGAAGCGCTCAATATGCTTTACCGATTGAAATCCCTTTTTGAAACTGATTGATTTGTGCGGCGCAAAAAGGCGGGACGGGTTTGCGCTCCACGATGACGGCGGGTCGGGAAATTGAGTGAGACGGGATCGATTCTGAAGGCGGGCGCCGTTGCGGCGAGCCTTGCCGACTCCATTGAGAAAGACCGATCCGGCCAAAGCTTCGGCGCTGTCGGCCTCGCGCTCAAGAAGGCGCTGAATGAATCGCGGCGAGCGCTGCTTTCGAATTATGCGCGGGGCGATATTATTGCGATGCGCTTGTCGCAGCTGATGGACGAAGCAATATCGACGATAGCCGAGCAGGCGATTAAGGAAGCGCCGACAAAAGCGAAGATTGCGGTTGCGGCGACCGGCGGATACGGCCGCGGAAAATTGGCGCCGCTCTCGGATATTGACCTGCTCATTCTTCATTCAGGTCTCAGCGAAGACGAGCTCAAATCGGTCGCCAATGCGATCCTCTATCCGTTGTGGGATGCGGGGTTGAAAGTAGGGCACGGTGTTCACACCGCATCTTCCGCCGTAAAGCTCGCATCGGCGGATATGACGGCGATGACCGCTTTTCTTGATGCGCGGTTGATCACGGGCGACCAGAAGGCGTTCAAGGACTTCGCATCGAAATTTGATGCATTGCGTCGTCGCCTCAAGTCAAAATTTGTCAAAGCGAAACGCGAAGAGCAAGAAGCGCGGCACGACGATTCGAATCAGTCGCGCTATTTGTCGGAACCGGACCTTAAAGAAGGAAAGGGCGGTCTTCGCGACATCCACGTCATCGGATGGATTTATCGCGCCCTTTATGGGCGCGCGCTTAGCGCGGCGCCGAAACGCGGCGCCATATTCCGGCCCGAGGACGCCGAGTCGCTGCGAAAGGCAGAACGGTTTTTACTGTCGCTGCGCGTTCATCTTCATGATTTGCGCGGAAGACCGGACGAACGGCTGACGTTTGACATTCAGCCGGCTTTGGCTGAACGCCTTGGCTACGCCGATCGCGCCGACATGTCCGCCGCAGAGCGGATGATGAAGCATTATTTTCTCAACGCGATGGAGATCGGTCGCCTGACGCGCATTTTTTGGGCGCGGCTGGAGGAAGAAAACGCCAAGCTTTTAGATCGGGCGCCGACGCCGTTGCCGAAAGCGCTCGCCTCGGATGAGGTCGGAAGTCGCGTCAATCTGAAGATCAAGAACGGCCGGCTCGATTTTGCAAGCGCTGCCGCCGCCACGCGAAATCCGGCTGATCTTTTCCGCTATTTCCGCGCATTCGCCAAGCGGCCTGATATCGATTTTCATCCCGATGCGCTCGATTTGATCTCAAAAACGGCGATAACCATCACCAGCGAAGTCAGGCGCGATCCTGAAATCGCGAAACTGTTCGTGGCGTCAATTTCAACCGCGAAAGATCCCATCAAGCTGCTTCGGGTGATGTCTGAAACAGGATTGCTTGGGAAGTTCGTTCCCTCAATCGGGCGCATGACCGGGCGGGTGGAATACGGCCTCTACCGACGATACTCGATGGAAGAGCATGTTTTTCAGGCGATCGGCGTTCTGACCCGAATTAAAAATGGAGACCTGGCGCACGCTCACCCGATAGCAACAGGCATATTGAAGAAAGAACCTGATCCGTCTCCCTATTATATATCGACATTGCTTCATCAGTCGGCATGGTCGTTGAAGGAGGACAATGCTGAAAGCGTCGAAGCGCTTGCGAACCGCGTTGCGCGCCGCCTACGCGCCGAAAACGCTGTTGCTGCGGATATCGCCTGGTGCGCAGCGCGTCCCTTGTTTATGGTCGGCGTCGCTCACCGCCGCAATCTGGGCGAGGCGCGCGCGATCAGGGAGTTCGCTGTCGCCGTCGGGTCGAGAAAGCGGCTCGACCTGCTCCTCGTGCTCACCATTTGTCATTTGCGCGCGGTAAGCGACGAGGCGTGGGATGAATGGACGCGCAAGCAGATTTCCGCGCTTTATTTCGGCGCTTCGGCGTGGATGGAAGGCGGCGATCAGGCGCTCGCCGACTGGATGAAAGAGCGCGCCGACAAGACGCGCAAGGAAGCGGAATCCGCGCTGGCGGACTGGCCCAAATCGGAACGGGCGGCTTTCATGCGACGATTGTCCGATGCGGCTTTGGCGATGATCGATCCGCACGCCTTCGCGCGCGCCGCCGAACTGGCTCGAAATGTCGAGGGATGCGGCGTCGCCGCGTCGATTCGCGACACCGGTGTTGAGGCGATCGTCTACACGAGCGACCGGCGCGGACTGCTCGCGGATTTCGCCGGCGCAATCGCCGGCATCGGCGGCGGCGTCATGAATGTCCACGCCTTGACGCTTGATGACGGCAAGATCATCGACGTATTTCTTGTACGCCCGCCGGAAAGCCAGGAGGGCGACGCGCTCGCCGGATTTGTGCGGTCTCTTCATGCCGCGCTGTTGGAAGCGGCGCGGGCCGCGCCTGCTGCGCCGCCAAGCCTCGCTCGCCGCATTGGCGATCGCCGCGCCATTTTCACGGTGCCTCCTGACGTGCGGATCGATGAAAGCGCTTCCGATGAAGCGCTTGTCGTCGAGGCCGAGGGGAAAGACAGGCCGGGTCTTCTCTATCATCTGACGTCAAAATTGTCCGATCTCGGCGTCCAGATCAGATCCGCGCATATTGCGACCTATGGCGAACGGGCCGTCGACGCATTTTACCTTCAAACCGAGGACGGCGAGAAAATCACGGACAAGCGGACGCAGGCGGCGATCGAAAAGCGCCTTCTGGCGGTTCTCGCCGAAGCCCCGAAATCAGGCCTTTAAGACAACGGTTTGAGCAAGGCGCAAACTGCGCTAATCGCGAAGCCGCCTTTCGGCCGGATCGTCCGCCGAATTTCGCCATGCAAAACGGCTAAGATCATCCCATGAGCGGCAATCTGTTCAAATCACTGGCGACGGTAAGCGGCATGACAATGGCGAGCCGCGTCATGGGCTTTGCGCGCCAGGTCCTGATCGCCGGCGTCATCGGAGCTGGCGGCAATCCGGTCGCCGACGCCTTCTGGGCCGCCTTTCGGTTGCCGAACATGTTTCGCCGCCTGTTCGCCGAGGGCGCGTTCCAGGCGGCCTTTGTCCCGCTCTTCCAGGGAAAGCTCATTCAGGAAGATCGCGCCGCCGCCAAGCTATTCGCAGAAGAGGTGATGGCGTTTCTGCTTTTCGTGCTGATCGGGCTTACGGCGCTCGTCGAAATCGCAGCACCTGTTTTTGTTCATTTGATCGCTTCGGGTTTTGCCGACGAGCCGGAGAAATTTGACCTTACCGCGCTCTATCTGCGGATCATGTTTCCCTATCTCGCCTGCATGTCGCTCGTCGGGCTGTTGTCAGGCGTTCTCAACTCGCTTGACAAGTTCATGGCTTACGCCGGCGCGCCTTTGCTGCTCAATTTTTGCCAGATCGCGGCAATCGTTCTTTTCGCCAGCGAAGAGATCCATGCGACCGGGGAGGCGCTCGCCTGGGCGACGGCGATCAGCGGCTTCCTGCAGCTCGCCCTGCTTGCGTGGGGCGCTCGTCGACAAGGCTATCTTTTAAGATTGCGCATGCCGCGCATGACGCCGGGCGTCAAACGCCTGCTTGTTCTCGGCGCGCCCGGCTTTCTTTCCGCCGGCGCGACGCAGATCAACATCATCATCGGTACGAATATCGCGTCGCAACAACCGGGCGCCGTATCCTGGCTGATGAACGCCGATCAGCTGTACCAGCTGCCGCTGGCGGTTGTCGGCACCGCGCTTGGCGTCGTCCTGTTGCCGATGCTGTCTCGGCGGGTGAAAGAGGGCGATGAGACGGGCGCGATGCACGCCATCAACAGATCGCTCGAACTCTCGGCGGTTCTGACGTTGCCGGCCGCCGCCGCTTTCATCATCATGTCGGCGCCGATTTGCGAAGCGCTGTTCGTCGGGTTCGCCACTGACGCCCTCGCGCTTTTCGGCGGCCGCAGTTCGGCTTTCACGGCCGAAGACGTCAAATGGACGGGATGGGCGCTCGCCATTTACGGGTGGGGGCTTCCGGCCTTTGTCTGGCAGCGCATATTCGCGCCGGCCTTTTTCGCGCGTGAAGATACGAAGGCGCCGATGAATTACGCGATTGTCGCCATCGCGGTGAACACGGCGCTTGCGCTCATTCTGTTTCCGATTTTCGGCTTCCTGGCAGTCGCTTTTGCGACCGTCTTCGCCGCCTGGCTTCAGGTAGCGCAGCTTTCGTTAAATCTCTGGCGGCGCGGGCAATTCAGGCCCGATGCGCGGCTATTGTCGCGCGCGCCGCGCATTCTCGCCGCGACGGCGGCGATGACGCTATTCGTTTGGCTCGCCTTATCCAGAACCGACCTGCTGGCTGATCTGCTGTTGGATCGACATTGGGCCGCCGTCATTCTGATCGCCGTCGGGGGCGTCGTCGTCTATGGCGCGGCGCTCCTCGCTCTTGGCGGGGTCCGCGCCAGCGACTACAAGGCCTACTCCAGAAACCGCAAAAGCTTTTAAGGGCGAGCCTCATGACCGGCTATAAGGGTCCGGAGCGGGTGTTGTCAGGCATCCAGCCTTCGGGCGGCATGCATCTCGGCAATTATCTCGGCGCCATCCGGAAATTCGTTGATCTGCAGTCGAAACATGATTGTTTCTACTGTGTCGTCGACATGCACGCGATCACGGTTTGGCAGGACCCGAAAAAGCTGCGTGCGCAGACTTTTCACATAGCCGCCGCCTATCTCGCCGCCGGGGTCGATCCGAAGATTGCAACGATTTTTCATCAATCCGCAGTTCACGGACACGCGGAGCTCGCCTGGATTTTGAACTGCGTCGCGCGCCTTGGCTGGCTTGATCGCATGACGCAGTTCAAGGACAAGGCCGGCAAGGACAAGGAACGCGCCTCCGTCGGTCTTTACACCTATCCGGTGCTGCAAGCGGCGGACATACTGATTTATAAAGCGACGCATGTTCCGGTCGGCGAAGATCAAAAACAGCACCTTGAGCTGTCGCGCGATATCGCCGGCAAGTTCAATCGCGAATTTGACGCGCCTGAGTTCTTTCCGCTGCCGGAGCCCTTGATCAAAGGGCCCGGAGCACGGATTATGAGTTTGCGCGACGGGACAATGAAAATGTCGAAATCCGATCCATCGGATCAAGCGACAATCTACCTGGCGGACGATGCGGATTCGATCGCTAAAAAAATCAAAAAGGCGAAGACGGACCCAGAACCATTGCCGAGCGAAATCGACGGATTGGCCGACCGCCCCGAAGCGGCTAATCTCGTCGGCATCTATGCGGCTCTTTCATGCAAGACCGATGAGGAAGTTCTGCGTGAATTCGGCGGCGCGGGCTTCGGCGTTTTCAAGCCCGCGCTGGCCGACATAGTCGTTGATAAAATTGCGCCGATCGGCGCTGAAATGAGGCGGCTTGAGAGCGATCCCGCCTATCTGCGGAGCGTTCTCGTCGCCGGCGCCGAGAAAGCCGGCGCAGTCGCCGACAAGACAATTCGCGATGTGAAGGAAATCGTCGGTTTCGTCGTTTGACGGCTTCGTTCCGTCGCATCGCGGGTTTGGCGCCAATAGCGGATTTTGGTAGGATTTTCTCTCGTTCGTTTAAGGGAAGGGCCGGCATGCGCAGCCATTTGACCGCATTCGGCGTCGGCGCCGGACTGTCGCTTTTCGCCGCCGGCCTTGTCGCGCTTGTCGCGCCAAAAATCGCAGACTCCGTATCTGATAAGGACGGCGTTCACGTCGTCAATTTCGGCCGCGGCGATAACGGCTCGTTTCATCTGAAGGAAAACGGCCTGAACCTTTCCGTCGACTGGAAGGGAAAATTCGATTTTGCGGCTGACGGTCGTTCTCTGTCGTCATTGCGCGGCAAGGTCGAAATTGTTTCTGCGGAAAAGGGCGATAAACGCAAGGCGGTGTTCGAAAGCCGCGGCGAGGCGGTCGAGGTGCGCGCTTACCGCGATGAGAAAGAGATTGGCTCCGCAGACGAAGCAGAAGCGCAGGCCGCCGATCTTTTGCAGTTGTTCGCCCGCTCATCCGGCGTCAAGGCCGATCAGAGAGTCGCTGCGATGATGGCTGACGGCGGCAAGACGCAAGTGATCGCCGAAATCGGCGCACTCAAGAGCGCGCACGCCGTCGGCGCTTATATCGAGGCGCTGTCAAGAACCGCGCCGCTCGCCGCTGACGAGATCAGCCTACTGGTCGGCAGGGTTGAAGCGCTCGACAGCGACTATTCGAAACGAACGGCGATTAGTTCCTTGCTGCATTCTCAGGAGCTTGATGATCAAAGCGTGTCGGAAATTCTCAGCGCCGCGGAATCGATTGAAGGCGATCATGAATTGCGCCTTATCATTGACGACCTCGCAGAGAAGGATTTGAGCGCGCAGACCCTGTCGATCGCTACGAGACTCATCGCCGAAATCGAAGGCGATCATGAAATTCGCCTCGCCCTCTCTTCGTTGTTGGAAAATGAGGGAATTGCAGACGCGGATGCGGCGAAGATTCTGGATATCGCAGCTGACGCGATCGATGGCGACTATGAGTTGCGCCTCGCCGTTGAAGCGGCGGGCGATAAGGTCGACAATGACCTTGTCGGCGCCGCCGCTGTTCGCGCGATCAGTGCGATCGAGGGCGCGCATGACCGCCGGCTCGCTGTTGAAGATATGGCGGACCGCCTGAGCGAGGGGGCGTCAAGTTGGATTGCGTTGATAAACGCCGCCGCCGCAATTGACGGCGATTATGAGCGGCGCCTCGCTATTGAAGCGCTCGCCTCTAGCGCGCCCGAAACCGCGACATATAGAGCGGCGCTGAAGAAGGCTGCGGAGTCGATCGCCTCAGATCACGAAAGACGGCTTGCGCTTGAGGCGCTCGACTAGACGCCGAGCGCGTCGCGCATGCGAAACCAGGTCATGCCAAGCGCCAGCATCGGGTTTCCGATCATTTCCGCAGCGGGAATGCGGAAGTGACTGACGGCTTCAAACAGATCGACGCCGTCGAGCCGCGCCTGCGTCGCATCGGCTAGAATTTCGCCGACGATGTGGCTGCAATTCACGCCGTGCCCGGAATATCCCTGCGCGTAGAAGACATTGTCGGCGATCCGGCCGACCAGCGGCACCCTGTTTAAGGGAATGCCGATGGCGCCGCCCCAGGCGAATTCGGCTTTTACGCCTTCAAGCTGCGGAAAGATCTTCAAAAGGCGCGGGGTCAATGCGCCTTCAATATCCGAAATGACGCGGTTGGAATATGTGCAAAGCCCGCCGAACAAGATTCTGTGATCGGCTGACCGCCGGAAATAATCGAGCGCCCAATTGGCGTCGCAAACGGCGAGATTGTCTGGCAAAATCGCGCGCGCGCGATTCTCGCCGATGACTTCCGTCGCCATCGTGAAAGTCTGGGCGGGCAGCATATAGCCGCCAAGTTTTCCCTGTTCGAGTTTATGATAGGCGTTGCCGGCGAGGATCGTCGTTCGAGCCGTCACTTTTCCGGCGCCGGTGACGACGGTCGGCCGATCTCCGTGAACGATTTCAAGCGCTTTCGTTTCCTCGAATATCCGAACGCCAAGCGATTCGGCCGCCCGCGCTTCGCCGAGACAAAGATTGAGCGGGTGACAATGCGCGGCGCGACGATCTATCAGCCCGCCGCAGTAAAGATCGGAAACGACATGGCTCTTCAGGCTTGCCGAATCGACAAGATCAAAATGAAAGTCCTCGCCGTTTTTCTCGTATGACCGATATTCTTCCTCAAGCGCCGCCATCTGCTTTTCATTAAGCGCGACGGTCGCCGCCCCGCGCTCATAATCGCAATCGATCGCATATTTCTTCAGGCGTGATTCTATGATGTCATTGCCTAGATAGCGCGTTCGATCGAGAAATTTTTTCCCTCTGGCGCCGAGCTGCTTGACGAATTCGCCCTCGCCCGACCATCCCGGCAGAACCTGACCGCCATTGCGGCCCGACGCGCCCCAGCCTATGCGGTTGGCTTCAAGGAGAACGACGCGCACGCCTCGTTCGGCCAGAGAAAGCGCGCTCGCAACGCCGGAAAACCCGCCGCCGACAATGCAGACGTCCGCTTCGATTTCGCCGCGCAATGCCGCCCGCGGCGGCGCTTCATGGGCCGTCGCCGCATAATATGATGCGATATGACCGTTCGATCGCGCCATTCAATTCAGAAAGCCTCAAGATAGCTGTCATATTCGAAATCGGTGACGCGCTTTTCTGCGACGCCGATTTCCTGCCGCTTGAGCGCCATGAAAACGCGCGTCGCCAGATCGCCGAAAGCCGGCGCAATTATCAATCCCCCGGCAAACGCTTCAAGCGCGGCACGCCAGCCGAGCGATAATTTCTGCGCTTCGGATTTATAGGCGTTGCCTTCGAGCGGCGGCGGCGGCGTGAGGCCATTCTCAACGCCATGCAGAGCGCCGGCGAGAATCGCCGCTAGCACCAGGTAAGGGTTCGCATCCGCGCCGGCTATGCGGTGTTCGAATCGGCGATTGGCGCCGGTGTCTGCAGGCACGCGGATCGCCGCTGTCCGGTTTTCATAACCCCAGGTCGCGCGCGTGGGCGCGTGTGACGCTTCCTGAAAGCGCCGCCAGGAATTCAAATGCGGCGCGAACATGATCATCGATTCAGGCGCCGCCGCGATCAGCCCGGCTATGACATTTTTGAAGGCGGCGTTTCCTCTGTCGCCGTCGCCGTCGAAAGCGTTGACGCCTGCGCTGTCGAGCATGCTCATATGGACATGCATGCCGTTGCCGGGCAATTCGCCGAACGGTTTCGCCATGAATGAGGCAAGGAGGCCGTGTTTTGAGGCGACGCCTTTTATGGCGCGCTTCAACAGCATCGCCTGGTCAGCCGCTCGCAAGACGTCCGCTTGGTGCTTGAGGTTCACTTCGAACTGGCTGGGACCGGCTTCAATGACGGCCGTGTCGAGCGGCAGGCCCTGCGCGTCGCACGTCTCGTAAAGCGAGGTGAAAAAATCAGCGTAAGCGTCAATTTCACTCATGGCGTAGACGCGGCCGTCGATGACGCGCCGCCCGCTGAATTTCGACTTTGGCGTCAACGGCCGCCCACGCTCGTCGGCCTCGCCCGAGAGGAGATAAAATTCGATTTCAATCGCCGCGACAGGATAAAGGCCGTGAGCGGCGAGGCGGCGTTGCATTTCGCGGAGCAATTGCCTTGGATCGGCGAGGAAGGGAGAGCCGTCCGCCTCGCACATCATCATCTGGGCTTGCGCCGTAGGCTGGCTGGTCCATTGCGTCGGGATGAGGCCGGGGGGAAGCGCGACGCATATCCCGTCGCTGTCGCCCGTATCAACGACGAGACCATTGTCGAAAACGTCGGTTCCCCAAATATCGACGCCGATTAGCGATCGCGGCAGCCGCAATCCCGATTCAAACAGCTTCATCGCCCCCTTGGCCGGCAGCCGCTTGCCGCGCAAAACGCCGTTGAGATCGGTCAGGAAGGCGTCGACGAATTTGAGATTGGGCGTCGCCTCAAGAAACGCGCGCGCCTGCTCCGCAATGTTTTCGGCGTTTTGGGCCATTGGGCGATTCCCGTTTCGATCTCATCACGCCTTTTTCACGTCGCGATAGGTAAGATCAAGCGCGCGGCGCACGAGCGTGAAAAGCTCATCAATCTCGCTGTCGCTGATAACGAGCGGCGGGCATAGGAACATCGTTTCCCCAACCGCGCGCATGACGACGCCGCTGTTGAAACAGTGACCGCGGCAAATCACGCCGGTTGCGCCCGAGGTCGAATGACGTTCGCGCGTTTCCTTGTTCTTGACGAGTTCGATGGCGCCGAGAAGGCCGACGCCGCGCGTTTCGCCGACGAGCGGATGATCCTGCAGCGCCTTGAGATGCGACTGAAAGCGATCCGCCGCCGCTTTTCCGCGCGCGCCGACGAGGCCTTTTTCCTCGATCATCTCGATATTTTTCAATGCGACGGCGCAAGCGACAGGATGGCCGGAATAGGTGTAGCCGTGCGCCATCTCGGAATCGGCCTCGATAATGGGGCGGCTCACCCGCTCATTGAGCGCGACGGCTGAAATAGGCTGATATCCGCTCGACATGCCTTTCGCCATCGTCATGATGTCCGGCGTGAAGCCGTAGGTCTGGCAACCGAACCAGGACCCGGTGCGCCCGAACCCGCAAATGACCTCATCAGCCCAGAGCAGGACGTCATATTTACGACAGATGCGTTCGATCTCTTGCCAGTAGCCTTCCGGCGGCGTCATCAGCCCGCCGGCGCCCATGACCGGTTCGCCCGCGAACGCTGCGACGTTATCCGGACCAAGCTCGAGAATCTTGTCCTCAAGCGCTTTTGCGCAGCGCAGGGCGAAATCGCGCTCGCACTCGCCCGGCGCGCCGTATTGGTAAAAGCAGGGCGTCGGCCCGATATGGTGGAAGCGGGGCAGGGGAAGATCGAAAATCCCCTGCATGAACGGTAGGCCGGAAAGACTGGCGCCCGCGACGGTTGACCCGTGATAGGCGCGCTCTCTCGTAATGATCGCCTTCTTGTTCGGTTTGCCCATCAAATTCCAATAATACCAAATCAGTTTCAGCGCGCTGTCGTTCGCTTCGGAACCAGATGAAGAAAATAGGATCTGGTCAACGCCGGCCGGCGTCTTTGAGGCGACGAGCGCGGCGAGTTCAGCCGCATAAGGCGTCGTCGTCTGAAAGAAGAGGTTGTAGTAGGATAGTTTCTTAAGCGTATCGTAGGCGGTTTGCGCCAGCTCTTCGACGCCGTAGCCGAGCTGAACGCACCAAAGACCAGCCATACCATCAAGGATCTTGTTTCCTTCGGAATCGTAGATGTAAACGCCTTCAGCGTGCGTGATGACGCGCGGCCCGCCTTCTCGCAAATCATGATGCGTCGTGAATGGGTGGAGATGATTGGCGCTGTCGAGTTCGCGAATATGGCGCGTGTAGTTTGACGTCGTCATCGCAGCGTTTGCAGGATGGATTGTCGCAGTGGTCATAATTCACACATTCGTCATGAGGAAACGGACGTCCCAGGGGCTTAGGACGCTTGATCGGTGCTCGTATTCAGAGCGCTTTATCGAGCAATAAGTGTCGACGAAGCCGGGGCCGAGAGCCTCACGCAGCGGCGTTGACCGGGCGAAAGTTTCTACGCTGTCGATCAGCGACTTCGGCAGCGGCCGTTCGCTGTCCTGATAGCCTTCGCCGAGATACTCTCCACGCGGCTCGACCTTTTCCATCATGCCGATATAGCCGCAGACGAGCGAGGCCGCGACGCCGAGATAAGGGTTGATGTCGGCGCCGGCGATACGGTTTTCAACACGCCGCGCTTCCGGGCTCGATTCAGGCACGCGCAGGCCGACGGTTCTGTTCTCGCGGCTCCAATGCGTATTGGTCGGGGCGCTCATGAAAGCTTCAAAGCGGTTGAACGAATTCGTATAGGGCGCCAGCAGAGGCATCGCGGCGGGCAAATAGGCCTGAAGTCCGCCGATATAGTGCCGGAAAAGATCGCTGTCGGATCCGTCGTCATTGGCGAAAATGTTCCGCTTCGATTTCGAATCGATGACGCTCTGGTGCATGTGGATCGAGCTGCCCGAGCAGTCGGCGTAGGGCTTCGCCATGAACGTCACGAACATATTGTGCCGCAGGGCGACCTGACGGGTCAGCCGTTTGAACAGGAACATCTGGTCGGCGACATTGATCGCTTCATTATGTCGAATGTTCACTTCGAACTGGCAGGGCCCGTCTTCATGAATAAGCGTGTCAAGATCGACGCGCTGGATTTCGCAAAACTGATAGAGCTCTTCCCAGAGCTGATCGAACTCATCGATCGCATCGAGGCTGTAAACATACTGGCCGAATTCCGGCCTGCCGGACCGCCCCTCAGGCGCGCGCGGCTCTAGGATGACGTCTTTGAATTTCTCGATCAGATAGAACTCGATCTCCGGCCCGACGATCGGCGTCCAGCCCTGTTCGGCGTAAAGATTGACGACGCGGCGGAGGACTTCCCGCGGCGCGAATTGCGTTGGCGCGCCCTGGTCGGTCGTGCTGTCGCAAATCAGGCAGGCCGTCGGGTCGCTGCTCCACGGCGCGAGGTGAAGCGTATCGAGATCGGGAGCCAGAACGAGATCCCGCTCGGTCGTCACGACATGGTTGGAGAATTCAATGTCGCCATGAACGCTGATCGCATAGACCGTCTCCGGAATGCGCAGGCTCTTTTTCTTCATGCCGTTCAGAAATAACGCAGGCGTCATCGTCTTGCCGCGCGCCGCGCCGGTCATATCCGGAACGAGGCAGGCGACATCCGTGACGCGATTGCGCCGAAGCCAATCTTCAAGTTCTTTCAGATCCATTGTTTCCGCCTTGAGGGACCCGCGAGGGCGCCGCTCGTGACTTCCTCTCCCGCCCGATCGGCTGCCTGCGCGCCGCCGAGGCTTTTGACGCCTTCAGCCTATGCGCTGGAGCGTCGCCCGGGCAATCGCCGACGCTGGGAGAATGTGATCACAAATACCGGGCGGCGCGATGCTTGGCAAGCCGGATGAAATTCCTAATCATTTCAGCGCGATAGTTTCAGTCTGGGGTGAAACGCGCGCGGATTAGGGTTAAGAATGAGCCGCTGAAGACGGCGCGTTGGGGTCTCCAGGCGGCGCCGGAATGATAAGAGGGTGCTGGTCGACATGACGCCTGGGAGAAAGAAAAGCGCGCCGACGAAGGCCGGCGACCGCGGCAAGCCTTCCCCTCGCGCCGTCAAACGGGCGCCGATCGTTCACGAGGAAGTCTATGCGCGCCTTCGTCGGGCGATCATCGACGGTCAGTTGGAGCCTGGCCGCGCCTTGTCCGTGCGATCGCTCGCGGCGCAATTCTCCGTCAGCGCAATGCCGGCGCGCGAAGCGATCCGGCGCCTGGTGGCGCTTGGCGCGCTTGAGATGACGGCGACCCGGCGCATCATGATCGCGCGCATGACGCCTGATAAAGTCAATCAACTGACGGAAGCGCGCACGCTGCTTGAGCCGCGTCTCGCCGTTCGCGCCTTTGAAATGACCGAAGGAAGGCCGCGCGCGCGAAAGAGCCTCATCTCGCGCTTGGCGGCGATCGATGAACGCCATGACGCATCGATCACGCAAGGCGACGTCGCCGCATACAGCAAGGCGAACAGCGAATTTCATTTCACGCTCTATGAGGCGGCGAGAGCGCCCGTCCTTCTTGGCGTCGCGGAGAGCCTCTGGCTGCAAACCGGCCCGTTCATGCGCATGGTGATTTCTGAAATCGGCACAAGCCTTCTTGTCGACCAGCACAAGGAAGCCATCGACGCGCTGCGAGACGACGACCCCGCCAGGTTGGAGACGGCGATAAGGCTCGACATCATCGAAGGTATGGAGCGGATCGGCGAAGCGGCCGCATCATAAGCGTTTTGCTCAGTCCGCCGCTTCCGCCGCCCGATAGACGCGCGCGCCATTGAACCAGGTTTCCAGAACTCTCGTCTCGCTGATCTTATCGGGTTCGCCCGCTTCAACGAGATCGAAGACATTCTGGTCGACGATGATGAAATCGGCCTTCTTCCCCGGTTCGAGCGATCCGACGCTCTCGTCCTGCTGAAGCGCTTTCGCCGCATTGATCGTATAGGCGTCGACAGCATCAAAGATCGAAAGCGCTTCTTTCTCATTCAATGCGCCGGCGCCGAAAATGTCGCGTGCGACTGCGCCTTGAATGTTCACGAACGGTCGCGGATCGCGCGTGTCGACCGGCGCGTCGGAGCCCGCAATGATGACGCCGCCGGCTTTGCGGATTGATTCGGCGGGATAGGCGTTGCTGAAATAATAGCCGTCATGCCGATAAAGCCCTTCCGGCCCGTCCGCGCGATCAATGAACGGGATGACGGAAAGATCGTATTCCGGGTCGATCGTCGCCCAGGCGAACGTGAATGATGCGAATGCGTCAAGCCTGGAAAATCGCGAGACGTCTTCAGGTCTTACGACTTGCAAATGCGTGACGATATGGCGCCTCTTCGAACCATTATCGCGTCGCGCGATTTCGATCGCGTCAAGCGCTGTCTTCACCGCTTCATCGCCGATGGCGTGAATGAGAAAGGCGAATCCGGCTTCATCGCCCTTTTTGACGTAATCGAGAATGACCGAACGGTCATGCTGGAGAACGCCGGCGTTGGTCGCGCATTGCTCCGGAGGAAATCCGTACATGTCGCGGAAGGTCGTCCCGTCAATTGACGAATCGTTCTCCGCCTCAGCGCGCGCGCGTTCGCACGCCTCTGATTGAAGATCGACATAGCCCGCCAAGGAAAGCGCGCCGGTTTCCTCATTGTAATCGAACCTTGGTTGAAGATACGGACGCGACATCGCCGCATTCGGAAGCGTCGGCGGCGTCGCCAGCGGATCGCCTTCAAGAACGCCGTCGGCGAAAAGCTTCAGGAAAGTCGCGTTGACGAATTTCGATCCGGCGTATTTTTCGCGAATTCCGCGCGCCTCAGCCATCATCGCCGGGTAATCGACGCTCCCGTCGTCTTTCCTGAAATCGGCCGGATCGAGGAAGAGGGCGAGGCTGGCGCGGGCGTGGAATGCGTTGCGCGCAAGAAGCGCATCGTAAATCGGCTGGGTGTTCGGACGCGCGGCTGCATCAAGGAACGAGGTGATGCCTCGCGACAGCGTGACGTCCATCAGCCTTTCCGGATGCGCCATGCGTTTTGTGCGCTCGGCTTCCTCAATTCCCACCGTGTCGAGACGTTTGTAGATATAGGATTCTGTCAATCGTCCGTTCGGCTCGCCCTTTCCATCGACGCCGATATATTGCGCAAGATCGGAGAAATCCGTCTTTAGGGTTTCGGCGGAAAGGCCGACGGTTTCGCCCTTGTCGTTTTTCGCCGTTGCGAGCGCGAGCGAATTCACAGCGTAATGATGGCCGTCCGTGCCTTCGAGCAAGACCGGATTTTCCGGCGCCGCCGCATCAAGCGCCTCACGAATGGTCTTGAATTGAGGCCCCGGCTGATTGCCGCGTTCGAATTCCCAAAGCTCGGCGTACATCCATTCGCCGGGCGCCGGCTTGAACCGCGCGATGCAGCCCGCGATGAAGGCGGATAATTGATCAAGCGGCAGAACGCGCTTGTCGAGCGTGCAGGTGTCGACAGCCATCGCGCTGATCGGATGGATGTGCGTGTCGTGAAGGCCGGGCAAAACAAGCTTGCCGCCAAGGTCGGCTGTCTCGGTCTTGTCGCCGATAAAGGGCGCCGCGCCCGCCGCATCGCCGGCGTAAATGATGTCTTCGCCGCGAATGGCGATCGTCTCGACGAATTGACGCTCCTTGTTCGCCGTATAAACGACGCCGTTGGCGAATACATGATCGGCGGGTTCGATTTTCGTTTCGCCTGCGCAGGAAGCGGCGGCGGCGAGCGCCAGGATGGCTGGCAATCTTTGAATCATAAGTTACACTCTCTGGAGCGGTCGGGCGTCTGCGTTAGTATCGATTGATAGCGCGTCAGTTTTCAAGCGGGCTCGGCAGGCGGCCGATGGAAGGATGAAGCGTGCAAAAGCCGGCGACGCAGCAAGTCAGCGCGCTTCTTCGCAGCGGCATTGACGCCTTGCAAAAAGGCCGCCCCGAAGAAGCCGGCCAATTCTGCCGTCAGGCGCTTTCGATCGACCCGAAGGAGCCGCGCGCTCATTTCCTGGTCGGCCTTGTCGCGCAAGATCTCAATGATTTGAAGACGGCGGCGCAGGCTTTCGGCTCGGTGACGAAACTCGATCCGGCCCATGCGGCGGCCTGGGCGCATCTTGCGCGGCTTTTCATGCGCATGGGGCAACCCGCCCGCGCCGAGAGCGCGGTTTCAAAAGCGATAGGGTTAAACCCGTCGGAGCCCCCTGTCGCCGATCTCATCGGCGTCGTCCTCTCTTTGCTTGGCGACCAGCGGCGCGCGCGAGGGTGGCATCAAAAGGCGCATGACGCCGCGCCGTCGAATGAGCCTTACCTCGTCAATCTCGCGACAACGCAAATGTTCCTGGGAGAAAATGACGAAGCGCAACGGCTTCTTGCGCCGATTATCGATCGTGAAAACGCGCCGGCGCAGGCCGAATGGCTCTTTTCCTCCATAGTCAGGGCGAAGAACGCCGATCGAGCCGAAAAATTGATGCTGCGCGCGGCGAAAACCGCCGATGTCTCAGCCGCATTTCTCGCTTACGCCGCCGGCAAGGAGTTTGAAGATTGCGGCCTATGGGAGCGGGCCTTCGATGCGTTTGAGGCGGGCGCCGCCGCCAAGCGCGCAACGATCGATTTCGACGAGGCTGCGGAGGAGGCGCGCTTTAAAGCGCTCGCAGACGTTTTCTCCGACAGGGGCGCGATTGATGAATCGAAAGGCTGCGTCGATCCTTCGCCTGTTTTCGTCGTCGGCCAGCCGCGCACGGGCACGACGCTGATCGAACGGATCATCACCAGCCATTCGCAAGTCGAATCCGCCGGGGAGCTTCAGCAATTTCGCCTTTCCGTCAGTCGTCTCGCTCACCCCGGCGGCGACAAGCCCGGCGATGTCGAGACCGTGAAGCGGTGGGCGGCGGTCGATCCGAAAGCCCTGGGTGAGGAATATCTTCGCGTCAGCGCCCCGATGCGGTCAGGCGCGCCGCGCTTCGTCGACAAGCTGCCGGGCAATTACCAGAACATCCCCTTGATCCTGGCGGCGCTGCCGAATGCGCGCGTCATTCATGTCAATCGCGATCCGATGGACGCCTGTTTTGCGAGCTACAAGCAACTCTTCGCTGAAGCGTATCTCCATTCCTACGACCAGGAGGAAATGGCGCGGCACTATGCGCGCTATTGGCGGCTGATGGAGATTTGGCGACGTCTTTATCCGGGGCGTTTTCTCGATATCGCCTATGAGGACACGGTCAAAGATCTGGAGACGAATGCGCGCCGGCTGATCGGCTTTCTAGGGCTTCCCTGGGAGGATCGCTGTCTGCGCTACTACGAACAGGAGGGCGCCGTCGCGACAGCGAGCGCGGTGCAGGTTCGCGAAAGGCCGCATGCGCGCTCAATCGGGCGCTGGCGGCGGTATGAGGCGCGCCTCGCTCCCCTGCGCGGCGCGCTGATCCGACAGGGAATCCCGGTCTTTTCGTCCGGATCGTGATCACGAAAATGCGCGGCCGCTTTGCGGGGCGGATTAGCGGCGAAAGGCGTTAACTCATTGATATGAAATATTAATTCAAAAAACCAAGTGTCGACAATCGATCACACCTGTTCGGAATCTGCGGCATTCCGATCAATTTTGTTGTCAATGCCGAGCGGCGCTGGATACAAATTTCCAAGCATTTTTTGAGCGACAGTTTGAATGAGAGGGAGGGGCCTTATGACCCGTATCGGCCTTTTGGGTAGAAATTCCGTTCGCAAGGCTCTCGCCGGCAGTTCAGCTCTAACTCTTTCTCTCGTTGTCGCAGCGGGGCCGGCCTTCGCCCAGGACGACGAAATCATCGTCACGGCGCAAAAACGCGCCGAGTCAATTCAGGACGTTCCGCTCGCCATTACGGCTTATTCGGGCGAATTCACGCGCGAGGTGAATCTCGACGACGTCAAGGATCTGGTGACATTCACGCCCGGCGTCACCGGCAACACCTTTGACAGCTTCATCGACTACATTTCGATCCGCGGCATCCTGACGAACGATTTCGGCGTCGGCGGCGACCCGTCGATCCCGTTTTTCAAGAACGGATTTTATCAGGGCCGCAACGGCGCCGTCGTGACGACGCTTTACGATCTTGAGCGCGCGGAAGTCCTCAGAGGTCCGCAAGGCTTCCTGTTCGGCCGCAACGCGATCGGCGGCGCGATCAGCGTCCATACGGCGCGGCCGAAATTCGACGCCTTCGGCGGCTACGCCGAACTTGACGTCGGTGAGCGCGGCCGCATCGTCGGGGAAGCCGCCGTCAATGTTCCATTGTCTGAGAATTTCGCTGTTCGTCTCGCCGGATTCGGCGCCAAGGAAGACGGCTATGTCGATAATTTCGCGTATCCGAACGCCGACCGGCTGGTCGCGTCCCGCAAGGGCGGCGGACGCTTTTCGGCGGCCTATGAGAAAGGCGTATTCGACGCTTTCTTCTATGTCGAATATGAAGACCGCGAACAATCGGGTTCGGTCTATCGCGCAACCGAAATCGGCGACAGCTGGGATGCGCTGGTCGGCGTTTTCGGCGTCGGGCCGCTTGGCGGCGACGGGCGCGACATAGACAGCGATCTTGGTTTCGGCGAAGCCGATGACGGAAGGCAGACGTCGTTCGGCCTTGAACTCAACTTCGATCTCGGCGGCGCCACGCTTACGTCGATGACCGGGTATAAGGACCATTCCTATTTTTACGCGGAGGATTTTGACGGCACGCCGTTGCATATCAACGACTACCGCCAGGACCAGGAAGGCGAATATTTCGAACAGGAAATTCGCATTGTCTCGGACACTGACGGCCCGCTCTCCTGGTACGCCGGCGTTTCCTATTATGACGAGAATATCGACGTCTTGTTCGGTCAGGGCGGCTCGGAAGACGTCATGTGCGCCTATTACAATACTTACGGCTTCACGGATTGCGCGAGCTATTACGCCTATCTCGGTTATGCGTTTTCGCCGAGCCCGGTCGGGCTGCTGGAGCAGAACGCCGTTCGGGGCCGCTATAAGGGTTGGGCCGGCTATGTCGACCTGACGATGCAATTGAATGAGCAGTTCGAGGTCAGCGCCGGCGTGCGCTACACGAAAGAGACGAAAGACTTCGGCATCTTCGCCTTGCCGGTTGACAGCCAGCTTGGGCCGTATTTCGCGCTTGGCTTCACGTCGACCGATTACTTGACCGATCAACATTCATGGCGCGCCTTCACGCCGCGATTTATCGCGCGCTATCTGCCGAATGACGACTGGATGTTCTTCGCAAGTGCGACACGCGGGTTCAAATCAGGCGGATTCGGCAGCTTCTCGATCGAGCAGGATTATCTGCCCTACACGCCGGCGGGAATCGACATCGTCCCGGGCGCTGCGACGCCGGACCGGTTCGATGAGGAGCGCGCCTGGTCTTATGAGGTCGGCACGAAGGGGTCGATTTTCGGCGGCGCGACGAAGCTTGACGCAAACGTCTACTATTACACCTACAAAGATCTTCAGGTGATCGTGCCCGGCGTTTCCGGCATCATTGTCGACAATGTGGGCAAGGTGAACGGGTGGGGCGTTGAAGGATCGATGCAAACTGCGCTCGGCTCGAATTTCGATCTCCGTTTGTCGGCGGCCTACGCCGATACGGATGTGACCGAGGCGCAACCCCTGTGCGACGGCACGCTCGCCTGCGAGGGAACGTCGCTTGGTCAGGTGCCGAAATTTTCGGGATCGGCCGTGCTGAAATTCACCGCCCCGGCCGGGCCTGGATCAATTACGGGGTCTGCTGAATTGTTCGGCCAGACGACGACCTATGGCGGATTGCTGCATTTGCCGGAGGCGGTCAACGACGGATACGCCGAACTTGCGCTTCGTTTCGGCTATCAGGCTGACGCCGGCTGGTCGGTGATCGGTTACGTCGAGAACCTGACGAACGTTCTCTACTATACGGGCGTCGCCGAAGGAGCCAGCATCTTGCCGGCGCATTATTTCGGGCCGTCGCGCCCGCGGACATTCGGCGTTCGCATGACCTACGATTTCGGCGGGTAGCGAGCGCTGTTAAGCGAAGAGAAACGGCATGCCCCGTCCAGTCGGCGTTAACGTGCAATGCTGATCAGGACTGGGATCGTTTTTCAGGCGTTCAAATACGCCATCTACGCCTTGCTCGCGATCAACACCGTTGCGTTTTTCGTCGAGAATTTCGCTTCGGTCGGGCATCTTTACCCTGACGGGCTGAAACCCGGCGACATCATCATCGCTTACGCCGACTCGATCGATACGGCCGCCTGGCTCGTTTTGCTGATCATGCTGGAGCTGGAAACCTACGTCATACCGGATGAGAAGATCAAAGGCTGGGTGGACCGGACGATTTCGATCGTCAGTTTCGTCTGCTGGGCGCTGATCCTTTATTCTCTGTACGGATATATAGGATCGCTGGACGAAGCCTACGGTTACGCCGCCTATGCGGGCGCTGATCCGTGCGGCCTCGTCGACACGGGAGCAACGCTCGCGCGCGGTCTTGACGATTACGTCGATCTCGACGCTGAAAATTGTCGAACGCTCGCCGGCGGCGCATTGGTTCACCCTGCGCATGGCGCCTTCATCTCGACAGAAAACCTTGGCGTCATGAAACGCCTCGCCTGGACCGACGTCCTGAACGCATCCGTCTGGGTGTTGATCGTCGTGATCCTTGAGCTTGAGATTTATCTGAAATCTTCAAAGCTCATCGGCACGAAATTCTTTCTCGCCTATAAGAGCTTCAAAGCGTTCTTGTACGTCATCTTGCTGGTCAACGTCATTTATTGGTGGGCGCTCGATGCGCCGCTCGACGCCTGGGACGCCTTCGTCTGGCTCGTCGCTTTCTTTTTCATCGAGATGAACATGCTCGCCTGGCAGGAAGAAACGGCGAAAAAGCGCGCGGCGGGCGAGATTTCATGAGTCACTTCAAAAGCTGGAGCCCCTGATGGGACAAATCAAAAATTCGCGCTCTTTGCTGGAACGGCATAAATCCGTAATGCCTTCCTGGCTCGGTCTTTACTACAAGGAGCCGATCTCGCTCGTTTCGGGCGAAGGCCGGCGCGTGACGGATTCGACCGGCGCGCAATATCTCGATTTTTTCGCAGGCATCCTCACCAATATGATTGGCTATAATGTGCCGGAAATCGTCGATGAAATCCGCGATCAGGCGGGGAAAATCCTTCATACGTCGACGCTCTATCTAATCGATAGTCAGGTCGAACTCGCCGAGGAGATCGCCGAACTGTCCGGCATTCCCGATGCGCGCGTCTTCTTCACTTCGTCCGGCAGCGAGGCCAATGATGCGGCGCTGATGCTCGCGACCGCGTATCGTCGATCCAATCAGGTCCTGGCGATGCGTTATTCCTACCATGGCCGCACGATGTCGACGGTGCCGGTGACCGGTCATGCGACATGGTCGCCGTCCTCGCTGTCGCCGTTCATGGTGACCTACATTCATGGGAGCTACCCTTACCGCAGTCCTTTCGGTCATCTGAAAGGCGCCGATTATATCGACGCCTGCGTCGACGACCTTAAAGAGCTTCTTGACGTCGCGTCGGCCGGCGACGTCGCCTGCCTGATCGCCGAACCGATCACCGGCGTCGGCGGTTTTGGCACGCCGCCTGACGGCTTGTTCGGCGAATTCCAGAAAGTGCTGAAAGAAAAGGGCATCCTTTTCATCAGCGACGAAGTGCAGACCGGCTGGGGTCGAACCGGCGAGCATTTTTGGGGATATCAGGCGCATGGCGCGACGCCCGACATCATCACATTCGCCAAAGGGCTTGGAAACGGCCTTGCGATCGGCGGGGTCATCGCGCGCGCTGAGGTGATGAATTGTTTCAAGGTGAATTCGCTGTCGACCTTCGGCGGCAATCCCTTGTCGACGCGCGGCGCGCTGGCGACGCTGCGATATCTGAAGAAACACGATCTTCAGCGTAATGCGCTCGAGCGCGGCCGCGAATTGCGCGCCGGACTTGAGAAGATCGCCGCAAAATCGGAAACGATCGGCGAGGTGAGGGGTAAGGGGCTGATGCAAGGCCTGGAATTCGTCGAGCCGGGTTCAAAGAAGCCGAACGCCGCCGTTTCGCTGGCGCTGCTTGAAGAAACGCGCGCGCGCGGCCTGCTGATCGGACGCGGCGGGCTTCACGGCAATGTTAACCGCATCGCACCGCCCTTGACGATCACGGCGGATGAGGTTCGAGAAGGTCTGGACATCATTGAATCCGCGATCGGCGCCATCGAGTAAGCGATCACGTCTCGCGGGCGAGGCGCGCCTTGGTCTTGCCTTCATGCGCTTGCGCAGCGGCGGGGTCGTCCGGCCAGTCATGTTTCGGATATTGCGCGCGCATGTCTTTCGCCATGTCGCGATAGCCGCCGGACCAGAAGGCGGGCAGATCTTTCGTCAATGCAATCTGGCGTCGCGCCGGCGAAAGAAGCGAAACAGTCAGCGGAACTCGGCCATCCGCAATCGTCGGATGGGCGCTGAGCCCGTAAAATTCCTGGGCGCGCGCCTCAATGATCGGAGCGTTGGGGCTTAGATAATCGATCGGCAGCGTTCGGCCGGCCGGCGTTTCCATTGTGAGGGGCGCAGACGAATTCAGGCGCTGCGCCGTCCGCCAGTCAAGCAAAGCCGCGAGATTGCGCCGGATGCCCGCTTCAGCAGGGGTGTCGAGAGTGGGCGGATCGCCGAGCAGCGGCGCCAGCCATTCGCCGGCGCGCGCGATAAGATCATCATCGCCGAAATCGGGCCAGTCATGTTCATCATGCTTGCGCAACAGATTGATGCGCGCCTGCGTCTCCCGGATTACGGACGCATTGCCGAGAATATCGAGACCATGCCGTGCGACGGCATCGATCAGCGCCGTCCGCGCCGCTTCGCCCTTCGGCGCGGGCAAGGGCGATTCAGCGAGGATGATTGCGCCAAGACGCTTCACGCGGCGCGCCTTGAATTGGCGCTTTTCAACGTCGAACTCGGCGATGTCGGCGGTCTCAACGCCTCCGAACTCGAAGGCGTCGGCTTCTGAAAGCGGCGCGGCCGATAGTATGCGCGCGCCTGCGGCGGCGCCGGTCATCTCGGCGACAGCGAGCCAACGTTCTTTTGACAAATGGTCATCCTTGCTCAATTGCGCCGCCCGACCGCCGGCGAGAAGAAAGGCGCCCGGCTCGCCTGTCTTTGCGCGCGCGATCATTTTTGGCGACGCGCGCGCGATGATGCGTCCTGCGTCCTCAACGCTTGCACGCTCCTTCGTATTCGCCCAGCGCGCCGCCTGGTCGCGCAGCGCCCGCGCGCGCGGCGAGGCGTCCCGGTGAAAACGCTGCAGCCGGTCGCGGAGATCGACGCTGTCGCCGCCGAGACCGCGCTCGCTCAACAAGGCCGCAAGTTCTGCGGCGAGACCGCGCTCGCCGTCGCTTTCAACGCCTGCGATCATCGCTGCAAGGCGCGGTTCCAGCGGCAATTGCGCAATCGTTCGACCGCGCGGCGTTAGCCTGCCGTCCTTGTCGATTGCGCCGATTTCCTCAAGTTCGCGGCGCGCGGCGGAGAGGCGGCCGGTCGGCGGCGGATCAATCCATGTAAGGCGCGTCGCATCGCGCTCTCCCCATTCGCCGAGCGCGAGGATGAGACCGGCGAGATTTGAGTTGAGGATTTCCGGTTGGGGTTCGGCCGTCAGGCCTTTGGTCGCTTCCGCATCCCACAGGCGATAGCAGACGCCAGGCCTCAAACGGCCCGCGCGGCCGCGACGCTGATCGACATTGGCGCGGGAAGCGCGCCGCGTGATCAATCGAACGCCGCCGCTCGCGGCGTCATAATCAGGGACGCGCGCAAGACCCGCATCGATAACGACATCAACGCCTTCAATCGTCAGCGAGCTTTCAGCAATATCGGTCGCCAGAACAACTTTGCGAAATCCGGCCGGCGCCGGCGCGACGGCGCGATCCTGCTCGGCCGGAGAAAGCGCGCCGTAAAGCGGGACGACAGAGACGTCGCCGGGAAGATCTTCAAGGCGTTCCGCCGTGCGCCGGATTTCGCCCATCCCCGGCAGAAAAACGAGAATGGAGCCCGCGCATTCGCGGAGCGCGCGGCGCACCGCGCGGGCCGTCGCATCTTCAACGCGCTCATCGCTTTTGCCGAGATAGACGGTTTCAACGGGAAACATCCGCCCGGCGCTTTCGATGACAGGGGCGTCGATCGCGGCGGCGATGCGCGTAGTGTCGAGCGTCGCCGACATGACGACAAGGCGAAGATCGGGCCGCAAGCCGGCCTGCGCGTCAAGCGCCAGCGCAAGGCCGAGATCGACATTCAAGGATCGCTCATGGAATTCGTCGAACAGAACGGCGCCGACGCCGGAAAGCTCCGGATCTGAGAGGATGCGGCGCGTGAAGAGACCGTCGGTGATGACTTCTATGCGCGTTCGCGATGAGATTTTTCTGTCGATGCGAGTCGAGAGGCCGACCGTCACGCCCAGTCTCTCGCCAAGACGCGCCGCCATGCGTTCGGCCGCCATGCGCGCGGCGATGCGGCGGGGTTCAAGGATGAGAATGCGTTTTCCGTCGAGCCAGCGTTCCGCAACCAGTTCAAGCGGGACGCGCGTCGTTTTGCCGGCGCCGGGCGGCGCGGCCAGGACAAGGCGTGCGCCGGCGTCAAGCGCGGCGCGTATCGCCGGCATCGCCTCATCAATCGGCAAAACATCCATGCGGCGGCAATAGCGAAAATCCGGTCTGGAAAACAGTCCGGCGCCGAACGACATTCCCTACGGCGGCTTCCGCGCGTTAGAGTGGCGACGAATCAAGGGGGAATGATAAGAGCGGCGACGCCGATGACGATGCAGATCTGGTCTCAAGACGATATAGAGCGCGTCAAGGCTTTTGACCTCCGGAAGGCGGACGCCGCGTTTCTCGATGATCCCTATCCGACTTACCGCGCACTGCGTGAGATCGATCCTGTTCATCGTCAGCCTGACGGCAGCTTTCTCCTGACGCGCTATGACGATCTGGCGGCCGTTTACCGCGACCGGCGGTTCAGCTCCGACAAGAAGGTCGAGTTCAGGCCGAAATTCGGCGATACGCCGCTCTATCTCCATCACACGACGAGCCTCGTATTCAACGATCCGCCTTATCACACGCGCGTCCGCCGGCTTCTCGCGCCGGCTTTTACGCCGCGCGCCCTGAAGATATTGGAACCGCGATTTGAAGCGCTTGTTGACAGGCTGCTTGATGAGGCGCTTGCGCGCGGCGGGATGGATGTGGTCACGGATTTCGCCGCGCAGCTTCCCGTCGAAATCATCGGCGACATGCTGGCGGTGCCGAAAGACGAGCGCGGCCCCTTGCGCGACTGGTCTTTGTCGATCCTTGGCGCGCTTGAGCCTGCGCCGACGAAGGAAGCGCTTGATTGGGGCAATCGGTCGGTTGAGGATTTCAGTTTCTATCTTAAGGAGCATATCGAGCGTTTCAGGAAGGGAAAGCTCGCCGGCGGCGACGTGCTCGGCATGCTGCTCGCCGAGGAAACGGAAGCCGGCGAACGGTTAAGCCCCGTCGAACTCATTCAAAACTGCATCTTTCTTTTGAACGCCGGCCATGAAACGACGACCAATCTGATCGGCAACGCGATCGCATCGCTTATCGACCATCCGGAAGAGATGCGTCGTCTGAGAGAAAATCCGGATCTGATCGAAACGGCGGTTGAAGAGTTTTTACGGTTTGAAAGTTCAAATCAGCTCGGCAATCGCCGCGTTCTCGAACCTGTTGAAATAGGCGGCGTAACGCTTGAGGCGGGCGCGCTTGTCACTTTGTGCATCGGCGCCGCCAATCGCGATCCGGCGCAGTTTCCGGACCCTGACAGGCTTGATATCGGTCGGACGCCGAACCGTCATCTCGCCTTCGGCGGCGGCATTCACGCTTGCGCCGGCATGACGCTGGCGCGCATTGAAGGGCGAATCGCCATTTCGAAGCTGATTGCGCGCGCGCCGGAAATTCGCAAATCAGGTGAGGCCAAGCGCGGCCGTCGCGCGCGATTCCGCGGCTATCTTTCCTATCCTGTTGCGTTCTAAAGCGCTTTTGATTCCTTCCAAAAGCGATAACGATAGCGTGAATTTCTAGGACTTTTGTCCTATTCTGTTGCAGCCCCGTTGCGGATCGGTCAAACTTGTCGTCGCCGCGAAGGGGAGCGCGACGGGAAGACATGCGAAAGCTCAGGCCTCAAAAACGCGATAACTCCGCTTCGCTGCGCGGCCAGCAGGCGGTGACCGAAATTCTGTCCGCCGCGCGCGACGTGCTGGTCGAGGAAGGGTATCCGCGTCTCACGATGCGCAATGTTGCGGATCGCGCGAAAATGACGGTCGGCAATCTCTCTTATTACTACGGCAACAAGGAAGATCTGCTGCATGATCTGCTGGAGGCGGTCATCCAGGGCTATGTCGAGGATTTTGATCGCATCGCCGAAGATCCCGAACGCTCGCCCGAGCAGCGCCTGGAGGAGATGATCCGCTTCGTCGTCGGCGATTTGTCGACCAAGGAAACCACGGGGTTCTTTCCAGCTCTATGGGCGCTCGCCAGCCATGACGAATTCGCGGCGCGCGAAATGTCCCACATTTACGAAATCGAACGGGACGCCTTCGCGCGCGTCATCGCCGAATTGCGGCCGGACCTCGCCAAAAAGGATCGCGACCTCCTCGCCTTGTTCATTTCCGCCTCGATCGAAGGGCATACGATGTTCATCGGACACAAGCGGGAGAAGGCGTCCGCAGGTCCCGCGATCGCCAATATCGCCGCCTACAGCCTGCTCAGCCTTGTCCGATCAATCGACTCGGCGACGATTCGAGGGCTCAAGCTTGCGGCCGGCGGTTCCGACCGGCGCGCGGCCTCCTGATTTTCGCCGATTATGCCAAGGAAAGCCTTTGCGTTGGCCCAGGAAGCCAAGCGCCTTGACGCTTGCGGCAAAGGACGGCAAAGTCCAATTTAGGACAATGGTCCTAGATATGGCAGGGTGCGCCGGCGCGGCGCACTGAAGGGAAGGGCGCCATGCACTTTAAACGCATTTTGTTCAGCGTCGCCTCGTGTCTCGGGCTGGCGTCGACCTTCGCAGCCGCCGAATTGCCGGTTGAGCCGACAAATGTCGTCCGCACTCTTCCGGCTGAATATCCGGACAGTTTCGTCTTTCTCGTCGACGGGAATTTCTGGGGCATTGAGAGCGGCAAGGTCGTCATCACCGACGTCGGTCATGAATGGGATCATCATCGCGGCGCGCTCGGTTCGGCGCAGTTCGGCAATTTCGCGCAGGCCAAGACGCGCCCTGAACTATATGTCGTCGAAACCTTTTATGAGCGCGGTCATCGCGGCGCGCGCACCGACGTTCTTACGATCTACGACAAGACGACCCTGAATCCCATCGGCGAAGTCGTGCTGCCCGGCGGCAAGCGCGCCCAGACGCTCACGGAAATAGGGTCGTTTCAACTCTCTGCGGATGAGCGTTTCGCCTATGTTTTCAATTTCACGCCCGCTTCATCAGTCACCATTGTCGATCTGAAGGCCAGAAAGGTCGTCGGCGATGTCGACATCCCGGGATGCGTTCATGCGTTCGCGCTGAAAGGGCGCGGGTTTGCAAGCCTTTGCGGCAATGGCGGCGTCGTTTCCACGAAGCTTGACGAAAACGGTCGGCGGGTCGGGCAAACGATGAGCGAGCCGTTTCATGACATCGACAACGAGCCGATGTTCACGCGCCCGGCGATCATTGACGGCGTCGGCTATTTTCCGACTTACCACGGCAAGATCCAGGAAATCGATCTTAGCGGCGACGAGGTGGTCGTTGGCGATTCCTGGCCGATCGCGCTTCCGGAAGGCGCGGCGGGCGGCAAAAGGCTGTTCGGCCTTATGAAGGGCAAGAAGCCGGAAAAGCGCCTACCCTCAGGCTGGCAGTTGATTTCCTCCGACGATGCAGGCCGCATCTTTGTCTTGATGCGCGCAACGGACACGATTGACGATCATGATACGGGCGCTGACGAGGTCTGGGTTATCGACCCGAAATCGCGCGACGTGGTCGACCGCATCAAGCTGCGCGGCGAGAGCCAGCTGATTGAGGTGACGGGCGGCGAGGATCCTTATCTTGTCGCGCTCAATCTTGATATGTCGCTTGACGTCTTCAAGGCGAATTCCGGCGAGTTCGTTCG
>CALAZI010000097.1 GCA_937895955.1 uncultured Alphaproteobacteria bacterium | reverse complement strand
GCGAGGATTATCAGCTCTGGGGTCCGTTCGCGGTCGGCCTTTTCTTCATCCTGACCTTTGTCGGCGGCTGTTCGGGCTCGACCGCCGGCGGCGTCAAAATCTATCGCTTTCAGATTCTCGGCCGGCTCGCCGCCGCGCATCTGTCGCGCATCGTCTCGCCCAACCGGGTTCATCCTGTTCTCTATCATGGGCGAAAGGTGGAAGACGAAGTGGCGTTTTCCATCCTGTCCTTTCTGGTCGCGCTGCTTTTTTCGCTGATCGTCTCAACGTTTCTGCTCGCCTGGCTCGGCGTTGACTTGCTGACGGCGTTGACGGCGTCGGCGACCGCAATCGCCAATGTCGGTCCGGGGCTCGGCGACATCGTCGGACCGGCCGGCAATTTCGCCGCCCTTCCCGTCGCGGCGAAATGGATCTTGTCGTTCCTGATGATCCTCGGCCGGCTTGAGTTTTTCACGATCCTCGTCCTTTTGACGCCTGCATTCTGGCGCGCTTGATCGGCGCTGAATTGCAAGCCCATCCTTGCTGAGCTAGGGGAGGCGCAGCATTCATACTGGGAGCGGCGCAGATGGCGCGATGCTTTGTTTTTCCGGGTCAGGGCAGCCAGACCGTCGGCATGGGGCACGCGCTCGCCGAAGCCTTTCCGGTCGCGCGCGAGGTCTTTGAAGAAGTCGACGACGCGATCGGTCGCCGTCTTTCCAAAGTGATGTGGGACGGTCCGGCCGAAGAGCTCAACCTCACCGCAAACACCCAGCCCGCATTGATGGCGCATTCGATCGCGATGCTGCGCGTCCTTGAAAAAGAGTGCGGTCTCGATATCGCAGACGCGCGTTTCGTCGCCGGTCATTCGCTCGGCGAATATTCGGCGTTGTGCGCCGCGCGCGCGATCACGCTCGCGGACACTGCGCGGCTCTTGCGCATTCGCGGCGAGGCGATGCAGGCCGCCGTGCCGGTCGGCGAGGGCGCGATGGCCGCGCTGATCGGCATCGATATCGCCGGCGCTGAAGCTGCGATAGCCGAAACGGGAGAGATCAAGGGCGTTTGCGAAATCGCCAATGACAACGCGCCGGGCCAGGTCGTCATATCGGGCGCCAAGGCGCGCGTTGAGGCGGTCGCCGAAGCGGCGAAAAAACACGGCGCGAAAATGGCGAAGATGCTGACGGTTTCCGCGCCGTTTCACTCCTCGCTCATGGCGCCGGCGGCGGTCAAAATGACTGACGCGCTCGCCAGGGCCGCCGTGAAAACGCCGGTGACGCCGCTTGTCGCCAATGTGACCGCGCGCGAGGTCGAAAGCCCCGACGAAATCCGCGATCTTCTCGCCAAGCAGGTGACCGGCCGCGTGCGCTGGACGGAAAGCGTCGGCTACATGGCCGAAAACGGCGCCGACAAATTCATCGAAATCGGTTCGGGCAAGGTGCTCGCCGGCTTGATCAAACGCATCGCGAAGGACGCTTCGAACATCAGCGTCGGCGAGCCGGGCGATATCGACGGTTTCGTGAAATTCTGACGACGGATCATCAAGGAGCTGCAATGTTCGACCTTTCAGGAAAATGCGCGCTGGTCACCGGCGCGACCGGCGGCATCGGCGGCGCGGTCGCGCGCGCGTTTCATGCGCAGGGCGCGACGGTGGCGATTTCCGGCACGAATGCAGAAAAACTCGACGCGCTCGCCGGCGATCTGAAAGACCGCGTTCATATTGCGCCGTGCAATCTGTCCGATCTTGAAGCGGTCGACGCGCTGGCGAAAACCGCGAGCGAGGCGATGGGCGGACTGCATATTGTCGTGTCGAACGCCGGCGTCACGCGCGACATGCTGATGATGATGATGAAGCCGGAAATGTGGGACGACGTCATCCGTATCAATCTGACCGCCTATTTCCGTCTCGCGAAGGCGTCGCTGCGGATGATGACGAAACAGCGTTTCGGGCGAATCATCGGCGTCACATCCGTCGTCGGCGTCACCGGCAACGCCGGACAGGCGAATTACGCCGCCTCCAAGGCGGGCATGATCGGCATGACGAAAAGCCTCGCGCAGGAAGTCGCCTCGCGTAACGTCACTGTGAACTGCATTGCGCCGGGCTTTATCGCGACCGCGATGACGGACGCGCTCAATGACGCGCAGAAATCGGCGATCCTCGGCAAGATACCGGCCGGCGCGATGGGGAAATCCGAGGATATCGCCGCGGCGGCGGTCTATCTCGCCAGCGAGGAGGCGGGCTATGTGACCGGCCAGACGCTGCATGTGAACGGCGGGATGGCGATGATTTGACCCGACGGGCGGATCGTCGGATTTTCGCGTCCGCCCCCCGCCGTCGACGGGTCCAGTTGTTTGGCGTTGCAACAATTCGAAATTTGCCGTAATCGCCCCCGGGAATCTCAGCTGCGCTGGACTGGTTTTCGGGAGCCGGCTTTGTTCTAGTCTAACCGTGCGCCCATTCCTCAGCAGCTGGCGCAATTTCGAGAAGGAGCCTTTCGAATGTCTGATCTTGCTGAACGGGTGAAGAAAATCGTGGTCGAGCATCTCGATGTCGACCCGGCCAAAGTCGAGCCGAAAGCGAGCTTCATCGACGATCTCGGCGCGGACAGTCTCGACATCGTCGAGCTGGTCATGGCGTTCGAAGAGGAATTCGA
>CALAZI010000096.1 GCA_937895955.1 uncultured Alphaproteobacteria bacterium | reverse complement strand
ATCTTGGCTTTCCGTTGGAGGCGATCCGTGAACTGATCGCCCTCTCCAGAAATGAAGACCGGTCTTGCGCGGAAGTCGACGAAATTGCGCGCCGTCACGCCGAAGACATCAAACAACGCATCAAGAGGCTGAAATCGCTTCAGCGCGAAATTAATCGTATGATCAACGAATGCGCGGTTGACCGCGTCGCCGATTGCCGAATTATGGAAGCGCTGTCCAACCATAAGTTACGCATGCACGAACATTGACAATGAGAGCGCACTCTCTCAAATATGGTGAAGCATCTATCGGCGATCGCAATAATGACTCATCACAATAACGATCGCGACCATTGGGAAACAATCTACGGCTCCAAATCGCCCGAAGCATTGAGCTGGCGTCAGGAACGGCCGGAAATATCAATCGAACTTATACACCGAGCTGAACTTGCGTTTGACGCAACTATTCTCGATGTCGGCGGCGGCGCGTCGACGCTTGTTGATCACCTTTTGGCCCAGCGCCGTTACACGCTCGCCGTGTTGGACATTTCGCAATCCTCGCTTGTCCATGCGCGCAAACGTCTCGGCGACGAGGCAAAGCGCGTGAAATGGATCGCTGCGGATATTACGACATGGAAACCGGATATTTCAGTTGATTTCTGGCATGACCGCGCCGTCTTGCACTTTCTAACGCAACGCGCAGATCAGGAAGCTTATTGTCGTGCGTTGAAGAGTGCCTTGAACTCCGGCGGCTGGGTCATGATCGCCGGATTTGCACCTGGCGGTCCGACCGAATGCAGCGGGCTTTCCATCGTACAGCACGATGCGGAAAGCCTACAGAAGCTGCTGGGCGATGACTTTATCTTGGTGGAGCGTTGCGATGAGTCGCACAGGACGCCCTCGGGCGCAAAACAGGCGTTCCGCTATCACCTGTTTCGAAATTCGGAGCAAACATGATATGGTGGGTGACCCGCCACGATGCGGATCGCTGCCCTAAACCGCTCCTCGCATCGTGCTCATTTTTTTTGAAAGAACAGGTACTTCACAAACACTGCTATGCCTAACAGCAGGAACAGTACGACCAGCGTGTAAGCGATCGCGCCGCCTGTCCCCATCATAAAGCCGTTTTCCATCATTTTATCCTCCGCTCCGCATCTCTATAGAAAATACACAACATTCTCGATATTGCTCTTCATCTCACTATCAGACATGCTCCTCATTCCGCTGGCGATAGATCGCCGCCAAGGGAAGATGTTCCTTCGCTCCGTAACATCCGCCTGTTCCAGAGGAAGTAGACGGCGGGAGTCACCGCCAACGCCAACACCGTCGCGCTGACGGCGTCGCCGATCACCGAGGCGGCGATGCGGCGGATGAAGTCGCCACCGGCCCCATGGCCATACATGATCGGTATAAGGCCGGCGAAGATCACTGCGAACGTCACCATGATCGGCCGCAGACGCCGGAGCGCGCCTTTGGTAATCGCGTCAGCAAAGTGGGCTTTGTCAAGCGGTGCGCCTTCTTTCTCTGTTTTGGCGATCGCCGCTGCGACCTCCTGCTTCGGATACATGATCATCAACACGCTGATTTCGACGGCGACGCCCGCTAGCGCAACGAATCCGACGGCGGCAAGCTGGATTCCCGCAACGAGATCACCGTTCCCCGAGAATTCGTCGATGAACAAAATTACGCTGGAACGGCGAATTGGCCGTGAAACCTATTTTGCGGACGTCAGGCTGTTCGGAAAATTTCGTAGAATTTCGTGGCGATTTCAATTGAATGCGCAAGACAAGTCTTTGCGATCTCCCGACCTAACTTCGTCCGCACTGGCATGGCGCATCTTCTGAAATCTCAAACGCTGGCGAGAAGCCGCCCCCTTTGGTGCGCATATTCGTGGTCTGGCCCTGATACAGCCGGGCCGCCGTCAGAAGAATGCGGCCGTCATAGGCGTAATTGCGAATATCGGCTTTCATTGAACGGACTTCGCCGTCGACCACAATGTTTCGCTTGCTTGGCGGAATGATCTCTTGAGCGACATAATCACCGTTGCAGATCTCATCCCAAACGCGAATTGTCAGCTTGTCGCCGCGATAAGCCGCTTTACTTCCATATCCCGTCGCCGGTTTGAAGAAATATTGTTTGCGACGGCGCCAGAGTTCGCCATGATCTTCATTCTTCATGGCGACTGTCCTCGGAATGCTCGCTGCGAGCGCCTTGGCGTGCTCAGGCGAAACGCCGAATTGAAGGAGCCGCTCCTTGTCGCCGAGCACCGCCAGATTGCGCTTGTCGGCAAGCAAAGCGTGCGCGCGCGGATGCGGCGTCAAGACGACGGCGCCCGCGAGATAGGCGGATTTGAGCGCCGCGCAGGCGGGAGACGCGAGATAGAAATCCGTCAACCGATTATAGACGAGATCGATCCGCCGCCCGTTCAACGACAATACGCCGTTCTCGAAACAAAGCTCACCAGGAGCCGCGATCGACGCGGCGACGTCGTTTCGCTCGAAAAGCCGCCCAAAAAGGAGAAGTTCGGGATAGAAATATTGGCTTTGCGGATCTTCATCGATAATCGCGATCGTCCGCAGCGGCTCCGCGCCGCGTTGCGCTCGCCAGTCTGCGAAAAACGACTCCCGAACCGCCGTCATCGGCTCGCTCGCCTGGTCGTCGTCGCCGTGCGATGCAGCCGCTCGTCCGCAGCTGGCGCGTTGCGCCGCAGCAAGGATCGAATTGACCAGCGCGCCGCCGGCGTTCGTGTTGATTTCGATAAGCTTCGGCCCGTCCGGCGCCAAATGAAAATCATAGCCCATCAAAACACCACGCGTGCCCGGTTGATATCGCGCGATCTCCGGCGCATCAGCTAGGACGGCGGCGACATATTGTTCATTCTTTGAAACCGCGGTCGCGGCGGCGGCGACGGCGGCCATCTTGTCCAGTTGGCCGCTTTCCAAAAAGATTGGCGCGTCCGCGATGACGCTCTCTTGCGGCGAGGAAAAAAACTCACGAACGAGATCATCAACTGAGGGGTCAGACAACGCCTGGCGAAAACGTTCTCGATCGAGCGTCTTGCATAGGCAGAAGATATTCGGATCGTCCGTCGTCATAAAACTCCGAATTGATTGCGAAAGTTCCCGGCGACGGCAAGCCGGCGATGCGCCGGCGCGATCACCTTCCCGGCGCCGGCTCTGCAACAGCCTGGCTGATGCGCTCGCGCACGGCGCGCCGAGGTCTTGCAATCTCCCATTCTTTCCAAAGTAGGAACACGGCCGGAAGCACCATGAGCGTCAGGAGCGTCGATGTGACGACGCCGCCGACCATCGGCGCCGCGATGCGGCGCATGACTTCCGATCCGGTGCCGGACCCGATCATGATCGGGAAAAGCCCTGCGATGATCGCCGCAACGGTCATCATGATTGGACGAAGACGCAGGAGCGCGCCTTCGCGAATGGCTTTCATGACATCGGCGGAATTGACGGCGCGCTTTTCGACGTCGGCGACACGCAGTCGTTCCGCGAAAGCGGTGTTGAGAAACACGAGCATCACCAGCGAAATCTCAACGGTCAGACCGGCGAGCGCAATGAATCCGACGCCTGCGGCGATCGACATGTCGTAGCCGAGGAGCAACAGAAACCAGTATCCGCCGGCGAGCGCCAAAGGCAAAGTCGACAAGATGATCAACACTTCCGTCATCCGCTTGAAGGCGAGGAACAAAAGCACGACAATCAAGGATAGGGTGACCGGAACGATGAGCGCGAGGCGCTGCTGCGCCCGCTCCATATATTGAAACTGGCCGGACCATCCGAGCGAATAGCCGGGCGGCAGCGTCACTTGCGCGGCGACGGTTTTCTTGGCGTCCTTCACATAGGAGCCGAGATCGCGGCCGGCGATGTCGACATAGATCCACCCGTTCAGCCGCGCATTCTCGCTCCTGATCATGCCCGGACCGCCGACGATCTTGATGTCCGAAAGATCGGCAAGCGGAACATGGGCGCCGGACGCGGTGACGACCGGCAATTCGCGAAGGCGCTGCTCGGAGTCCCGCACGTCGCGGGGAAAGCGGAGATTGATCGGATAGCGCTCAAGCCCTTCAACCGATTCGGCGACATTCGCGCCGCCGATCGCCGAGCGCACGATATCCTGCACGTCGGCGACATTCATGTTATAGCGCGCGGCGTCTTCGCGCCTCACGTCGACATCGATATACCGTCCGCCGACGACGCGTTCGGCGTAAACCGACGCCGTGCCGGGAAGCGGCTTCAAGACTGCTTCGATTTCTTCGCCGATTTTCGCGATCGTCGCGAGATCAGGCCCGGCGACCTTGATGCCGAGCGGCGTCTTGATGCCTGTCGCCAGCATGTCGATGCGATTCTTGATCGGCATGATCCAGACATTGGAGATGCCCGGCGCCTTGACGGCCGCCTCCAATTCGTCGCGGATGCGATCCATCGTCATCCCCTTGCGCCATTCTTTTTCCGGCTTCAATTGAATTGTCGTTTCGACCATGGTGAGCGGCGCAGGATCGGTTGCGCTTTCAGCGCGGCCCGCCTTCGCATGGACGGTTCTCACTTCCGGGACGGTGCGGATCATCTTGTTCGTCTGCTGAATAAGCTCGCGCGCCTTTCCGATCGACACCGCCGGGAAGGCGCTCGGCATGTAAAGGAAATCGCCTTCGTTGAGCGTCGGCATGAATTCATTGCCGAGGCGCATCATGGGGATTGCGGCGGACGCCATGACCAAAGCGGCGAAAGCGATGACGGCGCGCGGGCGCCTCAGCGTCAATTCGAGCGCCGGCTTGTAAGCGCGCATTAACGTCGTGGCGACAGGATTTTTCGCTTCAGGTCGTATATGGCCGCGAACGAGATATCCCATCAGCACGGGCACAAGCGTGATCGCAAGAATGGCCGACGCGCCCATGGCGTAAGTCTTGGTGAATGCGAGCGGTTTAAAGAGCCTTCCCTCCTGCGCTTCGAGCGCGAATACCGGCATGAAACTGAGCGTAATGATCACAAGCGAAAAGAAGATCGCCGGCCCGACTTCGCTCGCGGCTTCGCCGACGACGCGCCAGCGGTTTTCGGGCGTGAGCGGCGTCTTTTCCGCGTGGCGATGCAGGGTTTCGATCATGACGATGGCGCCGTCGACCATGGCGCCGATGGCGATGGCGATTCCGCCGAGCGACATGATGTTGGCGTTAATCCCCTGCGCCTTCATGATGATGATCGCCGACAGGATTCCAAGCGGCAGCGACAGGATGATGACAAGCGACGAACGGAAGTGCAGCAGAAATGCCGCGCAGATGAGCACGACGACGATGAACTCTTCCGTCAGCTTTTCGTAGAGATTGTCGACAGCGCGTTCGATCAGGGCGGATCGGTCATAGGTCTGGACGATTTCGACGCCTTCAGGAAGGCTCGGCTCCAATTGGGCGAGTTTCTTCTTGACGGCCTCGATCGTCGCCAGCGCGTTTTCGCCCCACCGCATGACGATGACGCCGCCGACCGTCTCCCCCTCGCCGTTCAGCTCGCTGACGCCGCGCCGCATCTGCGGCCCGATATCGATGTCCGCGATATCGCGAAGAAGCACCGCGGCGCCGTTCTTCTGGCGACCAACGGGAATCCGGGCGAGATTGCCCGTTGAAGAGACGTAGCCGCGGGCGCGGACCATATATTCAGCTTCGGCGAGTTCGACGACCGATCCCCCGACTTCCTGATTGCCGGCGCGAATGGCCCGGCGCACGTCGGCGAGCGTCAGATTGAATATGCGCATCTTGTCCGGATCGAGCGTCACCTGGTATTGCCGAACCATCCCGCCGATCGTCGCGACTTCGGAAACTCCCTCAACGCTTTGAAGCTCGAACTTCAAGAACCAGTTCTGAATGCTTGTGAGGCCGGCGATGTCGTGTTTTCCGGTCCGGTCGACAAGCGCGTATTGGTAGACCCAGCCGACTCCGGTCGCGTCCGGGCCGAGCTCCGGTCTTGCGCCCTCGGGAAGTTTGCCGGCGACCTGACTTAGATATTCGAGCACGCGCGATCGCGCCCAATAGAGATCGGTTCCGTCCTCGAAAATGATGTAGACATAAGAGTCCCCGAAGAATGAATAGCCGCGCACGGTCTTCGCCTTGGGCACGGCGAGCATCGCGGTCGTCAGCGGATAGGTGATCTGATCTTCAATGACCTGCGGGGCCTGCCCCGGATAACTTGTCTTGATGATGACTTGCACGTCCGAAAGATCGGGGATGGCGTCGAGCGGCGTTGATCTGGCGGCGAATACGCCCGCGGCCAATAAAAAGACCGCCGCCAACATGACGAGGAATCGATTATCGAGCGACCACTTAATGATTGCGGCGATCATCGCGCGCGCTCCACGGATTGGACCACGAACCGATCATCATCGCCGCGCGCAAGCGCAAACCGAACATGTTCGCCGCCGCCGATAGCCGAGAGGTCGACGACCGCAGAGACCGCAAAATCCATCGTCATGGCGGGCCAGCCGATTTCAGGGATGGCTTCATGCGCGATGGTGATCGTCTTGGCCGCGGGGTTGATTTTTTTTACAATCCCGTTCGCCTTAACCGGAGCAGCCTCCGAATGCGACCCGGCGGCATTCCCGTGAGCGCCCGTTTCGTTGGGAGGCGTCTTGGCGGCGCCGTTCGGCGGCGCCGAATGCCCTTCATGCTCCTTCTCGGTCGCCGGCGCCGTCGCATCGTCCGCAGACGCCGCGCCGGTCGGGGACATCCGCAGCGTCGCGCCTGCAAAGCTGCTCTCGGAATCGATCAGGAATTGTCCGGAGACAACGACGATTTCATCAGGCTGCAGTCCTGACAAGATTTCGACCTTGCCGTCGGCCTCAATGCCGCTCGTAACCGCCGCGGGCTGAAACCGGCCCTCGCCGAGGGCGAGAATGACGCGTTCCTGACGACCGGTCCGGATGAGGGCTTGGCGCGGAATGATTGCGGCGGCCGGACGTTCCGGTCCGTCAATCGCAACGGTCATGAACATGCCGGGTTTGAGTTTGCCGTCTTCATTATCCAAAACGGTGCGCGCCGGAATCGTGCGCGTCGTCGGATCGAGATCCGGATAAACATAATCGATCGTTCCGGCGAGGACGCCGCCCGGTTCAAACTTCGACCGCGCCGCGACTTTGGCGCCGACGCGGAGCTGATCGGAATCGGACTCGAAGACATCGCTGATCAACCACACCGTCGAAAGATCAGCGATGGCCATGATCATCGTGTCAGGTTTGAAATACTGCCCGTCGGCGACATTCAGCTGCGTCAGCACGCCGCTGATCGGCGCAAAGAATTTCACATATTGGGCGGGGCGCCGGGATCGCTCGAGCTCCTTGATTTGGTCTTCAGAAATATAGAGGGCTCTCAGTCGATCCTTGGCGGCCTCGATCAGCGTTTTGTCGCCGGTTCGAAGCGTTTGCAGAAATTCCGCCTGCGCATTGACGAGATCAGGAGAATAAACCTCGAACAGCAGATCATTCTTCGAAACGGCTTCGCCCTCCGAGCGCACCGTCAGATGTTGTATCCAGCCGCTTGATCGGAGATGAAAATTTGCGACTTTTTTTTCATCATAGGTGATGCGGCCGACCGTGTTTATCTGCGGATGCAGCGACGCCCATTCGACTTTCGCCGTTCTGACCCCGATATTGTTCACTTCGGAAGGATTGATCCGAACCGTGCTGCCTGCGGCGACGTCCTCCTCACCTTCGTAGACCGGGATGAGATCCATGCCCATCGGCGACTTTCCGGGTTTGTCGCTGCGATAATTCGGGTCCATCGGCGCGCGCCAATAAGCGATCTTTTTTTCGCCATCAGAGGCGGCTGGAGCCGCTCCCGATCCGGAACGCACATATCCGGCGCCGTAGCCGATCACGGCTCCAGTAAGCAGGATCAGAAGAAAAATCAGGATGCGCTTGTTCATGGCTGTTCACCGGCGAGATAGAGCAGGCGCGCCTGCGCCTCCGCATAATCGACGCGAAGCCGTCGCAGCTGAAGTTCGGCGTCAAGTTCGGCTAGTTTCGATTTTATGAGTTCGGGAAAGTCGGTCACGCGATTCTGATAGCCGTCGAGCGCCGCATCGGCATTGGCGTCCGCTTTGTCTAAGACGATGTCGTTGAAATGGAGGATCCGCGCCTCGAGGCGCAACCAGTCGGCGTAGCTGCGGTCGAGCGATTTCTTAAGTTCCAGAAGCGTCGTTGCGCGATCGAGCTCGGCCGCGGAGCGCTCGCGCCGCGCGGCGGAGAGCTGCCGATCCTGCCGCTTGCCGGTGAAGAGCGGAATATCGAAAACCAACATCACCGAGGCGAAATCAGGACGATCGCCGCTGCGAAGGCCGTAACCCGCGTCAATTGACCATCCCGGGCGATATTGCTGCTTGGCGATGTCGATCTCGCTTTCCCGCATGGCGACCATCGCATCGTTGACCTTTGCGGCCGGATGGCGGACGAGCGCTTCTTCGATAATCTGGCGAGCCTCGGGCGCGGGCAAAGTTGGAATCGCCGCAGCGAGCGGTCGGCGCGCGTTTTCAGCGCCGATCAAGCGGGCGAGATCCGCGGTGAGATCGTCAAGTTGCCGTTCGACTTCGATCGCGCGGTCGTCGAGCAGGCTGAGCTCCAGCTCCGCGCGCAGCAAGTCCTGGTTTGAACGGGACCCTGTGGCGAAAGAAGCCTTGATAACTTCCACAAGATCGCGGACGGCCGTTCGACTCTCATTGACGATGCGACGCGCACCGATCCAGTAATAGAGTTCGAGCCATGTCATGCGCGTGTTGAGCGCAATCTGCAGTTCCTGCAACGTCGCGGAAGCCCTTTGTCCGTCCGCTTCGGCCTCGCGGCGCTCCCGCGTCTTGGAGAGGGTTTGTCCACGCGGAAAACTCTGTTTGACGCCGACCTGCACTTGCGTCATCGGCTCCTGCGAAAAATCGAAGGTGTCGACCGGAACATTGGCGAGACCGACCCGCAGTTGAGGGTCCGGCAGTTGAGAGTCAGAAACCGCGCGATCTTCGAGCGCTTCGGCGCGGGCGGAATAACGGGCGACTGTGGGATCGTTCGCTCCAAGCGCGATGGCGACGGCGTCGTCAATCGTCAGACCGTCCTGCGCTGCGGCCGGATTTACCGAAATCGCCGCGATCGCGAAGAGCGTCAATCCTACATGCCAAGACAGACTTCTTGATTTAATCATACCTTGAAACCGGCCGCCCGTTCGATTCACGATTCCCCTCTCCACTCCACTGTTGTCGACAACCGGTTCAAGGCGCCGATGCGACGCCCCGCCTCTCGACCGACCCGCTGAGTCCAGCGCCCGGCCCACTACTCAAAAAGCTCATACGCGCCGATCGACGTTTTCCCGCAGAAAATTCGGCGCGGCTTTCCAGACCCGCCGACAGATAGGCGCCGTTTGCCTAATAGGGCTGGCGGGCCACCGCTCTCGCAGGGTGCGACATTTATGCGCGATTCGTCTTGTGCGAAGGCGGCGCATGGCGACGTCGACGCCTTTAATACGCGGCCGCTAATGCGGCTTTGAGGGCGGCGCCGACACTGGACGTATCAAAAAAGAACGCGCCGCTTTTCGTCTAGGTCAATTTCGTCGTCCGGGATTGGCGTCGTCTCGTCCGGAAGCGTTCCGAGAAACATGGTGTTAATGCCGCCACGCGCCAAACATAAGGATCGGCAGGCCCGCCCGCGAATACCGGCGCGGCGATCGGGCGCTGCTGACGGCGACGGACTCGCTTCTTTGCACGCGCCGCAATCGGCGCAATCTTCGACAAAGTCGGACCCTGCAAACTCCAATCAACTGGCCGGGCGCGCGCTAAAAGCGATCGAACGAGAAATCCGTCGCTTGACCGACGACATTGAGAATCAGCGCGACCTCGCAATATTTCTGCGCCGGACGCGGCGAATAAGAACATCGCTCCAGGATCTGCAGCGACAATTGATCGAATGCGAGCGGGCGCGATGCATTGAGGAGGCGACAAACCTCGAGACCTCCAGCGAAATTATCGAGCGCCTTAAAGCCTTCGGCGACCTCGTCCGACGATACGGAAAATAGCAGGGCGGCGTCCGGTACAGGGCAAAGACCGGCGGACGCTCAGAGGACGCCGGCGTTCAACGAAATTGGGGTTGTCCAAAGGCCGCTCCGAGAAAGTGACCGGCGCCCCTTGACCTTCCAGTTACTGGAATCCTTAGATTTCGCGTTGCATAGGCTCACGAGCGAAGATGAGAGAGGTGCGCATGAATATCGGCGAAGCGTCATTGCGGTCCGGATTGCCGTCGAAGACCATCCGCTTTTATGAGGAAGCGAAGGTCGCGCCGAAGCCGAAACGAACGGCGAGCGGCTATCGCGACTATTCAACCAACGATATTCACCTGCTCAAATTCATCCACACTTCGCGCCGTCTCGGCTTTTCTCTCGAGGAGTGCCGCGAACTCGTATCGCTTTACGCCAATCCACGGCGATCTAGCAGAAGCGTCAAGTCGATCGCGCAGCAAAAAATCGACGAAATAGACCGAAAGCTGAAAGAATTGCGCGCCATGCGGCGCACGCTGACGACGCTCGCGGAAAAGTGCGATGGCGGCGATCGACCAGATTGTCCGATCCTGTCCGGTCTCGCCGACGGAAGCTTGAAAGAAGACCGATGAACCGAATTGACGCGCGCCATGGGCGAGAATTTGACGGCGCCGCCGGTTCGACCGGAGCCGGCGAGTCCTTAATGGCGAAGGACCCGGTATGCGGCATGACGGTTGATGCGGCGACGTCACCGTTCCGGGCCGTGCATAATGATCATTCTTATTGTTTCTGTAATGCGCGATGCCGCGAAAAATTCATCGCGTCTCCGGATTCCTACTTGGGCGATCCGTCGGCGCGGCGCGAGGCCGCATCTCCTGGCGTGCGACATACTTGCCCGATGCATCCGGAGATCGTTCAGGACGGGCCAGGCGATTGTCCTATTTGCGGCATGGCGCTCGAGCCGATGGATGCGACGCCTTCTACAGAACCAAGCGCTGAGTTTCTCGACATGCGCCGCCGATTCTGGATCGGGCTGGCGTTTGCCGCGCCGCTGTTCCTCCTTGAAATGGGCGGACACGCGGCGGGCGCGGGATTGCATGAATATGTGACAAGACAACAGGCAAATTGGCTGCAATTAGCGCTGGCGAGCCCTGTCGTTCTCTGGGCGGGCGCGCCATTCTTCAAACGCGGCTGGATCTCTCTTATTGCGCGCCGCCTTAATATGTTCACGCTGATCGCCATCGGCGTCGGCGCCGCGTTTGTCTACAGCATGTTCGCGGTGATGACTCCGCAAGCGTTTCCAGTCGGTTTTCGCGACGAGAGCGGCGCAGTCGCCGTATATTTTGAAGCGGCCGCCGTCATTACCGTGCTTGTCCTGCTTGGACAAATGCTGGAACTGCGCGCTCGAGAAAAAACGGGCGCCGCCGTGCGCGCGCTCCTTAATCTTGCGCCGAAGACTGCGCGACGTATCGCGGCGAATGGCGACGAACGGGACGAACCGCTGACGGCGATCAAGGTCGGCGATCGGTTGCGCATCCGGCCCGGCGACAGGGTGCCGCTTG
>CALAZI010000095.1 GCA_937895955.1 uncultured Alphaproteobacteria bacterium | reverse complement strand
CCGCATCAACGACACGAGGAAGCGCTCGCAGCGCGCGATCAGGCCGCCGCGGCGCTAAGGTCGGCGGAAGAGGGTCTCCGGATCGCCGAGACGGGCGCGCGAACGGAAGACCTTCAGATGGCGCAAGCCAGCCTCGCCGCCGCTGAGGCGACGCTCAATCTAGCTGAGCGCAGGCTCGAGGATGCAAAAATCGTCGCGCCGAATGACGGCGTGATCTTGACGCGAGTGCGGGAGCCCGGAGCGATCGTCGCCGCGGGACAGACTGTTTACACCTTATCTTTGAGTTCTCCGATGTGGGTGCGGACTTATGTCAGCGAGCCCGAACTTGGCCGCGTCCGCGCGGGAATGCGCGCGGAAATTCAAACGGACGGCGGCCGAGTCTTCATTGGGCAGGTGGGGTTCATCTCGCCGGTCGCTGAATTTACCCCGAAAACGGTCGAAACGCGCGAACTAAGAACGAGTCTCGTCTATCGCGTCCGCATTATCGTCGACGAGGCTGACGACGCGTTGAAGCAAGGGATGCCGGTAACAGTAAGCCTACGGACCAAAAGCGAAGGTTGATAGATGACGAGTCCGCTTGCAACTCTCGACAGAGTCTCAATGCGGTTCGGCAATGCCGGTCCGAAGGCGATATCAGAGATATCCGCCGAAATTCTTGACGGACGCGTTACAGGCCTCGTCGGCGCTGACGGCGCCGGGAAGACAACTTTATTGAGGCTCATCGCAGGTTTGCTGGCGCCCAGCGAAGGCGCGCTGACGGTTTGCGGATTCAACACCGTTCGCGATGCGACCAAGATTAAGCGCGAAGTCGCCTACATGCCGCAGCGCTTCGGTCTTTACGAGGACCTTGCGGTCATCGAGAATCTTACCCTCTATGCTGATCTTCGCGGCGTTCCCGGGGATGAGCGGCCGGAAACCTTCGACCGATTGCTGCAATTCACGGATCTAAAGCGGTTCACGGGGCGGCTGGCTGGCGCACTTTCCGGCGGCATGAAGCAGAAGCTGGGCCTCGCCTGCGCGCTGATCCGTAAGCCGCGATTGCTTTTGCTCGATGAACCGAGCGTCGGCGTTGATCCTATATCCCGCCGCGAACTTTGGAAGATGGTCTATGAGCTTGTCGATCAGGGCATCGGCGTCATTTGGAGCACCGCCTATCTCGATGAGGCGGAGCGATGCCGGGCGGTCTTAGCGCTGAGCGAAGGCAAACTCTTGTTCGACGGCGCGCCGTCGCTCCTCACGTCGTCAGCTGAAGGTCGCACGGTGCTTGTTCAAGGAATAGAACGCGACAAGAGAATAGTCTTGACGCGCGCGCTTGACCGGCCGGAATTTGTCGACGGCGTCATTCAGGGAGCGAGCGTTCGACTTTTGCTCGCCGAAAATGCGGCGATCCCGCCTGTTGAAACGCTTCAAGCAGGACCGAAGGCGCGAATCGAAGCGACTGCCCCGCGTTTTGAAGACGCCTTTATGGCGCGGCTCGGCGCCAGATCGCGCGGTCGATCAGCTCTCGCAGATGCGAGAAATAAGGCGACGTCGTCAGATGAACTGATGGTCGAAGCCGACCAATTGACGAAAACGTTTGGTGACTTCGTCGCAGCGGATCGCATTTCCTTCTCGATCAGGCGGGGCGAGGTCTACGGATTGATTGGGCCGAACGGCGCCGGCAAGTCGACGACATTCAAGATGCTGTGCGGCCTTTTACAGCCAAGCTCCGGCGCGGCGCGGGTCGCCGGCGTCGATCTGGCGGCCTCCCCAGGCCGAGCGCGGTCGCGCCTCGGATACATGGCGCAGAAATTTTCACTCTACGGCGACTTGAGCGTCGCTCAAAATTTGAAGTTCTTCGGCGGCGTCTATGGATTAGATCGCCGCGCTCTCGCTGACGTATCTGCTCGGATGGCTGAAACCTTAAATCTGACGGCCTATCTCGATCATACGGCCGCTCGGTTGCCGCTCGGCTACAAGCAAAGACTGGCTCTCGCCTGTTCGTTGCTGCACGATCCCGACGTGCTGTTTCTCGACGAACCGACTTCCGGCGTTGATCCGCGGGCTCGGCGCGAATTCTGGACGCATATCAACGCGCTCGCCTCGCGCGGGGTGACGATTCTGGTCACCACTCACTTTCTCGAAGAAGCGGAGTATTGCGATCGCGTCGCGCTGATCTACCGAGGGCGAGCGATCGCGGGCGGGACCCCGGACGAGCTAAAAGCGAAAGGCGGAATTGCCGGCGCCCCGGCGCTGTCGCTGGAAGACGCTTTCATCAATCTCGTTCACGAATTCGATCAGGAGCGCGCGGCGTGAGAGAACGCGACCTCGAATTTTCAAATCGCCTGATGCGGATCGGCGGACTGATCCGCAAAGAAACAGCGCAGGTGATGCGCGACCCCAGCAATCTTCTCGTCGCCGTCATTTTGCCGATCATATTGCTGTTTCTCTTCGGCTACGGAGTTTCGTTTGATCCGCGCCATTTCGATGTCGGCCTGGTCGTTGAACAGCCGAGTCCCGAATCCGGAAGTTTCACCGCCGCCCTCGCCAATTCCCCCTACTTTCGGATTGAAACACGGCGCGATCGCCGCGATTTTGAAAGCGACCTCGTCTCTGCGCGCATGAAGGCGATCATCGTCGTGCCGGCCGACTTCGCATCGCGCGCCTACCGCGCCGACAGCGCGCCTATCCAAGTGATTGTCGACGGCGCCGATCCGAACACCGCCGAACTCGTGCGCACCTATGTGCGAATGCTATGGGCGAACTGGATCACCCAAGAATCGATTAGCCGCGGACAGTCACTGGCGCCCTCCTATATTCAGACCAAATCGAGGGTTTGGTTCAATCCCGAGGTGCTCAGCCGCAATTACCTCGTTCCAGGATCCGTCGCCAATATTCTCATGCTGATCGGCGCGCTGTTGACGGCGCTTGTCGTCGCGCGCGAATGGGAGCGCGGCACGATGGAGGCGCTTTTGGCGACTCCGATCAGCATCTCGGAATTCCTGATCGGAAAAATCGCCCCCTATTTTATCCTTGGAGTCATCTCGATGGCGATTTCGGTCGCCGTCGCCGTTTTCGTCTTCGGCGTACCCTTCCGCGGCTCATTCCTGATTCTTGCGGCGCTATCCGCGATATTTCTGATCGCGGCGCTCGGACAAGGCTTGTTCATATCGACGGTCACTCGCAATCAATTGGTCGCCGCGCAAATCTCAATCATGACAGCGTTCCTTCCGGCGTTCTATTTCTCAAACTTCGTCTTTGAAATCGACAGCATGCCTGCGCCGTTGCAATGGCTAAGTCTCACTGTTCCAGCCCGCTATTACGTCTCTTCGCTTCAATCCCTGTTTCTCGCCGGCGACGTCGCTCCTGTAATCATCGCAGATTCGATCGGTCTTGCAGCGACGGCGGTCGCATTCATGGCGCTCACGGCGCTTGCGACGAAGAAAAGGCTGGCGTGAAAATGTGGCGGCGCATTCGATCGCTGATCGTGAAGGAGCTTCTCGCCAGCGTGCGCGACCGGCAGACACGTTGGGTCGTTTTATTTTCGCCCCCGCTGCTGCTCATCGTCTATGCATTCGCCATCACTCAAGAAGTGAAAGACATTCCGGTTGCCGTCGTCAATCAGGATGCGGGGGTCGAAGCGCGCGAGTTGATTTCGCGGTTTGAGGGTTCGCCGATTTTTTCGACGGTCGACATCGTTGACACGATGGCTGATATCGATCGCGCGATCAACGCTCGAAGGGCGGTCTTGGGCGTCCATTTCGGAGAGGATTTTACCAGAAACCTCGCCGCCGGAAGGCAGGCTGACGTTCAACTGATTCTTGACGGCCGGCGGTCCAATACCGCGCAAATCGTTCAGGGTTACGCGACGGAGATCATTTACGGATATAATCTGGAGCTGGCGCGGCGGCAGTCTGCGCCGATTATATCGGACGTCGTGTCTCGGGCTTGGTTCAACCCGAATTTCAGACCGCTCTGGTATGCGGCGCCGGCGCTGTTCGCGGTGCTCACCGCGGTGGTCGGGTTTATGGTCTCGACGCTTTCGGTCGCGCGCGAACGTGAGCTCGGCACATTCGAACAGCTCTTGGTGTCGCCTCTTCACCCCATCGAGATAATGATCGGCAAGACGGTTCCGGCCGTTCTCATTGGGCTCGCGAGCGCGGCTGCGATGCTCGCAGTGGCCTGGATTGCGCTCGGCGTTCCGTTTCGCGGGTCTTTGCCGCTGCTGATCGGCGGGACAACCGTATTTCTCATTTCGATCGTCGGCATCGGCCTGTTCATTTCGTCGCTGGCGGCGACCCAGCAGCAGGCCGTGATCGGGCTTTTTTTCTACATGATGCCTGCCGTGTTGCTGTCAGGCTATGCGACGCCCGTGGAGAACATGCCGCATTGGCTTCAATGGTTCGCTGAAACCGACCCGATCATGCATTTCATCATGATTTGCAAAGGCGTGTTTCTGAAAGATGCGCCAGCGTCTTATATCTGGGCTCATGTTTGGCCGATGGCGGTTATCGCCGTCTTCACGCTGGCGGGCGGCGCTTGGTTGTTTCGAAAGAAAATCGGTTGATCGCGGTTTCGCCGTTATTTCGGCGGTTCTGTCGAGATCGATCCGTCCGGCTGATAGGACGCGAGATAGGCGATTATCGCCTTGCGCTCTTCATCTGAAGGAACGCCCGGAAACGCCATGATGGTCCCCGGAACAATCTCGCGCGGCGTTTTCAGAAATCCGTCCAGCTTTTCGACGGTCCAAAAGAGTCCCTCGCCGTTCGCCTTGCGCATCCCCGGCGAATAAGGAAACCCGTCGGCGGCTCCGGCGGCGTGCCCGACGATGCCGTTCAGCGGCGGTCCGACGCGACGCTGCGCGTTGTCGCCGACCATATGACACGCCTGGCATTTTATAAACGACTTCTTGCCTGCCTCAACGAGGCTCGGATCCGCGAGCGCTTTCCTGATTTCGGCGGTCTTAGCGGCCTCCGCTTCAGGGGCGGCCTGATTTTCCGCGAGAGCCTCGACGCTGAGCGCCAATAGGGCGAATCCGACAAACGCCGCCGCCTTTTTCTTGTTGAACACCCAATCTCTCCTTCAAACTATGGCACGGCCAATGAAGGGCCGCCTCTGGCCGCGCTTTACGCGCGAGAGCCGCATCTCCCTCGCCTGCTTTCCGGGATTCCCGCAGCAAACTTCAACGCTCAACCACCTAACCATGGTGATCCGAGTGTTGGGCCGCCCATTTTGTCGCAGTTCAATTCTGAGGGATCGGGCAATGCGCGGCGTAAGCCCGAATGCCGAGGGCGGAAAATTCAGTTCCTCACCCGCGGCCCCAAAAGAAAAGGGGGGCGACATGCGTCGGTCATTTCATTCAAGCGCGGAGATACGCAATCGATTTCGTCAGTCACTGTTTCTGAGTTCAGCGGTGTTTCTGGGGGTTTTCGCCTCCGAAGCGACCGCGCAATCAGGTCAAATATGTTCCGCATGGAATGTCGACCGGAGCGTCGAGGTCGCAGCGCCCGGATCTCAAGGCGAAGCCTGCGAGGTCATCTATCGCAAGCCTGATGAAAATGTTCCTGACCAGATACTCTGGCGGTCTTCGAGCTCCGTCGAGTTCTGCACACAGAAGGCGGCGGAGCTGACCGCGCGTCTCGCCAAGGCCGGATTCGATTGCCAGGAGGGAACGCTTCCCAATGGAACAGCGACGACGGCACAGGAGTCCGGCAATCCCGAAGCGGCGGCGGCGCTGGTTGAGACAGCCAAGGGCGGCGTTCAGCCCGTCAACGCTGTCAGTTCCAATGCAGAGACCCTTCCGATGGGCGGCGTTCCCTACCAGCGCATCGGCGGATCGTCTGACACGAAATGGCATCTCGCTGGTTATGCGGACGCCACCTTTGTGGTGAGCGACTTTGACGGTCAGACAACAGCTGATTTCAGCGCCGCGAGATTCAATCCAGCGTTTCACTTCCAGTACAAGGATCTCGTGTTGATCGAGGCGGAGGCGGAAATTTTCGTCGACGGCGAAGGGGAAACCGAATTCGAGCTTGAATATGCGCAGGCCGATATTTTCCTTCATGACAACGCGGTCCTCGTCGTCGGCCAATTCTTAAGTCCTGTCGGCCAGTTTCAGGAACGGCTGCATCCGACTTGGATAAACCGGATGGCCAATCCGCCGCCGGGCTTCGGTCATGACGGCGTCCAACCCACGTCCGAAGTCGGCGCCATGCTTCGCGGCGGCTTTTCTATCGGGCAGGCGATAGCAACATATGCTGTCGCTGTCGGCAACGGGCCGCGCCTCGGCCATGAGGGCGGCGTCGTTTTTGAAGGAACGGGCGGAGACGACAATTCCAACAAGGCGATAAGCGGTCGCATTGGCATTCTCCCGCTGCCTTATATTGAGGTTGGCGGTTCTTTCCTAACCGGAAAAGTATCGGGAATGGCGATGCCGGCCGAAATGAGCGGACTGGATCCGAGCGACGCCGACGTTACGCTTTGGGGAGCGGATGCCGCGTATACGCGCGGCCCTTGGGATGTTCGGGCCGAATATCTCAACTCAACACGAGATCCGATAAACACGCTTTCGGATGAGACTGATATGGTCGAAGCGCTTCCCAAACTGAAGCTCGAGACCTGGTATGGGCAAATCGCCTACAGTCTGTCCGGCCTTACTGACAATAAGATCCTGCAACGATTTGAGCCCGCCGTCAGATATGGGGAATACAAAGTGACGGGCCTCGATGAGCTGGCGGAAGAGGCGGCCGAAAAGCGTCTCAGCATCGGGCTGAATTATTGGCTGGCGCCGTCAATCGTGACGCGAGGCGTCTTGGAATTGCGCGACTTCACGGCTCGCGAGGCAGATGATCCGATGTCTTCGGAAACCCGATTCCTCCTCCAATTCGCATACGGCTTCTAGTGGAAAGGCATTCGTCATGAACAAATCATTTCTCATCCTGGCGGGCGGTGCTTTTTTGGGGAGCGCCATCATATTTGGACAGGCGATCGCGCAGAGCCAGCCTGATTCGGGCTCGGCGGCGGCAGCCTCAGGTTCCGATGCGGCGGCCGTCGCGCGCGGCGCCAAGGCATGGGCGAATGCTTGCGGCCGATGTCATAATCTTAGGTCGCCGAGCGAACTCAACGCAGAATTGTGGGACGTGTCGGTTCAGCACATGCGCGTCAGGGCCAATCTGCCCGGCCCGGTCGCAGACGACATCAAACTGTTTTTGATGTCGAGTGTCACCTCAAGCGCGCAAACATCAGGATCGACGTCAAAAGAAGTTTCTCAATCTTCGTTCGCCGGACTTCGACCTGGCGACAGCCCGCGCGGCAAAGAAGTCTATTCGCAAACCTGCTTCGCTTGCCACGGCGTCGATGGTAAAGGGGTCATTGACGGGGTGCCCGATTTCACAGTCAAGAACGGAAGGCTGGCGAAGCCGGATGACGTGCTCTTGGTCAGTATGATCGAGGGTTTTCAAAGCGAGGGTTCTTTGATGGCGATGCCGCCGATGGGCGGAAATCCAGAACTCACCGACCAGGACATGGCCGATGTTCTAGCCTATATGCGCAAGGAATTTGAAAAGCGGCCGAAATAGTCGGCGCCGGTCGGTGGCCCGCAAACGCGGCGCCCCTCCCGCTCTGCGGGCCGCCGAACCGATTGTTGCCAACCCCGCTTCCCTGAGCTGAGCCTTCCCGGTATTTATCCACAGGCATATCTACCTTTTCATTCCTTTTTGATGATCGGTACTCCGCAATTAAACATATGAACTGGAGCGGCGAGCTGACAATCGGCGACGGTTGGGCGCGCTATAGCGGCGTCTCGGGCGACAATGACACGCACGCCCATTACGCAGCCCAGTTGATTACGGTCAGCAGCAACCGCATCGCATCCGTTCTACTTGAAGGCGAAACGATCAGGGCCCGATATATCTATGTTCCGTCGGGGAAACGTCACCAACTCCTCGCTACATCAGACCAGTTGCAAATCTTTTATATTGAGCCTGCGCTGATACCCGCGACGACTGGCGACCAGCGAGAGCCGGTTGAAACAGTATCCCGAGCGGCGATGGCGCTCTGCCAAGAGTTGTGCAACCGATCTCCGAACGACGTCGCGCCCACAAGTCGCCCGATTGACGACAGGATCCGTAACGCTTTGGCTTTGATTGAATGGGATCTCGATTCCTCAATTCGCCTTGCTTCAATTGGGCGGAGTTGCGGATTGTCAAAGAGTCGCTTCGCTGAGCTATTTCGTCGCGATACCGGCTTGCCGTTGAGACAATATGTGCTCTGGCGGCGATTGCGCCGGGCGCTGGTCGGCATGAGCGAGGGTCTTTCTGCGACCGATGCGGCCCATTCTGCCGGATTTTCAGATTCCGCGCATTTTTCGCGGACAATGAAAGCAATGTTCGGCGTTTCCCCATCCTCAATCAAACGAGGGGTCAAGATTATAACGGAGGATGGTTTTGTCCCAAACTCACTTAGCGCGTCTGCGAGAGAAACGGTTTGATCAATTGGGAGAGATAACCCGTCGGATAATTCGGCTGGTCTCCGATCCCCAAATCGTCGGATGAAAACGATCGGCTCCGATCATAATACGCAGTGCCGAGCAGCCGGTCCCAAATTGTTGTAAACAGTCCGAAATTCACATCGCCTTCCGCGGCGTTTTTCAGGTGATGAAACCGATGAACCGGCGCGAGCGCCAATAGATATCTGAGCGGACCGAGCCGCATATCGACGTTGGAATGCTGCAATAATAGCTGGATTGCAATCGCAAAGGCGAGAAGAAACGCGATGTCCTGCGGAATACCCGCTGCAACAAGCGGCGCGGTTCCAGCCAACATTTCGACGCCTTGATGGAGCGGATGCTTCATGAGGCCGTTAAAGCCGTACATTCGTTTGACGCTGTGATGAACCGCGTGAAAACGCCAGAGCAGCGCCCATTTGTGGCTGTAATAATGCGCGAGAGTGATGCCGAAATCCGCGACAAAGATAGCGAACAGCAATTGCAGCCATATCGGCTGATCTTTCGGCCAAATTCCAGACCACGGGATTAATACGGAGACAGCCGGCAAATAGAGAACAGCAGCGATATTCGCACTTTCATTGACCACAAAATGCGCTGCGTCGCGCTTACGGTCGCGTAAAGGAAGGTTCCAGGAATCCTGATATGGGATGCGCCGCTCCAGTGAAAAAGAAACCCATAATGCCGCGAGGAATAGCGGGGCGAGCATCCAATGAGGCAAGCCAGCTGTGATCGTTACAATCGCCAGAGCGTTGAATCCGATAAGGAAGGCAGGCGCATACATCCATTTCAGAATGAGCAAAAAAGCCTCCGGCCGTCTGAGCTCCGACGGCGATACTATCCCGAGGCGTAATCGGAATTCTTGAACAAACGACCGACCTTTGAGGAAGACTGCGCATTCTGAATTTTTACATGAGGGACTCGTCCAGCGGCTGCGTATAGGCTTGATACGAACGTCGAACATATCGTGGAGGAAACGCTTGTCGCGGCAGCATGGTGACCGCCAGATTAGAAGCTCTAGGCGACGCCGACTGAATAGCCGGTTGCGAACGCATCCATTGATGCAATCGCCGGCAATCTTCGGCCCCAACGATTCGAACCGCATATCAGAAGCGGCGCCGAGCATATTTGCCTTGTCTAAATCATTGACGGACCGATCATGTTTTCACTTTAACCTTTGCGACCGGATTTTCCGAACACTCCGCACGGAAGAAACCGGCGCGACGCATTTCTTCGCTTTGTGGCGCAACTGAAATGTTGCAGCTGGATTCAGTCGAGACGCCATCTGACTACAAAGCGCCCTTGCGCTACCGTTGGTTAACGCCGGCCTATGACGCCGCAATCTCGCTTCTGACGCGGGAATCGAGGTGGCGCAGCGAACTGATTCACCAGATAAGGCCAGCGCCTGCCGATCGTATCGTCGATGTCGGCTGCGGCACCGGAAGCCTCGCGGTTTCGCTTGCGCGTGTCGGAAGTTTTTCCGACTTTCTCGGTATTGACCCGGATGCTGAGGCGATCGCCCTTGCGCGAAGGAAGGCGGCGAAATCTTCTGCGCCCTTGCGGTTTGTCGTAGGTCGCTTCGATGCAAAGTCGATTCTTCAAACGATACAACCTAACAAAATCGTCAGCAGCCTGGTGCTTCATCAAACGCCGCTTGAAGAAAAGCGTCGACTGATTCAGGAAATGTTTGCGGCGTTGCCGGCGCGCGGCGAATTGCATATTGCGGATTACGGCCTGCAGCGTACGAAACTTGCACGACTTCTTTTCCGGGTGACCGTCCAGGCCCTTGACGGTGTCGAAGACACCGAACCAAACGCCAAGGGCGTCATTCTGGATCTTCTGAACGAAGCGGGCTTCATACGTCCGCGCGAGCGCATTGTGATTCCTACGCTGACGGGCACGATATCCCTGTACCGGGGGATCAAATCCTATGGGCGGGCTAGGGAATGCGGACTTTCAACAACCGTGTAATTCCGATAGTTTGATGCTCGCTGTTCTTTAGTCCGTTGTCAGAATGAAAAATGTGAGCCAGTCAAAACGGCTGACTTTCATTCTTCACGACCTGCTTCTTTGGCGACATAGTCGAGTAATACTTAGTACACGTATCATTGGCGGCAAGGCATGTCCAAATTACTCGAATTACGCCTTGAAATTCTACGAGCGACCAAGGGAATGGCGAATCCCCTGCCTATGGCGCCGGTACTTCGCCGAAGCGCCCAGGCGGGGCGAAGGTTCGCCTCATCGCTTTCAAGTTATTTCTTCGAAAGCGTCTCTTCATGCGTGGAACAGTATCACACGCAATTGATTTCCATTAGAATTCGTCGCAACTTTCGATCAGTCGTGCTTTTATCGTTTTTGGGGCGCTAATTTGTGAAACAGCGGAATTTGCCAAGACGTTTCTATTTGTTTCTCGGCGCTGCGCTAGTCTTGATCGTCACGGCGTCTGTCAGCCTTACATTCTCGCCACAAAAAAATCGTACGAAATCCAGCAAACCCGCATATTCGCCGCAATCGTCGACTTCGCTCAACACTTCGGCGGCGACTTTCTCCCCGGCCAAATTAGAGCATGTAATCGAACGCCGTTGCATCGTCTGTCACGGTTGCTATGACGCGCCCTGCCAATTTCGTATGACGTCCCCGGAAGGGATAGCGCGCGGCGCCAGCAAAGCACCGGTTTATGATCCCGCGCGCACAACTGACGCGACGCTTACCCGTTTAGGAGTCGACGCTTCGACAACCGAGGAATGGAGGCGGCTCGGGTTTTCGGACATTGCGCCGCGTGGCAAGGAAGACCCTGAAAGTTCAATTCTTTGGCGAATGCTGGCGCTCGGGCGGCAACATCCGCTTCCGGCTAACATGTCTCTTCCCGAGGATATCGATCTCGACGTCACCCGAAAGCTTAGTTGCCCCGTTCCAACGGAATTCGGCAAATACGAGCGCAAAAATCCTTTTGGCGGCATGCCGTACGCCATGGCGCCGCTAAAAGAAGGCGAATGGGAAATGTTGAGCGCCTGGGTCGCAAACGGGGCGCCGCTGAACGATATTATTAGTACAGACAATGAGACTACGCTCGACGACCAGATTGCTTCGTGGGAAGCGTTTCTGAACGATCCGTCGCCGAAGTCGCGCCTTGTCATCCGTTATCTCTACGAACATCTGTTTCTGGCGCATCTTTATTTCGCCGGTGCGGGAAATGGGCCGTTCTATCAACTTGTTCGATCCTCCACGCCGCCGGGACAGCCGATAAAGATTATCGCAACGCGGCGCCCTTATGACGATCCCGGCGCGGATGCGTTTTTCTATCGATTGGAGCCCATTACCGAGACAATTCTTCACAAGACCCATATGATTTATCAATTGGGTCCGGAACGCCTTGAGCGTCTCAAAGAAATATTTTTCACCGACGATTGGAGCGCGCCCAGCGAGTTTCCCTCCTACGAACCTTCCGTTGCGTCGAATCCATTTATCTCGTTCGCTGACATACCGGCCGAAGCGCGTTACCGGTTTTTGCTTGACGATCCTGAGTATTTTATCCGGACGTTCATACGCGGACCCGTCTGCAGCGGTCAGGTCGCCGTGAATGTCATTGAAGATCGCTTCTGGGTGATGTTTTTCGATCCTGCTTCCGATTTATCGATCACCGATCCCAGCTATTTGAAAGACGCCGCTCCTTATTTGAGCCTTCCGGCGGAACACGCGTCAGGACCGCTCCTTGAGAGGCTCGTGCCCGTCTATCTCGATCACCACCGGCGCTATGAGGACTTTCGTCGAAAGCGCTATGACGACGCTGACCCGGAAAGGCTCGGCCCTTCTATCGACGCCATTTGGAAGGGGCCGTCCGTCACCAGCGCGCCGATCCTAACCGTATTCCGGCATTTCGATAACGCGTCCGTCATTTCCGGATTTGTGGGCGACATTCCCGAAACCGCCTGGGTCATCGATTATCCGACATTAGAACGGATCTATTACAATCTCGTCGCAGGGTTTGACGTCTTCGGTTCCGTCGAGCATCAGGTCGGAACGCGGCTCTATATGGACTTCCTCCGCATGGAAAGCGAAGACTTATTTCTTTCCTTTTTGCCGCCGGACGGGCGGCGCGACCTTCATCAAAGCTGGTATCGCGGCGGCCACACAAAGATCCGCGTGTTAATGCATCAACAACCGATCGACATCGATCACGGCGTCCAGATCGATTATCGAACCAGTGATGCGAAATCTGAACTGCTACTACGCGTCCTGCAACGCGCCAGCGGCGTCTCAGCTAAAACCGACCCGTTGAACCGGTCGATTGACAGCGGCGGTTCGCTATCGTCACAAGGCATGCTGCTATCTCGACTTTCATCGAAGACCGCGCCGTGGGTTCAGTTTCTGCCTGAACTTTCTTTGCTTAGAGTCAAACGCAAGACTGGCCCCGACCTTGCCTTCTCATTCCTACATGACAAGGCGCACACGAATGTCGCTTTTCTTTTCGCAGAATCGCTCAGACTCGAGCCTGAGAAAGATACGCTTACGATTGTTCGCGGCCAGATCGGCAGCTATCCAAATTTTTTCTTCGTCGTTGATGACAAAATGCTGCGGCGGTTTGTGAATGATTTGTCCGCCATCCGTGATGACGACGACTGGCTCGCTTTTATCGCCGCCTACGGCGTTCGCCGTTCGAGCCCAGCATTCTGGGAGACAGCCGATTTCTTCCAGGACGAGATGATACGGCAGCATCCGCTGGAAGCAGGCCTTCTCGACTTGAATCGCTATGTCGACCCGAAATAGGCCGCGGATCAACCGCCCTACATGCGGCGTGACGGCGGCGATAACATGAAGCTACATCCGCCATTTATCAAAACGCCCATCCTAAGACTCAACGCACGCGGACAAGCGGGCCTCGGCGCAGTCATTGTCATGGTGCTATGGGCGAGTTGTTATCCTCTTATTACGCTTGGGCTCCCCCATGCTCCGCACCTCACCTTTGCGGCGATGCGCGCCGCGATCGCAGGCAGTGTGTTACTAATAGTAGCGGCGGCCTCCGGCGCGCCCATCCCCAAGAGCCCTCGAATATGGGCGTGGCTTATGCTCGCGGGATTTGGGACAACGACGCTTGGCTATCTGGGGATGTTTCACGCGGTGGAGTTTGTCGCGCCCGGATTCGCCACGATCATCGCGAACACGCAGCCCCTGCTCGCCGCAATGCTCGCCCGCTTTTTTCTGGCGGAACGCCTCCACGCGCGCGCGAAACTCGGTTTAGGCATTGGCTTCGTCGGGGTTCTGATTTCAGCGTCGCCTCAATTGACCGCCGGCGGGGGCGCGGCAACCGCGAAAGGCGTCGCCTATGTCGTCCTTGCCGCTATTGGCGTCGCCATTGGAAACATCGCCATTAAAAAACTCGCAGGCAACATTCGCCCGTCCGCCGCCATGGGCTGGCAATTGACTTTGGGTGCGCTTCCGCTCGCGTTTATGGCGGGCCTCACCGAGAATGCTGGTGGTATTCATTGGGCTCCGGCCTTTGTGGTCAGCCTCTTCACGTTAGCGCTGTTCGGAACAGCCCTCGCTTTCTGGCTTTGGCAACGCGTATTACAAATCATGGAATTATCACGCGCCAATGCGTTCAGCTTCCTTGTGCCTTTCCTCGGCGTTCTTTTTGGTGTTCTCTTTTTCGATGAACGGGTCTCTCTGGTAACAATTATCGGGGCAATTATTTCTATTGTTGGCGTACAGCTGACCTTTCGTAACGAATCGACTATCAGGATATAGTCGCTCGTAGCAAGCGAACGAGATACATTTTCGCCCAGCATCGAACCAATGCAGTCGCTGCTTTCGCCGACTACAGAGACTTACGGCGACTCCATGTCGTCCATCGTGCATTCTACGATCGTCGCCGCCGCAATCCGCATTGCCTCATTATGAAATTCCTTCATGCAAGACTTGTAAGCGTCTTTATCGCTATCGAAGGAACACAGCGCCGCAATATAATCCTCCTTGCCTCTTTCCAACTTCAGCAGGAAATGAACCCGCTCGCCGACAGCGAAAGCGGAAAGATCGATGCGCTTTGAAACTCCGAACGACATATTCATCTCATCAAATCCGATTGAATGATCCGGCTTGTGCGAGATGCCCACCTTGGACTCAAGGCTGTTAATGGCCGTGATCAAGCCTTCTCCCATTGGCACATAACAATGTATGGTCAAATTCATCGGTCTATCGGCATGTGGGTCTAATTCCGACTTCTGACCTTTTGCAGACGCCAGCGGGAAGCCGCCGGCAATAGCCAAGAACGTGACGAACGAGACAATCTGAACTCTTAGAATTCTTGCGGCCATGATCAAACCTGAGCCCTGAGTTTAGCATTCCATGGATGATACGCTCTGCCAGAATATGATTTTAGACCCTGCATATAACACGCCTTGATCATCGGTAGAATCCGTCTCCGATACCAAGCGAAGCATTCGTTTTGGCGATGGACGCGGCACCGTCGCGTTCGCTACCTGTCAGCGCCCTGATAGCGTCGATCGTCTCCGGGATGACGATGGCCTGGTTATCGACCATATAGGCGTAAAAGACCTCAGTTCCCTGAACGGTTACAAGATCCTCCCAAAGGGCGACTTCGTATAGATTGTCGTGAGGCCGCCCGAGGTCAGCCATGAGTTCCTTGACGGAGTTCAACGCCGACAATCCATCCCCCATCTTTATCAAGGAAATGCGTGACGACGAGCGGAAAGCGGCCAATATTTCTTCCCTTTCCGCGGCACGCGACAATTCCACATTCCAGAAATGAAGATGCGCGAGCGTCTCCGGAACTTTGACCGCCATTGTCACGACATCGAGTACCGGATCGACGCTCTGCGCATCGGGGCCCTGATGGCTTGGAATGTGTTTTTCAGGAACGAGCGTATTCATGATGCCGCCCTCATGACTTTCCCAGGGGTCAGTGGCCCGACGCAACAGCGTTCCACGCGCCCGCTTGAGAAGCCCTGCGCGCTTGAGGGCGCTCAAAGTCCGAACGATTGAGGTCGTATTGCACGAAACGACCCGAGTGGCGTCTTTGCCGAATGCGCTTTCATAAGTTGCTTCGGCAACAAAGGAATGACCCGCGACCTCATGCGCTTCGCCGCCTTGAACGATGAATTTTAGCTTTCGCTCCTTGTAGATGGGAACGTTCTTCGCAGCCACTCGCTTAGGCGTGCAGTCGACAACGATGTCCGCATCATCCAATAGATCGTTCAAATTTCCCGCGATCTCAATACCCGCTTGCCACATCGCATCGGCCTGCGCGTCAATAGCTGAGAACACGCGAACGCCTTTCTGCTGCGCTGCGCGAAGCCGCCAGTCGCTGGCGACATCAGCAACACCAACCAGCTCCATATCATCCTGCAGCGCAGTCGCAGCTGCGACCCGTTTGCCAATGACGCCATACCCGGCAATGGCGACCTTCACCTTCTTATCGCGCATCTCGCTGCCTCACTTTCAAACACTTACGCCGGTCACACGGCTCCGGCGACAATATTCTGCGGTTCGCCTTTAATAAACGCCTCTATATTCTCGACCGTCGTTTCGACAATACGCGCGACGGCCTCATTCGTATTGAACGCCGAGTGCGGAGTGATGATCACGTTGCGCATGCGCATGAGGATATGATCCGCCACGAGATTGCGCAGATCATGACGGTCGCAATATATCGAACAAATCAGCTCCGCTTCTTCGCGGATGAGCGGCTCATCTGGCAGAACGTCGAGGCCGGCTGCAGCGACCTTTCCGCTCGTCAGCGCCTGGATCAGCGCACGAGTTTCGATGACGTCGCCGCGCGCCGTATTAATGACAACCACGCCATTCTTCATCTGCGCAAATGCGTCAGTGGACAGAAGATGGCGCGTTTCCGGAGTGGCCGGCACATGCAAGGTGATAACGTCCGACCTCGAAAGAAGTTCGTCAAGGTCGACATAAGCAAAACCGTGCGCCGCAGCGAAGGCGTCATCCGGCGCAATGTCGAAGGCGATAACCTTCATG
>CALAZI010000094.1 GCA_937895955.1 uncultured Alphaproteobacteria bacterium | reverse complement strand
TGGCGCGCGCTCATCGCCGATGACGGCGAACTTCCGGCTGAAATCCGCGTCGAGATCATCAGCAAGGATGAAGCGCCGATGCTCGCTGCGGAAACCGGCGGCGGCTTCAAGCCCTTTCACGTCTACAATACGGCGTTGAAAATCGCGTCGCCATCAATGACGACAGTCATCGGCGGCGCGGTCGACGATCTGACCGCGGCGGAAAATTCGCGATCGAAAGACGCGGTTTTCTTTCCTGACGCCTACGCCCGCTTGCAGGAGTCTTATCAGGGCGCCGACCAGATCCTGATAACGCATGAACATTTCGATCATGTGATGGCGATCACGCGCCACCCCGCGCCGGAGACATTCGCCGCAAAACTGAAACTCACCGCCGAACAGATTGACGCCTTGCCTGCTTTCGGGCCTGAAGGCGGACTATCGCCGATATTGCGCGACCTTCCGCCAGCCGACTTCCCAAAACCGATGCGGATTGCGCCGGGGATCGTTATTGCGCCGGCGCCCGGTCACACGCCCGGAAGTCATGTATTCTACATTCGCCGCGCGGACGGCGCCGAATACGTCCTCGTCGGCGACATCGTCTGGGCCGTCAGCAATATCGCGCATCTCAAAACACGCCCGCGCCTGTTGCAGTTCCTTTTCTTCAAACCGCCGGAAGACCGCGCAGCGGTTCTAGATCAGGTGCGCGCGCTTCACGACCTCGCCGCACGCGAACCCGGCCTCATTTTCATTTCCGAGCATGACGGCGACAATGTCGAAAAACTGATCGACAACGGCTCGCTGGTTCTGGGGTTCGAGTAGGGCCGCGCGTAACTTGACTCGAGCAACCAACCGTAATTGTCCAATCCCGGATCGCGTCAAAACTTTGGACGAAGCAATTTGTATTCTAGACGATCTCTGCCCGTGGCACTTCGCACAACGGCCATGGAACGGAAGACAGCCTTATCAATACCGAATTAAGAAATACCTTGCAAAATAATTTCCTTGCAAATGTCCCTCTGCAAATTTGTGTATCCTCGCGCACCTGACAAATGCGGAACAAAAAACCAATTTCGGAATCCATCTGTAAATTGTTCAGCTAGTTTTTTGCCGCTGACTGCACACGATTCAGTTCTGATATGTTGCAAATTATACAGCTTCGACGCCAATTGCGCTTGGCCTAACCCAGAGAAGACAACAGCTTTTGGATCTGCCGCCATCAATAACTTCTTGTTCTTTTTCGTACAAAAAGTTAGGTGCGGCGTTCTCGAAATCTTGCCAAATCTTTCTTCAAAGAGCTCCAAGTTTTGTGAACTCCAAAAAAAGAGTTCGGTTTGGAGAATGTTTCCGGGCGGCAGAAATCTAGAGACTTTTGACATCCAATTTTTGCGACCGCTAGTCGCTCCCGACGATCCTCTATGAAAATCAATCTCGAACGATTCCTCTTGCATCGGGGTTCGCAGAAACTTCCAACACGCAGGGCTTTCGCCGGGATTTGTGCCCATAAGCACCAATTCAATTGGGAGATTGGGATCAAAGCCATCGGTTGGCAAAGCGAACAGAAAGTGATGAGCCTCTCTCAGTTCAGCATGCCGTCGTGTGTATTCACGAATTTCGATAAGGTCGGAGCTCAATCCGGAAAATAATCGCCCGAAACGATTTTTTTGGGACATCCGCCCTTACCCCACCGCCTTCACGACCTTTTGCGCGGCGTCTTCAAGATCGTCGGCGGGCGTGATGGCGAGGCCCGACTTGGCGAGGATTTCCTTGCCCTTTTCGACATTCGTCCCTTCAAGGCGCACGACGAGCGGGGCTTCGAGGCCGACTTCCTTCACCGCCGCGATGATGCCTTCCGCGATCGTGTCGCAGCGCATGATGCCGCCGAAAATGTTGACGAGAATGCCTTTGACGTTGGGGTCGGAGGTGATGATCTTGAACGCCTCGGTCACTTTTTCTTTCGTCGCGCCGCCGCCGACATCGAGGAAGTTCGCGGGCTCTGCGCCGTAATGCTTGATGATGTCCATCGTCGACATCGCAAGGCCGGCGCCGTTCACCATGCAGCCGATATTGCCGTCGAGCTTGACGTAGGAAAGATCGAATTCTTTCGCCCTGCGCTCATAGGGGTCTTCTTCCGTCTCATCGCGCAAGTCGGCGATATCCGGATGGCGGAAGATGGCGTTGTCGTCAAACCCGACCTTGGCGTCGAGAACTTTCAGCTCGCCGCTTTTCGTGACGATCAGCGGGTTCACTTCCAGCAGCGCCATGTCCTTTTCGACGAACGCTTTGTAGAGTTGGCCGATCAGCTTCTGGCACTGCTTCGCGAGATCGCCTTTCAGCGCCAGCGCCTTCGCGATGCGCCGGCCGTGATGCGGCATGTAGCCGGTCGCCGGATCAATACGGATCGTGTGGATCTTTTCCGGCGTTTCCTCAGCGACTTCCTCGATGTTCATGCCGCCTTCCGTCGAGACGATGAAAGCGACGCGCGAGGCCGCACGATCGACGAGCGCGGAAAGATACAGCTCGCGGTCTATGTCCGAGCCGTCTTCGATATAAATGCGGTTGACCTGCTTGCCTGCATCGCCGGTCTGCTTGGTGACGAGGGTCGCGCCGAGCATTTGCTTCGTGAATTCCGCCGCCTCTTTCGGCGATCTGGCGAGGCGCACACCGCCCTTTTCGCCCGCTTCAGGCTCCTTGAATTTGCCCTTGCCGCGTCCGCCCGCATGAATTTGCGCCTTGACGACATAAAGAGGGCCGGGAAGCGTCGCAGCTGCGCTTTCAGCGTCCCTGGCGTCAAGAACGGCGACGCCTTTGGAAACAGGCGCGCCGAATGACTTCAACAGGGCTTTGGCCTGGTATTCATGGATGTTCATTAAAGGCTCCGGATGGCGACGGAATTCGCGTCGCCATCCGCTTAGCGCGCAGCCGGCGCGCCCGCAACCGCGATACACCCGCAAAATCAATGTTGAAGCGCCATCGGCGGCCGAAAATCTGCGAGGCGGATTCCTGCGACCTCCTGAAATAGCCGCAACTGTCCGGCGACTTAATCTCCGTCGCCGCCGGCCCCAACAGGGAGATGGAACCGGCGGCGCTCCCAGCCGCCAAACACGGGAAGGACGGTCGGCTGGAAATCCGTCAGAATCGCATGCCGAAGCCGATCCCGGCCACGATCGGGTCGATTGCGACATCAATCGTGTTGATTGCGCCGCCTGTATTAAGCGTCGCCGTCGTGTCGATATCGATGTACTTCACATCCAAATTCAGGAAGACCCTTTCCGTGATGTCGATATCGACGCCGGCCTGAACGGCCCATCCGAAGCTGTCGTCAAGCGACACCGCCGTTGGGCCGCCGAGCGCGCCGTCAAGGCTCGCCGTTGAATCCTCGCTGTAGAAGATGGTCCAGTTGAGACCAGCGCCTACATAGGGGCGCACCTTTTGATCCGGCGCAAAATGATATTGCAGCGTCAATGTCGGCGGCAGCGCCATGGTGTCGGCCACTTCGCCCAGCGCTGAAATGGCGCCGGCGCCGTCAATGTCATGCGGGCTGGTCGCCAAGATCAGTTCGGCGGCGATATTGTTTGTGAAGAAATAAGTGAAATCGAGTTCCGGCACGATCGCGTCATCGACGGTGACGGAGCCTGTCGGAACGGCCGGAAGAACCCCGCCCGACTCATCCTGCGGCGCGACGTAAATGCCGCGGAGCCGGACAAGCCAATCGCCCGCCTCAGCATAGGCCGGCGTTGCGACCATGGCGGCAAGCATCGTCGAAAGAAGCGCTTTACGCATAGGGAATCCCCTCTTTGCTGCTGTTTTGCAGTTTCCCTACGGCGCGCCGGCCGGAGGTTTTTGATCAGGATCAGTTTGAGGAGAGCCGGCGGCGGCCGAATTGTCGCAGGCGCTAGGCGGGTTGGATCAGATCCCATTTGCCGCCGTAAAGGTCTTCAAAAACCGCCACCTTCCCGTAAGTCTCGGTTCGCGGCGGCTCGAGGAAGCGGACGCCGGCGGCTCGCATTCTCGCAGCGTCTCTTTCGAAATCATCCGTCTCAAGAAACAGGAAAACGCGGCCGCCGGCCTGGTCTCCGATGCGGGCTTCCTGCTCAGGCCCGACAGCCTTGGCGAGCAGCAAAGCCGTTCCCCGTTCGCAGGGAGGCGCAATAACGACCCAGCGCTTGTCGACCGAAAGTCGCGTGTCTTCAACGACCGAATATCCGAGCGCCTTCGTGAACCACTCAATCGCTTCGTCATAATTGCGAACCAGAAATGCGACTTTCGAAATTTTCACGATGCGTTCCCGAATGGCGGCGGCTCAGCGTATTAAAGTCTGAAACTGCGCCGACAGCCGATGACCGATCGTACGATCATAATTTGATTCTTGAGATAGTGAGACGAACATCGCCGCCATGAACGGGCGCGGTCCAGTCCGGACGCGCCGTCGCAAGCGCAGCGCCGTTGCCGTCAAGCCCGTAGCGCACCGCAATCAGCGTCCATTCGCTTGGCTCCTGATTTATGACGGCGGCCAAGGAGAAGGCTTCGCATGCGCGGCCGCTGCAACGAATTCGCTTGTCCCCGCCATCGGCGAACGCGAAAATTTCTCCGGCGATCACCGCCTCTCTCATTCCCGCTTCTTCAGGTGCGATAATGTGAATTTCGTCCGCGCCGTCAGCGGCGATATCGAGTTTCACGCCGCGGCCGCCTTCCGTGGTGACGCTCAGCTCAGCTGCTGCGCCTAGCGGCGCGCCGTCATGCGGCGGAGCAGGCGCGGCGTAGCGCTCGCCCGTCAAACCTTTCACTCTGCGTTTTTCGAAGGCGCTGAAGAGATCGTTCGCCGCCGGCGGTCGCTCATCGCTCGGCGAAAGCGCAAAAACCGCTTCGCCCGCGTCAGCATCGACAATGTGCTGGATGTTGAGCGGGCGCGGCGCGGCGGATGAGTAAGCCGGCGCAACAATGGCGAGAATAATAACGGCTCCCCATGCGAAAACGCTTGCCATCAACGGCGCGGCCGATGCGCGATCAGCCTTCAGCGCCGGCGCAGTCATTAGAAACAGGAGCGCGCCGATGCCCGCAAACGGCCAGGCGGCGCCGAGACCGAGGCCGATTTCCGCATGATGGAGCGCTGACAGCCAGAGCAGCAAAGCGGCAGCAAGGCCTATCAGAGAAAGCGGCGCAAGCAATCGTTGCGCGCCGGCGCTTGCAAGGGCCGCGCAACCGAAAAGAGCGGCGGGAAGACCGAACAAAAGCGCCGAACCCGGGGCGATGAAAAAAGCGATCACGCCGACTATGGCGAACAGCATCCAGGAAGCGGCGAGCACGCGCCGGTTATCCGCGCCGCGCGCTGCGGCGAGCGCGACGAAACCGCCGATGATCGACGAAGCGTAAATTACGGCGCGCGTCCAGAGAGGCGTCGCCGACCAATAAGCAGCCTCGGGTCGGATGGCCGCAATGAAAATTAGCGTACCGAATGCTATGGCCGTCGCGGCGGCAACGCCGATGATCGGCGCGACAATGCTCGGCAGCAGGAAACCGCCTGATGTTTTCACTGTCGCCGTCAATGATGCGGCAAGCCCGAATATGATCAGGGCGAGACCCGCCAGTTGCGGCGCGACAAGCATTTGACGGGCGAGAATATCGACGAAAACGACCTTGGGCTCCGGCTTGCGAATAGAAAAATCGACATCGCGCAGGAATCCGTCAAGCCCGGCGAGCGCCGACGTTCCAAGATGGGCGAGGCTTCTGCGATCCAGATTGGCGATCGTGTCGAGCGGCGTATGATAAATCGGCAGACGATCGGAATAGGCGAAATTGATCGCATCGCCGCCCAACGCCAAAAATTCCGAGACGTCGGTGTCATTGGGCAGCATTTTGTAAATGTCAGTCGCCAATGAGTTTCCGACCGGCGCCTTCGAACGTCGGGAGAAGGCTTCCACATCCCGGCCGTTCGGCGCGCTTGTCTCAAACATAATGGCCGGGCCGGAGGCGCCGCGCGCCTCCATATTGACGAAAGCCGCGATTTCACTTGCGACCGGGTCTGTTCGCACGAAAGAATGCGCCCCGATCAGCCCCGGCTCCTCCCCATCCGTGAACAAGAAGATGACAGGCTTAACCGGCTCCCGTTTTCTGAGGATCGATGCGATCTCAAGCGCCGCCGCCAGCCCGGCGCCGTCATCGGACGCGCCGGGGCCTGCCGCGACGCTGTCATAATGCGCAGTCACAGCAATCGCCGGACCTGCGGCAGAGCCGGCGCGAAATAGAACATTGCGAACGCGCGCGCATGAAACCGTATCCCACCGCTTCGCCTGTCGGCAGGCGAAGTCATCGCGAATTTCAGGTTCAAATCCGATTGCGCGGATTTCACTGACCAGTCGATCGCGAACAAGGTCATTAGCGTTGCTGTCTACCGGATGCGGCCGCTCATCGCCGAGAATGCGCTCAAGCCGAGAGACCGCGCGATCGACATCGAACTCTCCATTGGGATCAATTTTCGGCGGAACGGTGAGCGAGCCCTTCCCGACCAAAAGCGCGAATATCGCAATAGCGGCGACCAGCCGCGCGATATCGCCCCGACCTAAGTCGAACCTCATATCTCACCCCGCTTTCGTCGCCGGGTTTCGCGCGCGCAACCAATGCGCCGCCCGATGACCGTCCCAAGAAGAAATGCGATCCCGATTCCTCAATGAGGCGCGCAACTTGGAATCGATCGCACCAAACGCTTCTCTCACGCCAAAACGCTCTCAAATCGCAGCCCCTAAAGCAACCGTCGACGTTTGATCCGGAAACCGCCGAAGACGGGCCGCAACTGATCGCAGTCGCGGGCGGCTGAATGCATCCCGTTGATTTTTTTAATGTTTAGTTTTGGGCCGAATTCGCCGGAAGAGTTGTTAGAATTGTTATAAAATCAAGGCGCTTTACATCAGATCAGTCACCGCCGCCGGACTGCGTCGCCTCGATCAACCCATCAAGCGTCGCCAGAATCGGCGCGTCTTCGGGCAGAAGAGATTTCAATCGCAACCAGTGGTTTCGCGCCGCGTCCATCTCGCCGCGGTTGAAAGCCGCCTGCCCGAGAATGAAAAGCGCGAGCGGATCATTCGGCGAGAAACTGAGCAGCCGCGTCAACGCGCTTTCCAGCTCTTCTCCTATTTCCTCTTCTGAGCCGTTGCGCGCTTCGATCAATGTTTCTGCGTAGTATCGCCAGTCTTCTGCTGTTCCTTCTTGCCGGGCGGTCAGTTCTCGCCATGCTTCGAGACTCTCCTGCGTTCTCCCCAGAACACGATAGGAGCGCGCCAACATACGCCACCCGGATGAATCATCAGGATTTTCTTTCAAGCGTTCGGCCAGGCCCGTCACCATCGATTCCACCATGGCGCGACGCTCGTCATCGGTCATTGACGCTATGAGCTCAGCCTGCTCCGCCATGTCTCCCGGCGCGTCCGCCGCAGCGCTGGAATCAGACGCAGCGACGTTTTCATCACCGGCGCCCAGCAAATGCGGCGATCCGATTTGTTGATAGAGCGATATCGCCGCGAGCGGGGTTGAGGCGAACGCGATCATGGCCGCCACGCGGCCCAAGCGAAACCGCCTTGCAAAACTATCATTAGGAATATCCGTGCAAGCTTGCTGCGCTTCACGCTCAGCGGCCTCGGCTTCAGCTTCGTTGATCAGCCCGTATTCAAGATCCAGACGGATTGCGCTGAGCGCGGCGTCAGCGCGGTCTGCATCGCGCCTTGCAACGCTCGGCTGGCGCGACGCGACCAGGGGAAGCGCGATGATCGACAGAGACGCTAAAATGAGCGCAATGCATATACTCCAGAACAACATCATCTCATTGAATCTCGGCGCCGCCTGACTCCGCGGTCGGCGCACGCCCTTTGCCGTCCTTATCGGAGCGTTCTTTCATCCGTTTCAGATATGCGATCGATAAGCCCGCGGCGGCGGCGAATATTATCAGTGGCGCGGCCCAAAGGAAATAGGTTGCGCCTTTTAGCGGCGGGTTCAAGCGAACATAATCGCCGTAACGCGACGTAAGAAACCGCAATACTTCCTCATCGCTGTCGCCAGCTAAAAGCCGCTCACGCACGACGATGCGCATATCTTTCGCCAGCGGCGCATTTGAATCGTCAATGCTCTGGCTTTGGCAAACGACGCATCGCAGCTCCCGGCTTATTTCTCTTGCGCGTTGTTCCAGTATCGGGTCTGCAAGAACTTCGTCCGGTTCGACCGCGTGCGAGCGGTCAGCAGCTGCAAGCGCAAGAAAGGCAATCGCAAACACCGCTGTCATACGCATCTTAGTTGACATCTTCCTCTTCAAGCATTCTGATGAGCGGTTTCAATTCCTCGCGCCAGAGCCGCTCATCGATCGGGCCGGTCACCTTGTGGCGAATGCGCCCGTTTTTATCGATAACAAACGTTTCAGGCGCGCCTGTGACGCCGAGGTCAATGGCTGTTTTTCCTGCGAAATCGGCGCCGATAAGATCGTACGGGTTTCCGTTGTCTGCCAGCCATTTCGATCCCGCGCCCGGCGGATCTTTCCAATCGATGCCTGCGATCAGCACGTCTCCCTCAGCAGCCATCTTCATCAACACAGGGTGCTCGATGATACAGCTCGCACACCACGAACCGAATATATTGATGAGTGCGACGCGCCCCGACAGGTCGCGTGAGGAAAATCCGTTTTCAAATCCCTCAAGCGCCGGCAAATCAAATTCAGGCAGCGGCTTATCAATCAGGACGGACGGTATGCGCGTCGGATCCCGCTCAAGGCCGATGGCGAAATAAGCGGCAAGCGCGATGAAAAAGACGAGCGGCGTAAGCAAAAGGAATCGCGTCATGCCGGCGCTCCCTTCGCGTCAGGCGCCGATGAAAGCGCCTTGCGCGACGCTTTCACACGCCCGAGATCAGAACCGGCGACGGCGCCGCCTAGAGCAAGCAGCCCGGCGCCGAGCCAAAGCCAGATTGTGAGTGGGTTGTAATAAGCGCGGACCGCCCAACCGGCGCCGGCGGTTTCCTCGCCCAAAGTGAGATAAAGATCGCCGCCGAGGGTCGTCCAGATGCCGGCTTCAGTCGTCTGCATGCCGCGCACAGGGTAAAAACGCCGCTCGGTCGACATGACGCGCACCGCCTCGCCGCGACGGCTGATTTCGAATTGAGCCTCCTCTGCGATATAATTCGGACCAGTCGTGCGAACGACGTCTATCAGCCGCGCCTCATAATGACCGGCGGCGATTGCATCGCCCTGCGTCATTAATTGCACTGCTTCCGTCCGCCAAACGCCGGTTCCGATGACGCCGAACGCGACGATCGCAAGCCCGACATGCGCGATCGCCATGCCCAGATAGGCGCGAGGCAGATTGATGAACCGTGAGAACGCCTGGGCCGGCGAAAGCGACAAAAGCTTGATGCGCTTTGTGACATCCAGAAGCGTCCCGCCCAGCGCCCATGTCGCAAGACCGACGCCCAAGGCGGCGGCGACAGGCTTCGGCCAGGTCAACCAAGCGGCGATCAAGACGATAATAAGGCTTGCTATCGCCGCGGGCCGCAATTGCGCCAATGCGCTTTTGATGGATCCTTTTTTCCACGCCAGCGCGGCGCCCGGTCCAATCAGGATGAAAAGCAAAGCCATAAGCGGCGCAAAGCTCGCATTGAAAAACGGCGGCCCGACGGAAATGCGCTCGCCAGACGCTATATCGACGAACAAGGGATAAAACGTGCCGATAAAAACCGTGCCGCATGCCGTCACAAGCAGCACGTTATTCACTAGAATTGCGCCTTCCCGGCTAGCCGGCTCAAACGCGGATTGCGTCGTCAGGGATCCGCCGCGCAGCGCGAACAAGAGGAGCGACCCGCCCACGGTCGCCGCCAATATTGCAAGAATAAAGACGCCCCTTTCGGGATCGACAGCGAAAGCGTGCACCGATGTCAGGATTCCAGACCGGACGAGAAACGCGCCGATAAGGCTCAATGAAAAAGTCAGAATCGCCAACAATACGGTCCAGACCTTTAGCGCATCGCGCTTTTCAACAACACGAACCGAATGGATGAAAGCGACGCCGGCGAGCCAAGGCATGAAAGAGGCGTTTTCCACCGGATCCCACGCCCAAAAACCTCCCCAACCGAGTTCATAATAGGCCCACCATGAACCGAGTGCGATTCCGATCGTCAAAAAAACCCATGCTGTCAGCGCCCATGGCCTCACGATGCTCGCCCACTCCGAATCTATTCGATTTTGAAGTAACCCGGCGACGGCGTAAGAAAAGGTGATCGAGAATCCGACATAACCGAGATAAAGAAAAGGCGGATGGATCGCGAGTCCGGGATCCTGCAGAAGCGGATTGAGATCCGCGCCATCGCCTGGCGCCGGAATAAGGCGCTCAAATGGATTTGACGTGAATAGGATGAACGCAATAAAGGCGGCCGCGAGAAGACCTTGAACGCCAAGCGCCTTCGCCGTCAAAAGCTCGTTTCGACCCCTATCGAATATTGCGGCCGCAAGGCCGTAAACCGCCAGGATCAACGCCCACAACAGCATTGATCCTTCATGATTGCCCCAAACGCCGCTGATCTTATAAACGAATGGTTTCGCCGTATGCGAATTTTGATAAACGTTGAGAACGGAAAAATCGGATGTCGCATGCGCATAGATGAGACAGCCGAACGACAGCGCGGTAAGAGCAAAAAGCGCTATGGCGCCTGAACGTCCGATCGCGGCCAGGGCCGCATCCTTGCCGGCCGTTCCGACGAATGGAAAGACGCCCTGGATCATCGCTGCAAAGAACGCGAAAATGAGCGAAAATTGCCCGAACTCGGCGGCCATCCCTACACTGTCCCTTTAGCCTCAACGCCGGCCTGTTTAGTACGGCGCGCCCGTCCTTCGCTACCGTCAAAGCGACGACTTCAGCGACTAATCCGCGCAACCGAGACCCAACAACGTCAGGTCGCGGGGTCAATGCGCTGAAACAGCGGCGTTTCACCTATCGTCAGGGTCCGACCTGATCTTTCGGTTTGCCAACCGTCGCTCAATGTGGTCGGAAACCTGAACCGAATGCTTTCTAAGGCGAGATCACGCTTATGCAGGCTGTTTTTGAGATGGGCGTATATGGCGGCTATGTGTGGACCGCTTATGCGGTGTCGGCGGCCATCCTCGCCGGTCTCGCCGTCATGATCTGGCGCAGGTCGCGTTTGTTGAGCGAAAAACTCGGGCGGGCGGACGAAATCCACGCGAGGCCCGACAGCGGCGGCGGGCCCGACAAGAATATCCGATGAGCGCGCGCGTAAACGGCGCTGCGCCTTAATTATCCTCCAGCGACGCCGCCGCGCCGTAAAGCGCCGCCCCTTCGCCAGTGATCAGCTTTACCGGGATTGCGCTTAAATATTCCGACATTCGCCCTTTATCGACGAAGCGCGCGACAAACGCGCTGCGAATGAAAATGTCTTTTATTTTCGGCAGGATGCCGCCGCCCAAAACAACCCCGCCGCGAGCGCCGGCGGACAGCGCGGCGTCGCCGGCGACCTGCCCCAAAATGTCGCAAAACATATTGACGGTTTTAGCCGCAGTCTGATCTTCGCCGGCGATCGCGGCGGCCGTGATCGCCTCAGCTTGCTGAAAAACATCATGTTCGCCTTCAATAGCGCAGAGCGCGTGGTAAATATTTCTCAACCCGCTACCTGAAAGGACTCTCTCTATTGAAACGCGCGAATGCTCCCGCGTTATATGTCGCCTTATCTCCCATTCGATGTCGGCGCCCGGCGCGAAGGATGCATGTCCGCCTTCAGTCGCGATGATTCTATCGCCGCATATTGTTGGTACTATCAGCGCCTGCCCAAATCCGGTGCCGGGACCGATGACAAGCCGGGGCGCACCGACGATCGGCGCGCCGCTTTTCACTTCAATGAACGAAGAAGGCGGCAGGTATTCAACGCCCGCGGCAAGGGCGAAAAAATCATTGACGATGCGAACCGTCTTTAATCCGAGCGATTCCGCAATATCGTCCGCACGAAGCGTCCAATGCGAGTTTGTAAAGTCGACCGCATCATCAATGATAGGCCCCGCCGCCGCAAAGCAGGCTCGCGATGGTTTGACGCCGACTGACTGAAGATAGGCTTTCGCGGCATCGTCAACGCTCTGGAAATCCGCGGCGCGAAAGCGCCGGATTTCACGCAGGGATATTTCGCCGACGGTCCTATCCGCGATTGCGAAGCGCGCATTCGTGCCGCCTATGTCGGCGACAAGAGCGACGCCATTCCGCTTCTTCGTTCCGCTTGGCTGGTGTGATTGCAAAATAATCCTGCGCGATCCGGGTAAAGGCTGACGAGCGGCCCAACCTCAAAACATCCCTGAGGCGAGGACCGTAATTTACGTCTGCCGCCTATATATCAGAATGTGTCCGGCCCTCAAAATCAGGCGCGCCGCGTAAAAGGCGTGACGCCTTGCTCCATTCCAGCTGAAATCAGAAGGCTGACGAAGATCAGAATTCTTTTTCGAGATTTACAATGATCCGATTTTCATCGGTGTGATCATTTACGCCGAAAGCGCCGGCCGCTCCGATGAAAAAATGATCGGCGAATTCATAAGACACGCCTGCCGAAACAAAAGATTCGACGCCCGGGTGAACGATTCCGTGAATTTCCTCACGCTCTTGCTTACGAATATATTCAGCGATCAGCGTGACGGGTTCTGCAACGAGCCATGAGGCTCCCGCGCCGAAAGACCATCCGGTCAAGGCGTCGAAGTCGGATCCGCCGTTCGGTGTCCATTCATATTCGCCGAGGATATGGCCGTAAACGCCATATCCAAGCTGTTTGCTCGCTCTCAGCGAAACCATGTAGGACCATCCGCCGACGCCGAGATGATCATCCGCATCTCCTGTAGGCGCCGCGGCTAAAAACCCTAACGTCACCTCCGGATTCAGCGCGCCCGTGTCTTTCAAGAGCGCATAATCCAGCCCAAACTCCACATCGCCGATGCCCGTATGACCATGCTCTTCCACAATCGGCAAATTGGCGAAAACCTGTCCGCCGTCAGCAATTGGGGGACATTTGACGGGGTGAACTGAACGGAGGATTTCTGGCTCATCGTAGCCCATCAAGGGAGCGAAGATGAGACAGAAATCCGGGCCGCAGGAGTCGGCCGAGCAGCATATCGAGACCATCCGCCGCGCGACGCGGAAGCTCTATTCGACCGAGGAGAAGATCCGGATTGTCATGTCCGGCCTTCGCGGCGAGTACTCGGTCGCCGAATTGTGTCGGCGCGAGGGGATCGCCGAGAGCCTTTATTACAGCTGGTCGAAGGAGTTCCTCGAGGCCGGCAAGCGGCGGCTCGCGGGCGATACGGCGCGGCAGGCGTCGTCTGGCGAGGTGAAGGATCTTCGCCGTGAAGCGGCGGATCTGAAAGAACTCGTCGCCGAGCTCACGCTTGAGAACCGCCTGCTTAAAAAAAGCATGAGCGGGGATGGGGAAGACGAGGTATGAAATTCCCCGCTTCCGACAAGCTCGAAATCATCCGCCTTGTCGAGGCATCCCATCTCGGCGTGAAACAGACGCTAGAGAAGATCGGCGTCTCAAAGAGCACGTTCTATCGCTGGTACGATCTCTACGCCCGCTTTGGCGAGCAAGGGCTCGAAGATCGGCGCGCCGGTCCGGGGCGCGTTTGGAACCGCATCCGCGCCGCGTCGGCGCTCGCAAACTTTGGGATCGGCGCGAGCTTGAAGCGGCTTTCGCTGCACTTCCGAAAGACAGCGAATGCGACGCCGCAAATCCGTAGGATGAGGTTGCATGACAATTCGGCCGACCTATCGGTACGTGACAGTTGCGCGAGACAATCGCGGCAAATGGCGCGCGCGGTTTCGGCGGAAGGGCCTTAGCGTTTACATGAAATCGCTTCCGGGCGATGACGCTTTTGATAGTGAATACGGCGAACTTTGTAGGCGAAAGAACGGGCCAGTAAGCGCGAAGGCCAAAGCTGGCACCTTCGATGCCGCTTGTGTTGCCTACTATGAATCTCTTGAATACGCATCGCTGAAGCAAAGCAGCAAACGCGCCGTGCGCGCAGCGATTGAACCGCTTCGCAAAAAATATGAGCATTTGCCGATCAAGGAACTGGAGCGCCGCCACATCAAGGCGCTGATGGCAAAGCAGTCGGGGCCCGGCGCCGCTAACAAGTTGCTCCGTTATTTCCGGCAGGTTCTCAACGCCGCCGTCGAGCGCGAATGGATTACCCAGAATCCGGCCGCTGGCATCAAGGCCCAAAGGGTGCCCGGCGACGGCTTCAAGGCATGGTCAGAAGATCAGATCGCGCTTTACGAAAAACATTGGCCGATCGGCACAAAGCAGCGGCTGGCCTTCGACCTCCTGCTATTCACTGGCCAGCGCCGCTCTGACGTCGTCACCATGACACCTTCAAACATCAAGGCTGGCGCAATCCGAGTTGTGCAGCAAAAGACCGGGACCGCCTTGTGGATACCTATACATCCGGCCTTATCGCGCTCAATCGAAGCGACGCCGCGCTCCGGGCTGCAATTCTTGACAACAGTGTTTGACCGGCCGTTCACGGCCGCCGGCTTCGGAAACTGGTTCCGCGATCAATGTAACGCCGCAGGAATTTCGGTTGGCTATTCAGCGCACGGCCTTCGGAAAGCGGCAGGAAGGCGGTTAGCTGAAGCAGGCGCGACCGCGCATCAGATAAGGGCGATCCTCGGTCACAAGACGCTTTCCGAAGCTGCGCGCTACACCCGCGACGCCGACCAGAAAACGAACGCGCGAGAGGCGATAGCACGTTTGGTGAACGAAGAATTGTCTAGCGCCGACGCGGTTTTGTCTAGCAGGAAGGTAAGCGATTGAGATGACAAACGCTTTTTCAGGTGATGGCGGACAGAGAGGGATTCGAACCCTCGAGACGGTTGCCCGCCTACACGCGTTCCAGGCGTGCGCCTTCGACCACTCGGCCACCTGTCCGTCGCAATGGAGGGGCATCTATACAACGCGCGCGCGCATCCGCAAGGCGCGCGCGCGCCCTTCGGACGATATTTGCAGGGGCGCGCCTGATGCGTTAATCTTCAGGAAAAAGAGGGGCATAGGGGTAAAGGAAATGGCGGCGTTTCGCTTGATTTCGTGGATTTTGGTTGCGCTCGCAATCGCCCTGCTGGGCGCCGACGCCGTCTCATCGATGGAGGCGGGCGAACCGGTCGTCCGCACTTCGTCGGAAGTGCTGGCGCTGCTCGGGGTCAACGGGCCCGCGGTCGCGGAAAATTCGCCCGGCGGCCTCGCCAAGGCGCTTGGCACCGTGCTTGATCTGCCGCTCTGGTCGGTGCTCGGCCTGATCGGCGTCGTGATGACCCTCATCTTCCGGCCGATGGAATAAGCAAGGGCGCACTCATGAAGCGAGGTCTGTTGATCGCCGCAACGGTCGTCGTTGCGGCTCTCGCCGTTTCATGGGCGACAATCAATCCGCTGGCCGCCGTCGGCGCGGGATATATGGCGAAAATCGCCTGTTCGGAAATCTTCGTCGCAGGCCGCGACCCGGCGACGGTCAAATCGGTGGAATTCAACGATATCTCGCCCGTCTTCGATCACATCATCCTTAGAGAAGACACGGAAAGGCGAACGGTGTCGGCTTCTCTCTACGGCCTTGGACGCACCCGCGCGATATATCGAGAAGGTTACGGATGCACGCTGATGCGCGGCGGCGCGCCGTCGGCTTTGCCGCCCTTGCCGCCCATTCAGGAGAAGGCGTTGCCGCATGCGATGGCGAATTCATCCGCAGCGCGCGATGACGTTGACTATGCGGCG